>CATABD010000043.1 GCA_949494735.1 uncultured Oscillospiraceae bacterium
AACTGCGATGTGACGCTGTTCCTTGGCTGCACCGATGCCCTGACAGCGGATTTCATCTCCCAGCGAACGGGTGAGGCAAGTATTTCCGTAACCAGCAAGGCCAAGCAGCTGGGGACCTGGCGCATTTCCAACTATACCCCGGAATACCGGGAGACCAGCGGCGTCGGCAAGCGCAGGCTGATGACGATGGATGAGGTGCTGCGCATGGATGTGGACCGCGCCCTGGTGATTATCCGGGGCAAAAATGTATTGGAGGTGGATAAGTACGACTACTCAAAGCATCCGGAAGCTAAGAAGCTGCGGCCCAGCAAGGCCTCCGCCCATGTCCCTGACTGGCGTGTAGCCCAGGAGAAGAACAAGCAGCCCAAGCCTCCCGCCAAGAAAGCCGCTCCGACAGGGAACCCGGCACAAGGGACGGTCCGGCAGGGCGAAGAGATGGTGGAGCCGTCTGCTCCTCCGGCAGGCAGAACGCAAAAGAAACCAGCAGTGCCCAAAACTCCAGCAAAGCGGCAGAGGCAATCACCGCAGGCAAAGAGGACAGCTTCTCATCCCAAAGAGGAAGAACAGCCCTCTGTTTCCTCTCAGCCGGCGGCGGATGAAGAACAGCCGGTGCCGGCTTCTACAGAAACAACAGGAACAACTCGGGTCGTGACTGCGACCAGAGATTCCATATTCGTTAGACCGAAATCAAAATGTGAAGAGGAGGAATAATTTCACAATGCCAAGGAAAAAAACTGTACCCATTCCTGAAGAGCAGGAACTGACTGAGCAGACTGGCCTTCCCGCTGATACCGGCGGAATGGAGGCCGAAGCCGCCCCGGAAACCGGGATGACTGATTTTTCCCCCAGCGATGATCCTTTCTCCGGCGGCGATGCCGGCGTTTGGGAGGAAGGCGGCGGCGATGTTCCGCACGATGACGCCGATGGTGGTATCGCCCCTGCTGACCCGGAGGCCGATGTAACCGAAAACGGGGCTGAGGAACCCGACGCTGGTTCCATGGGCGATGAAACCGACGGCGAAGCCCAGGACGGGGAATTTCCCGCAGAGGATGTGTCTTCTGATGGTGGGAGCGTCCCCCAGGATGATGTACCTTTCGACGGTGAACCGGAAGAGTCTGACCCTGAGTACGACTCTTTACTCCAGGAATGGGGTGAAGCGAGTGTCTCCCCGGACGGTGAGGCAGGAGTCGGCGATGACCCGCTGACGCTGGCACCGCCGCCCGGTGAGGAGCCGGATGTTCCTGCCCCAGAGGACACTTTTGCGGAGGATACGCCGCCCAGGGAGGCACGCCCCCGGAGACGCCGCGAGGCCGCCGCATCTCTCTCTGCCTCTCGCCGCACGGCTGACCGTGAGCGGGTGCTGACCATCGAGGCCCGGGATGAGGTGCAAACCGAGGCGGAGCGGGAGGCCATCATCTGGCATGAAATCCAGAACGCCGACTGGACGCGCCGCATCCTCACTGGTACGCTGGATGGAGTGGAGCAGACGGAATCCGGCCTGACCCTGGCGGTGGTCAACTACAAGGGCTTCCGGGTGGCGATTCCCCTTAAAGAGATGCTGCTCTACCCTGGCAAACTGCCCACCGGCCCGGAGTACATGGAGACCATGGCCCGTCTGCGCCGCATCCTCATGGTCCGGCTGGGTTCTGAGATTGACTTCGTGGTGAAGGGCCACGACAACAAGAGCCGCAGTGCTGTGGGCAGCCGCAAGGACGCCATGTACCGCAAACGGCAGAGTTTCTATCTGGACAGGGATGAGATGGGCGAGCCCATGATCTACGAGGGCCGGGTGGTGCAGGCCCGGGTGGTGGCGGTCTCCGAGAAGATCATCCGTGTGGAGGTCTTTGGCGTGGAGTGCGCTATCGTGGCCCGCGGGCTGTCCCGCTCTTGGATGGGCGACGCCACCGAGAAGTACAGCGTAGGCGACCGTATTCTGGTACGTGTCCTCAAGATCAGCGGCAGCACCGTGGAGAATCTGGCGATTACGGCGGATGTGCGCAGTGTGTCCAACGGCACCGACCATGATAATCTGAAAAAGTGCGTGGTCCAGGGCCGCTACGCTGGGCGGGTTACCGACATCCGGGGCGGCGTGGTGTTTATCCGGCTGAACAATGGGGTCAACGCCATCGCCCACTCCTGCTATGACCGCCGCACCCCCGGCAAGCGGGACGATGTGAGTTTTTCCGTCACCCGGCTGGACCCGGAGCAGGGCGTGGCGGTCGGCATCATCACAAGGATCATCAAACAAAATTTGTAAAGGAGAGGGCCTATGAAGCATTTGAAGCGTCTGGCGCTGTCTTTGCTGCTGGTACTGTCCATAACAGTCACCGCCATGGCCGCTGAGGTTCCGGTAAGTCTGGTAGTGGAAAACCTGAACGGCCAGCAGCGCATCGTCAAGACCTATGAGCTTCCCCCCGGGACAGACCCGGAGACACTGAAGGAGCCGTCGTTTGAGTACGACGGCTTCACTTATACCTGGGCCTACACCACCAAGGAGGAGCACACCTTCCTGGAGACCAAAGCGGTAACCGAGAAGGTCACAGTGGAGACGGTCAAAAAGGACCTGAACGTGGTCCTGGAGCAGCTGGCCCCCAGCATCCCCTATGACGATGGGGAGTTTAGCGGCGAGCTGACTTTGGATCACACCACCATCACCACCGAGGCGGCGGGCTATACCACCAAGAGCGGGAAGGTTACCGCCACCAAAACCATTGGGCCGCTGGACCGCAACGATATGTCCTACGTTCCGGCTACCACAGTCAAGGACGGCAGAACGCTCAATCTGGTCAATGTGGAGTGGCAGGTCATCGGGACGGACCTGGTTGGGGACGCTCTGGCCCCTGCCTCCTATCAGGCGGTAGCGACCTATTCCGCGTCCACCAGCAGTCAGGTAGCCACAGGCTATGTCTCCACCGCAGAGTATAAAGGAACGGTGACCGCCTCTGGCGTGAGCAGCATCACTTATACAGTGGTCTACACCGGAGCGGAGATCGTGCCCGAGACACCGCAGCCTACCGAACAGCCGGACAAAAAACCGGGCAGTCTGTTCGGCGGGAATGTGGCCGCTATCGGCGGTACGATCCTGCTGGTGCTGCTGCTTGCGGCGCTGGCTGGAGCGGGCGGCTATCTGTTCCTGCACAGGAAGAATGTCTATGTCTACATTCCGGGCGACAGGCCCCGGGATTACAAGCTGATCGCCAAGTTCCGGGCGGAACCTCAGCGGCCGGAGATAGACATTACCGGTCTGGACCCCTACCCGGAAAGCATCATCGCGGTGGAGATCAAGCGTCCCCTGGCAAAAAAGCTGCTGGGCCAGACCTTCACCGTCCATCATCGCGGAGCGGATTATGCCTACACCGTTCTTCAGGACCGTCCTGGGGACTGGCATGAGTTCGACCCTACCGAGGAAAAGGAGGAATCTATTTGAAGCACATCAAAATGTTTGCCGGGCTGATGCTGTCCGCTGTGGCGGCGCTGTGCATGAGCGTCCCGGCCTTTGCGTCGGACTACTCGTTCACCACAGACGCCCCCCAGGACTACTACAAGAGCACCAGCTATGAGGACGTCTACGGCTCCCAGTACAACTACGGGGGCCGGAATGTGGTGGACTACCAGGTGCCGGAGCTGGAGTACGGCGTTCAGAGCACCACCATGACCGGCGTGATGGAGCGCACCATGCTCCCCGGCCTCCAGCAGACGGTGGCGACTGGAGGCGGCGGCTACGGCGTGGCCGGGGGCGGCCCCATCACCGTACTCACCGAGGCCACCGGAACGGGCGGCTCCGGTTCCACTTCGACCACCACCCCCACGACGCCCACCCTGCCCACCACTCCCAGCTATCAGCAGCCGGCCTACACCAGCGTGGAGGGCATGGCCTACAAGGACGGCAGCATCGGCACTGTCAAAATTCCCTCGCTGAAAATCAACATGAAGGTCTGGGAGGGCGAGACCGACGCCAGCATGAAAAAGGGCCTGGGCCATTACAGCTCTACCTCCGCCTGGGATGGAAATGTGGCAATGTGTGGACACAACCGGGGGAGCAAGTATGTGATCGGTTCCATCAAGGACCTGGAGCAGGGCGACACCATCACCTACACCACGATCTACGGCACCCGCACCTATCAGGTCACCACCGTGAAGGTCATCTCCAACACGGATTGGAGCTACCTCCAGTCCACCGCCGACAACCGCATTACCCTCACCACCTGTCTGGCCGACCACCCGGAGAGCCGGGTGCTGGTCCAGGCCGTAGAAAAAAAGTAAAAAAACTTGTTGAAAAACCTCTGTGTATTTTCGTATAAAGTAGTATAATCATATGAACGGAGGTTTTCACAATGAGGAAAAAACTTTTTATGATCGGGCTGGCTGTCACACTCTGCCTGGGGCTGGTCATCCCTGCGGCGGCCGCAAGTCCGCCCTCCGACCAGGAGGCCGCAGCCGACTATGTGCGGGAGCGGGGCATCATGGTTGGGGACCAGAACGGGAACATGAATCTGGCCTCCAGCCTGAACCGCGCCGAGCTGGCCGTCCTGCTCACCCGGTTTCGCGGCGGAGTGGAGGAGTTGCAGGCCAATACCGCCTACTACGAGCGGGGCTGCAAATTCGTAGATGTCCCCGCCTGGGCCAAGCTTTATGTGGGCTACTGCGTCCGGAACAATCTGGTGGCCGGATATGACAAGCTCCATTATGGGGCGGCCGACCCGGTAACTCCCGCGGCGGCCTGCACGGTGATCCTGCGGGCCAGCGGCATTATGGACGGGGAAGGCAGCGTCTGGAGCTACGGAACCGCCTGTTCCTATGCCCTTGGCCTGGGCTGGATTGACGAACCCACCGCCCATGCGGAAAGCATCACCCGGGGCGAGATGGCGGTGCTGATCTACCGGGCGCTGACTGGTAGACATCCTGGGGATACGCCCTCTGCCAGTCAGAACACCGGGGACGGCTATCTAAGCAACGGAAAGCCTGTGACAGAAGAGAATGTGCTGGAGCTCCTGCGCCAGATCGAGAAGGAGTGGCCCCATGGCACGGTTTGGGGGACGCACAATACTCCGGGCACCCACAAAAACGAGGTGCCCAGCACCGCCGCCAACCGTATCATGGACGTCTACTGGGTGAGCGAGTATTACGGATGCAGCGGCTACGCCTCCATGGTCAGCTCTCTCATTTTTGGGGACAAGACCAACCCCGGCCGCAGAGTGGAGGACCTGTCACAGATTCGACCTGGAGACATCCTCTTCTGGGTGCGAAATAGTGACAACTCTATTTGGCACGTGTCGGTTGCACTGGAATCTCCTGATGAAATCCATGCATTTCATGAAACCGACGGCAACCACGGCGGGATCATCCGTTGGCCGAATCAGGAGAGCCAGTACAGCAAAAACAACTTAGATAGCTACCGGGGCGAAAACAGGGCCTACCGCCTTGAGGCATGGACCCGCTACCCGGAGGATGTGGCCTATACCGGAAACAGCGCGGGGGCGTGGTCCTCAGATGCCCTCAACTGACAGGTCTGACCGCCCAAGGGAGGGCAAACGCGCATCAAAAACCACCGATCCCCAAACCGAATCGTCCTGGCCGCAGAGCTGCGGCCAAAAGTCAAAGGACTGCACGATGATGTGCAGTCCTTCCTTTGTGCTCACAAATTGATTAAGGAGGAAACGCTTAATGTTGAAATCTCTCTCCCAGAGCATCAAAAACAAGTGGAGGCGAGCCCTTTCCGGCCTGTTGGCGGTGATCACCGTGGCTGGAATGCTCCCGGCCACCGCATTCGCCGCTGAGAGGACATCGGCTGGCTCAGCGGCCAGCACCCCCGTTTACGCCCCCACCGGTGATTTCGAGGTCAACATCGCCGGCGCCACTGGCTGGAACGGCACACACCAACCGCTGACCGTTTACAGCACTGAGAGCGGCAGCACGCAGACCACCACCATCCCTGCCTCGGGCGGGGCGGCCCCCCTCCCCTTCGCCCTGCTGGAGTACAGCGGCGGCGAGCGCGTCAAAGTCGGTCTGGCCGTTGATGACAGCGGCAGCGTGACCGGCTGGGAAGGCGGCAAACTTGGAAAGACCGGCTGGGTGGATAAGGAGGATATCCTTGTCAACCTGCCTGACATCCTGCCCGGCATCGCCTACAAGCGGGACGGCGGAAGGCAGTTTTCGTCCAGGCTGAGCCGGTATGAGTACGTCATTGCCGGCAACTTCGCTTTTGCTGAACAGCTGGCCCAGCTCCAGCGGGAGGCTATGTCGGACGGCGATACATTGGTCGTTCAGCAGTCCAGGCAGGATATCAGCATCCACCGGGCTAAGGGCGACGCCGGCCAGCTGTACCAGTACACGCTGGATGGCGCAGTCTATCCCAAGTATGAGGACTGGACGGAGTATGATGCCCCGGATGATACACTGGGGCTGCTCCGGTACGAGCTGTCCAACGCCATTGACCGGGCTTACAGCGTCATTCCCTATACGACGCTGACTGAGCTGTGCGCGAGCGGTATCAAGCGGGCTCCCATCAAAGCAAGCAGCTCCAATCCCACCGGCGGAACTGGCGGCCTCAATCCCGGCAGTCCCGGCGGTCAGAAGCCCACCACCAGCAATGTTGACTGGAGTACTGACCCTGAAAGAACCTTTTTGCGGTTTACCCTGATCGAGTTCCCCGAGGGCGTGGTAAAGGATATCGGCAACAACGATTACAGCACCTGGCACGTAGTCGGCACCCCCCTCAATGTCGTTTGGAGCGACGGCACCTATGAAAACTGGACTGCGGAACAGTGCCGGAGCAAAATCACATGGTTTAATTCCAGTGCCATGCAGTACAACGGCAGGGGCTCCAACGCGGCCCAGATGATGGCAGGTGGAACGGGCGGCGTTTATTCCTATGACGCCACCAGCGGCTACAATCAGCGTTGGGTCACCACGGCAGATGAATTTCAGAGGGAATCCGGGATCACCGACCAGCAGAAGGAGCAGATGTTCCACTGCAACAGCTCCAAGTGGTCTGCCAGCTGGATTGACGGCGACTACACCTCCATGTGGGGCACCGATCCCCAGCCTGTGACCCCTGGCAACCTATATAAAGTCTACAAGCCCAATGACGCTTTCCTGTACCTGCTGGGCCGGTTGAGTGAGAACAGCAGCGGAACCGGCTGGAGCAAGGATGACGCCATCGCCAAGTGGTCTGAGTACGTCCATGACGCCAGCGGCAACCTGCGGACCAAGTACCGGATCATCATTGAGACAGGCGGCGTGTTCGTTGACCCCGACGGTGTTCGCCGCGCCTATACCCTGCGGGAAATGATGGCCTATACGCTCTACAACAATGAAGCGGCCGTCAAGGGCAGCCTGATTCGGGACCAGTCCTCCACCATCCGCAACATGGCGCAGTGGATGCGGCAGTCCAAGGGCCAGTTCCTGGAGTATCCCCTGAACGGGGACGGCACTCCCACCGGCGAGGAGCTGTGCTCCACCAACGGCTATACCGAGGCGGACAGCTTTGTGGACAGCATCACGAAGGCCGCCAAGATCCGGGATACGATCTTTACCGAGCGGCGTTCCTATGGCCTGCACATCCTGTCCCCCTTCAACTTTGAGCGGCCGGAGCCCACAGGGACTTCCCTGGAAGTCACCAAGAAGTCTGGGGCATCTATTCCCGCTGGCAAGACATGGAGCTTCACTGTAACCTATACTGCGGGAAGTCCCTCCAACTATACAGCAAGGAAAAATAACACAGATTGTACGGATCAGGTGATTAACACTGGCAATGGTCTGAGATTTTCCCTGAAAGCCGATGAAACGATCCGTATTGTCTTTGATGCGGACGCCTCCTTCCGATTTGAGGTGCATGAGGATGACTCCTCCCAGCTGACCAATATTAGCGGCACCGGCGGCACCGCCGATATGTCCGCCAAAAAGTTTATCAGCAGCGGCGGCGCGTCCAAGGTGACATTCACCAATGGCACGACCATCACGGAGAAAAAGCCCGTCTATCTGAAGCTGAAGAAAATCGCGGCAAAAGATAAGCAGCCCCTCTCCGGCGCGGAGTTCTCCGTCTATGCGGACCCCTCCTGCACCGGGACCCCTCTGGCCGTGATGACCACCGGCTCCGACGGGACGGCGAGCACATCCGTCCCCAACATCGTCGAGGATGGCGGGAGCGTCACGCTGTATGTCAAGGAGACCAGAGCTCCCGCCGGCTGTACCCCGCTGGCCGCCCCCATTCCCGTGACCTGCAAGGCCCCGGAGAACTCCACTCAGGCAGGCGCGGCCCAGGTTGGCCCCGCCAGCGGCATTGAGAACGGCGGCATCCCTGAGCCCGGAAAGGCGCTCCTGTTTAAGCGGGACGCGCTGACCAACGCTGGGGTCGGCCCCGCCACCTTTAAGTTCTCCTCCGTCACCAACGGCGTCTATGAGTTTGACACCGATGAAGCCGGCGTGCTGGAGAGCGTCCAGTGGTGGGACCCCACCGAGGCGGCTGGTAAGTACATCAAGCCCGGAGAATATGCCGTGACAGAGCTGATTCCGCCCCCCAATTACGAGCCTACCACCGAAGTGCAGCAGATCAAGCTGGAGCTGGACGCCAACGGCAATCCCATTCCGGCTGGCCCGCTGGTGTTCAAAAATCTGGCGAAGGTCGGTTTGAAAATCCTGAAATATGACCGGCAGAGCCACAAGCCCATGAGCGGCGTCACCTTTGAGATTTTCCGCGACGGCGTTTCCCTGGGCCACTATGAGACGAACGGCAGCGGTGAGATCCTGCTGACCGGCATCGAACCCGGCACCTATCGGGCGGTCGAGGTAGACACCGGGGACGACAGCCATATCAAGGATACGGCTCCCCAGGAGATCGAGCTGACCGCCGGCTGCGGCGTCAAGGAGCTGTTTTTCTTCAACGATGTGCTGCCCGGCATGAAGCTGGTGAAGGTGGACAGCGCCGACCCCTCCAAGACCATCCCCGGCGTAAAATTCAGTATTCGGGCTGTGGATGGAAGCTACGGCCCCAAGGAGTTCGTCACAGACAGCAGGGGCGAGATCGACCTGAGCAAGCTGCCCGAGGGCTCCTACGAAGTGGTTGAACTGGAGTGTGCGGGCTATGTCATTGACAACGCCCAGCGCATCATCCATCTCCGGGCCAATGACACGGCGGAGTTCGTGTTCACCAACACAAAAAAGCCCGGCCTGCGGCTGGTAAAGACCAGCGCGGACGGGACGCCTCTGGACGGCGTTACCTTCAAAATCACCCCCATCGGGGACGCCAGCCACTCCATCGACCGCACCACCCAAAACGGCGGTGAGATTTTCGTGGAGGACCTGGAGCCTGGAATTTATTCTGTGGTAGAAACCTCCACGCTGCCGGATCACATCCTGGACAAGACCGAGTACCATGTGGAGCTGTCCCCCGGTAAGGTTTCCGAGCTGCGTCTGAGCAACGACAAGCGGCCCAGCTTGATTATCAGCAAACGGGACAAGGACACCGGTGATCCCATTCCCGGCGTTACCTTCACGCTGCGGGGCGCGGACGGCCCCACCATCACCACCAAGCCCACCGGGCCGGATGGGAAGGTGGTCATCACCGACCTCTTGCCCGGGGTGTTCACTGTAATTGAGCAGAGTGTTCCGGAGAATTACATCCTGGACACTACCCCTCAGACGGTGACGCTGTTCCCCAACAAGGAGGCCCAGGTGGAGTTCCAGAACTACCAGCGGCCCACCTTGAAAATCGTGAAGGTGGACATCAACGGCAAGCATCTGACCGGCGCGATCTTTGAGGTCAAGACCAAGGCCGGGGTAAAGATCGGGGACTTCCCGGTAAACGCAAACGGTGAGATTACGGTCCCTCAGAAGCACCTCACCGAAGGGTACTATATCATCACGGAAAAACAGGCCCCGGCCGGGTACATCCTGGATACCACGCCCCACGAGGTCTATCTGCGGCCCGGCAAGACCACTGAGGTCTCCATCGAGAATGAGAAGAAGCCCGGTCTCACCATCTATAAGGTGGATTCTATCGTCGGTGACGGAATTAAGGGCGCTAAATTTGAAATCTGGGTGTCCAAGGACAAGAACCAGAACGGCACCTATCAGCAGCTCACCAACAGCTTCTACTACTCGGACGAAAACGGGATCATCCACCTGGACAACTTGGATACTGGGTGGTACAAAATCGTCGAGGTGGAACCGCCCTCCGGCTTCATGCTCAAAGAGCCCTCCGAGCAGACCATCTATATCGAGCACGACACCTCGGTTGAGGTGACCTTTGAAAATATTCCCAAGTCCGCTCTCGTCATCCGGAAAATTGATTCCGACACTGGGGCCCCTCTGGCAAACGCCTGGTTCCGCGTCCGCTACCTGGGCGGGACCTCCGGCAGCGGCGGCACTATCATCGGGGAATATCAGACCTCCAGCAACGGGAACATCGTCATCACCGGGTTGGAGGCTGGAACATATGTTTGCGAGGAAATCTCGGCGCCCCATGGGTACGTCATGGACACCGCCCCGCAGACCGCCTACATCAGCGGCAAGGAGCAGGACTGCATCACTCTTACCTTTACCAACAGCAAGTACGGCTCCCTCCTGGTCAAGAAAATTGACAGCATCTCTCGTGAGCCGCTGAGCGACATTCAATTTTATATCACCACCAGCGACGGCAGTGTGGTAGGAAACGGCAACGGCTACTTTACCACTGACAGCGCGGGTACGATCCTGGTGTCCGACATCATGCCGGGCACGACGCTGGTCGTGAAGGAGACCCGTACCCGTCCCGGTTACATTTTAGACGATGTGCCGCAGACGGTCAAGATCGAGTCCAACGAGACCAAGACCCTGGAGTTCCGCAACCAGCCCACCGGCTCCCTTCTGATCCGGAAGGTGTGCAGTGTCAATCCCAGCGTGACCCTGGCGAACGCGGAGTTCAAGGTGACCTACTCCGATGGCAGCCTCATTGGCGATTCCAACGGGGTCTACCGCTCAGATGAAAACGGCGAGGTGCGCATCGAGGGCCTGACCCCCGGCAAGAGCGTTGTCATCACCGAAACCAAAGCCCCCGCTGGATTCCTGATCGACACCCAGTCCCAGACCGCTGTGATCCAGGCGGGAAAGACGGTCAGCGTGACCATGAAAAACCAGCCCAAGGGCCAGCTCATTGTCCAGAAACGGGACAGCCTGACCAACAAGCCGCTTCCCGGCGCGGAGTTCCGTATCACAACGGCGGCTGGCTGCGAGGTGGGCCTGGACGGTGTGATTGGCACCAGTACGCTCACCCAAAATGGGATTTTCACCACAGATAGCCAAGGTGAGATCCGCATCTCCAACCTCGCCCCAGGGGCGTATGTACTGTCCGAAATCAAGGCGCCGAACGGCGGATATGTGATCGACAATCCCTCCACAAACGTGGTGATTGGCCCCAACGGCGACACTCAAACGGTGATTGTGAAAAATTCCAAGGCTGGCGCACTGGTCATCGACAAACGGGATTCCGTCACCAATAAGCCCCTGGCCGGCGTGACCTTCAAGGTGACGACCGCCACCGGTGAGTTCGTCCCCGACGAAAACGGCCAGATCAGCAGCAACGGCATCTATATGACCGACCGGGACGGTAAAATCACCATCAACGGGGTGGTAGGCGCGCTGGTGGTAACCGAAGTCAAGACCATTCCCGGCTACACCATCGACCCCAACGAAAAAACGCAGACGGTAGTGGTCAACCCCAATGACGTTCAAACGCTCCATTTTTACAACACGCCCGGCACGACCCTCATTATCCGCAAGTTCATCGAGGGCACCGAGAATGAGCCTCTTTCCGGGGTCGCATTCAAGGTGATCGACGGCAGCGGCGCGGCGGTGGGTCCCGATGACGGAATCTACTACACAAACAAGGCTGGAGAGATCGTGCTGTCTGATGTGGAGCCCGGCACTACGGTGATCGCCCGCGAGATCAAAACGGTAGATGGGTTCGTGCTGGACGGCACTCCGCAGAAGATTCTGATTAAGGACGGTGAGGTGCAAAGTCTCACCTTCTGGAACAAGAGGGCTGGGACGCTGCTGATCGAGAAGCTGGATTCCGTTACCAAGGCCCCCCTGATGGGTGCTCAGTTCAAGGTCGTCTATGCGGACGGCCGGGTAGTGGATACTGAGGGCGGCAAGCTGTCGTCCAACGGTATCTATATTACGGACAGCAATGGTCAGATCAAGATTACCAATGTCACGGGGACCATTGTTGTGACTGAGGAAAAGTGTCCGGATGGCTATGTGCTCGGCTCCAATGACAAGAGCCAGACGGTTGTGGTCAATCCCCAGGATACGCAAACTCTCCGGTTTTACAACGACCCCCTGTGCAGTCTCACCCTGACGAAGCGGGATTCTGTCACCGGAAAGCCTGTCCCCAACACCGAGTTTACGGTCAGGGACGGGAATGGAAACCTGATTGGCCGCTACACCACTGGTAGGGACGGTACTGTGACCGTCACCGGCCTCGTGCCCGGAAGCACCGTCGTGGTGACGGAATCGAAGGTCCCCCAGGGCTATGTGCTCAATCCCACCCCGCAGACCATCACCCTGAAAAACGGCACAGGCAACAGCGTGGTCAGCGGCGGCTCCACCGGCAATACGGGCGGCTCGACGGGCAGCACCGGCACAGGCGGCGGCAACAATCTGGATTTTGAGAACGACCCCACCACGACCCTCACGATTCAGAAATTTGTGGAGGGCACAGACAACCAGCCCATGAAGGGCGTGGAGTTCCTGGTCACCGACAGCTCCGGTGCGGTGGTGGGCCCCAACAACGGCTACTACTACACCGATAAGGACGGCCGCATCACCATCTCCAACCTGGAGCCCGGAACGACCATCACCGCCCGGGAAACCAAAACTTTGGCGGGCTTCATCCTGGACGGCACCCCCCAGAGCATTAAAATCAAGGTGGGCGAGGGCCAGACGATGACCTTCTGGAACAAGAAGGCAGGCGGATTGGTCATCACAAAACTGGATGCCGTGTCCAAGGAGCCTTTGGCCGGAGTTCGCTTCAAGCTGACCTATTCCGACGGCACCAATGTGGACCAGGATGGCGGCAAGGTCTCCACCAACGGGATCTATGTGACCGACAGCAACGGCCAGATCAACGTCCAGGGTGTGACCGGCACCATCATCGCAACCGAAATTGAAACCATCCCCGGCTACATCATCGACCCCAACACCAAGTCCCAGACGGTGAAGGTCAACGCGGACGACACTCAGTACCTCACCTTTTACAACACCCCCACCCAGACTCTGGTGATTCAGAAGCTGGTGGAAGGGAGCAAGGACCAGGGTCTGGCCGGGGTAGAGTTCCTGGTTACGGACAGCAGCGGCGCTTTTGTGGGCCCGAACAACGGCATCTACAAGACCGACAAGTATGGCCGCATCACCATCTCTGACCTGAAGCCCGGCGCGGTCATCACCGCAAAGGAGACCAAGGCATTGGACGGCTATGTGCTGGACAGCACTCCGCAGAGCATTGAGATCAAGTCCGGTGAGGTACAGACTTTGATGTTCTACAACACCCCTGTCGGCGGTTTGGAGCTGATTAAGGTCTCCGAGAGCGACAAATCCCAGCGCATTAAGGGCGTGACCTTTGAGATTCGCAGGATGGACGGCGGGCTGGTGGACACCATTACTACCGGCGACAATGGCCGGGTGTTCCTGCCCATGGACGCCGGCGACTACTACGCTGTGGAAATCGAGGCGGCGGAGGGCTTCAAAATCGACAGCACGCCCCACTACTTCACCGTTCAGGACGGCAAGACTACCACCCTGACCGTGACCAACGCCCCCTTCTCTGGCATCATCATTCATAAGGTCAATTCTGTCACCGGCGAGGGAATTTACGATGTTAAATTCCTGGTCTATGACCAGAATAAGAACCCCATCGGGGAGTATTCCACCGATAATGAGGGGTACATTTACATCGACGACCTCACTGTGCAAGGCAAGGGCAAGCTGTTTATCCGCGAGCTGGAGGCCGCCCCCGGCTATGAACTGGACAAGGAATATAAGACCGTCTATGTCCAGCCGGGCAAGACCATTGAGATCGAGTGGAAGAATACTCCGATTACCGGCCAGTTCCAGATCCACAAGTATGCCGCCGAGTACAACGAGGTCACCGGCACACCCGCCGGCGCTCCCCTCCAGGGGGCTGTCTACGAAATCAGCGAGGCCCGCAGCGGAAAAGTAGTGGACTACATCACCACAGACGCCCGGGGTGTCGCCGCTTCCAAGCCCCTGCCTTTGGGTCGATACAAAATCGTCGAGGTGACCGCTCCCGCCTATTGGCAGGTCAGCGGCACGGTCTTCGACGAAACTCTGGAATATTCCGGCCAGATCATCAAAGTAAGTGACTACGATAAGCCCTCCAACCTGGGCGTGGTCATTACCAAGCGGGGCAACGCTGAGGCACTGGCGGGAAGTCAGATGCGCTACGACTTCACTGTGGCGAACACCAGCAACGTGCCGCTTGAGAACTATTATTGGCATGATCGCATTCCCACCGACGCGGCTCGGGCGACCATCTTCACCACCGGCACCTACAGCGCCCGGCTGAACTACCGTATCCTCTACAAGACAAACTACTCCGCCACCTATCAGGTGCTGGCGTCCAACCTGATCACCAGCAGCAACTATTCCTTCAGCCTGAACGCCATCCCCACCCAGGCCGGGGAGTATGTCACGGACATCTATCTGGATTTTGGCAAAGTGCCTGTGGGCTTCCAGTCGGTAGCCAATCCCACCCTGACGGTGCAGGTGCTGGGCACTGTCGCCAACGGCTACCAGATCGTGAACCGGGCCGATGTGGGCGGCAAGTACCAGGGCACCTGGCAGACTGCGCAGGCCACCTGGGTCACCATTGTGCGTAAGCTGACACCGAATATTCCTTTGCCCAAGACTGGCTACTAAACCAACAAGCGGGGCGGCTCTCTAAAATGGGAGCCGCCCTATTACACTCTCAGCTGTTACTGCTCGTTTTTTATCAACATAGCAATGAATTTAGACAACTGCTCCTCAAATGTCTCGCTTTCGTTCAGCGCAGCAAGGATTCGATTAGCCTGCTCCATAGGCGGTTCATTTTTTTGGACTGGCAAGTGGACGGAAGCGATAAATCCACTGATGACCGCCCCCACTTCCCTGGCCCATGCGTTGGCGATCAAGTCACTTGTATTGGTTGGATTCTCGCCGTATTCCACAACGATCTCCATAATTTTATTGCTGTCAATTCCCACTGCCGTGGCAGGCAGCCGGAATGACAGAGCATTGATTATGTTCAGATCAGTTTCTACGAAATCAGGGAACTTGGCAGACATCATAAGCATCTCCTAAATATGTATGTTAATGGCTATGATAACAGGAAAGTGACAGGTGATATAAAATTGAACGTAGAATCTACATTTGAAATCCTCCGCCGGGAGCAGCTTCTCATTGACCACGCGCCCCACAGCGTACAGTTTCAGGACCTGACCGGCAGCCTGCTCCGCGTTTTTTCCGCCGCCGCAGTCATTCCGCCGCTGACTGTATCGGAGATACGGATGTATGCGGCCTTGGCCCTGCTCCACGACGTCGGCAAGCGGGCCATCCCTTCGGAAATCCTCGACAAACCCGGTCCTCTGACCAAAGAAGAATTTGAGGTGATGAAAACCCATACCACACAGGGGTGTGACCTGCTGGAGCGGATGCCGGAGCTGCGGGAGTGCGAGGTGTTTTCCCAGATTTGCGACGTATGCCGCCACCACCATGAGCGGTGGGACGGCGGCGGTTATCCGGACGGGCTGGAGGGAGACAACATTACCCCATGGGTGCAGGCGGTGGGACTGGCAGACGCTTTTGACGCCCTGATTCACCGGCGGGTGTACAAACCGGCCTACCCGCCGGAGCAAGCTAGTGAGATGATATTGACCGGGGCCTGCGGCATCTTTAATCCGCTGCTTCTGGCCTGCTTCGCCCAGCACATCGGCGCAATCTCCAGAGCGGTCTATTCCTCTGCTGTTTGAGTGCGTCTCTTTTTATGTTTGGGCGCAACGCTGTCATAGCTCAGCTCCAGCAACGGGAATATCTGGTCATCTGAAACGGAGTCGTTAAGCAGAATCGAGATCCAGTGGTTCTTGTTCATATGGTAGGCGGGGCGAAATCCTTTCTCTGCCAACAGAGAACCGACCATAATTGTGCCGCATTTCACATTCATTACATCAACAAGGTCCTCACCTGAGAGACCGAGCTTGTTGGCGGGTACATCCATAATGATGGCATACCATTTTTTGCTCGCGGGGTGACGGAATACCGCGCTACCTGGGCTGTCCGCCCAAAGGTATTCCGCCTCTGTTCCATAGGTCTCCCGGATATACTGCGTGATCCGCTCACGCTGAGATATTTGGCTCATGGCTCTGCTCCTTAAATCTCCCGTGGCTCCTTCAGGCGTTCCTCATATTCCTGCCGCTCCGCTTCGTCTGCTAGCCGGACGGCATACTTCCCGCAGTCGGGACACTGCTCCGGCTGGCTGACGCGGCTGAAAATAAAGTGGCAGTTATCGCAAGTGTAAATCATTTCTATCACCTGCGACATTATAGCAGAATAATCACTATCATACAAGGTCAGGAGGTATCTAAGACTGAACAATCAAGAAAAAAGCAGCCTGTCTCAAATGGCCGGCACCGCCCACACCATCCACGGAGCCATCAAGACTGGCAAGGCCATCTCCGCCGCCGCAAAGGGGGCCGCAGTAGGCGGGCCATACGGGGCCGCGGCCGGGCTGGTCCTGGGAGCGGGGCGGCACGCCGGGAAGTTCCTTGCGGTCGCCGCTGTGCTGCTCATGCTCCCGATGCTGTTCCTGCTCATGCTGCCATCCCTGATTTTCGGTGGCCTGACCAGCAGCGGCAGCTCCAGCCAGCCCATCCTCAACGACAACACCGCCATTGTCCAGAACGTGAACGACATCGCCTTTGCGGTCAATGAGGTGCTGGGCGAAGGCATCACCGACACAGAGGCCCGGATCGCCCAGGACTTTGCAACGACGGGTGGCGACAACTACGAGATCGTCAACCCCTATGCCAGCGATATGACCAGCAACACCAACTCCTTTATCGCCCAATACTGCGCTGCCAAGGGAGAGAGCTGGGACACCATCTCCCTGGCCGATATGCAGGCCATTTTGCGGCAGGGCAAGAGCAATCTGTACTCCTACACCCGCACCAGCGAGACCCGGACGGTGGAGGACGACGACCCGGACACCTCGGACGTGGTGGAGACCAAAACAGAGACCTGGTACATCTATACTCTCTCCTACAATGGGGAGGGCTATTTTGCGGACAACGTGTTTCATCTCACCGAGGATCAGAAATCGCTGGCCGGCGACTATGCCCAGAACCTCAGCCTGTTCCTGGGCGATGGGCTGTTTCAGTACACAGAGTACGGCGGCACCACGATTGCCTCTCTGGGAGACGTCCGCTTTACAGACGGGGCCACAGAGGTGGTCTACTTCAACCAGCTGGACGAACGCTGGGCCAACAAGCCCTACGGCACCGACAACATCGGCGGCTACGGCTGCGGCCCCACTTCCATGTCCATTGTGGTGTCCTCACTGACAAGCGACATTGTGGATCCGGTTGAGATGTCGGAGTGGGCCTATAAAAACGGCGGTTGGTGCAGCAAGAGCGGTTCCTACCATTCCCTGATTCCCAGCGCGGCCAAGGCGTGGGGCCTGACTGTGGAGGGCTGTACGGCCTCCGAGCCCCAGCGCATCCTGGACGCCCTGAGCAGCGGTAAGCTGGTGGTCGCCATTATGACTAAGGGGCACTTTACCACCGGCGGACATTTCATCGTCCTCCGCGGGGTACAGGACGGGAAAATCCTGGTGGCTGACCCCGCCAGCTATAAGCGGAGCGGGAAGCTGTGGGACCTGTCCATCATACTCAACGAGGCCAGCAAAGGAGCGGCAGCGGGCGGGCCTTTCTGGATCATTGGTGCGCCATAAAAGCAGTCATTAAGCGATTTATCCCCCAAGGAGGTTGATGAAATGGGGCATAAAATCAATGAATCCCCCAAAACGATACGGCTTGTGTCAAAAGAATTCAAGCATTCCATACAATATGTGAATGAGGTGACCGAGGGCGGAAATGGAGCGGCCACATACGACCTGTCCGGCGATATCCTAAGACGGCGAAAAGCAGCTACTCTGGCCTATCTGGAGACAGCAAGATTCCGATATGCAGAGAAGTATCCTGAACTGGATATTGATGTCGAATGGGCAAGGCTGTGCGCTGCACCTGCTGACTCTGTAAATATGGTCGATGAGGAATGTCATATTTCTTTGGCTGCAGCTCTCTGGTTTCTGGATGTATTTTGCGAGTGCAGCAATAGCCGTGTCATCCATGAATATCTGCCCGAGGATAAAGGTAAGTACCTGTATGTCGAGGATTATACAGAGCCGCGCTACGATGAGGCGGTTATACGAAAAACACTCCAGTTGATTGTGGAGCGGAATGGCGGTCATAGCCAGAGTTATGGTCTGATCAGCGGTGCCGCAGCCC
Source organism: uncultured Oscillospiraceae bacterium (assembly GCA_949494735.1). GTDB lineage: Bacteria > Bacillota > Clostridia > Oscillospirales > Oscillospiraceae > Enterenecus. The sequence continues at coordinate 18,537 of CATABD010000043.1, forward strand.
GGCGTCGCTGTTCTGGGGTGTGGACAGCATCTAAAAACCTTGTTACAGACAGGGAGCGTTTTGACACACTGATGTCGATGCTCCCGTCAGGTCTGGTCGAACAGATTTCCGCAAACTTTGAGGTCAGAATGTGGGACTATATCGACCGGTATTTTGCCTGCATGGCGGAGTATGCCCGTAAAGAGCGGCGCGCCAGGAGCGTGGTCAGGCAAATCTCGGACGAATGTAACCAGCAATACCGCGAGGCCGGAGGCATCTGTTTGGAAGATCTGACTCACAGAGGCTCTTCCCAATACCCGTTTGCATCTCCTCCGGAGAGCCAGCCCTCTGTCCACCCGGTCGTATTGTCCTTCCAGCGGGAAAAACGGCTGGAAGAAATCGAGACGCTGGCGAAAACGGGGTTGGAAAAGCAGGATGAGGCGGACAGGCTTACCTTTGACCACTATGATCTGCGGCTATATGCCTATCTGCTGCCGGTTATGGAGGGCGAGCTTATTGCGAATTGGGGAAAGCGGTATCCTCCGGAGATACGGCAGATTATGGAGGGGCTTACCGTAGATGACCCGTATGAAACCTGTTTTGCGTTCTTGTGTATGGTAGAAGCCGGGAGCGACCTGCCCTGGCTGTATTCGCCGGCTCTGGCTGTGCTGATGGCCGCTGTTGCGAAACTGCCTTGGTATATGGCGGCGCCCGGTATCCCTGGTCTGTATGAGATTTGCTATGGAGATGGAGAGGCGGATGTAAACGATGGCTCCTTTGATCTTGCGACCTCATGGGGGCCGTATGAGAAAAGAGCTGGTCTGTATGAACTGCAATACCGGCCGGATATTATGCCCCACCCTTTGGACCCGGAGGGGCCATACAGGGCTGTCAATCTACCGCAGTTGGTATTCGGATTGACCGGGCTGATTATGCCGCGCCACGTCTCCATATCCGACAAGGCGGCGGAGGCATTGACGCGGGCTGGCATCCCGGAGGCAGAAGTTCCCGTATGGGAGAAATATCTGCATCTTGTCGAAGAATTTCAGATGGGACGCTTTATAATTGAAAACAATCTGCTGACGGGCATGATGGAGGCCGCCGCAGAGAATGCCGAGGCTGAAGATTCAGCGGCCTTGCAAGAGATGTCCAAACGGGTACAGGAATTGGAAACACAGCTTGCCCAAACCTGGGACGCCCTGCATACGGCTGAGAAAGCTGTCAAGGCGGGGCAGGCGGAACTGGCGCAGGCCAAGGCCGAGGCCAGCAGTGAGCGTCAAGAACTGATTGACCTGCGGGAGCTGGTGTTTTACCAAACCTCCGGACAAGAGCCGGAGTCGGAAGTATCACAGGGGATTCAATTTCCCTATCAGGCCAGGCAGCGCACGGTGGTTTTCGGCGGCAGCGATAACTGGCTGAAGGCAATCCGCCCCCTGCTCCCAGGCGTCAACTTTATCAGGCGTGATATCAGTCCCAGCGCGGACTTGATCCGCCGGGCGGATATTGTTTGGATTCAGACCAACTACATTGCCCATTCCTACTACTACAAGGTGGCCGAGATTGCCCGAAACAGCGACGTCCCCATCCGGTACTTTACTTGCACAAACGCCGCCAGATGCGCGGAACGCCTTGCGGCGGCTGACCAGCAGACTGATAACATATAGGGGCTGTTGGTTACAGGCGGGACAATTTTCTGCGCCTGAATTTGTTTACAAAAAATTCACAATTTTTGATGCCCTTTTTTCCTTCGAGCGGTGCGTATTAAAGCAGTTGATAAATTTGGGGTAGTCTCTCAACCCCCGACAAAACTGAATCAGTCCATCCCATCTATGGGGGGAACTGACGAAACGCAGCGTGAAGAAAGGAAGTGCGCATATGAAACAAATCAACATCAGCTGCCCCTATTGCGGGGCGAACGCGGTTCGCCGTTCTGCTCAGGTAGTTCGGCAGGGTGCGGCTCCCGGCGAGGAGGTTTATGTCTGCGCCCGGTACCCGGTCTGCGACGCCTATGTGGCCGCCCATCGAGACAGCCGGCTGCCTATGGGAACGCTGGCGAACCGGAAACTCCGGCAGATGCGCCGGAACGCCCATCTTGTCCTGAACCGGCTGTGGGAGGATGGCTACATGAGTAAAAAGGAAGCCTATCGCTGGCTTCAGGTGCAGCTGGGCCTGCCGGAATCTGAGGCCCACATTGCCCGTTTCTCTGAGTACCGATGTATGCAGGTCATCCGCTTGTGTGACAGCTTCACCGGAGCAGCCTGCAAGGCGGCGTAAAGGAGGGAATGCAGAATGAAAGAAAATATTATACTGACCGCCGAACAGCAGACGCTTGTGGAAGAGCATATGCAGATAGTCCACTGGGTCATTCACCGGCATATTGATGTCAACGAAAGCGTCTGCGGTATGGGCTATGACGACCTCTACCAGGAGGGCTGCGTGGCCCTATGCCATGCGGCTATGTCCTATGACGCACAGGCTGGGGCGCGGTTTGACACATACGCTGGTACGGTTGTCCGCAATCATCTCCTGGATCACTGTCGCTCGCTTCAGGCAAAATGCAGGAAAGCCCCCGTGGTTTCCATTGATGAATGCGGGGAGGATGGTGCTCCAAAGGATTGCCTGATCTCCTGCGATGACGCAGACCGGCAAATGGACAGGATCTTCCTGGAACAGCTTTTAGAGCATGGCCGGCGCAGCTATACCGGCACGGCTCTGCTGGGCATTGAGGCGATGGAACTGAAGGTGAAAGGCTATACCGGAACTGACATTGCACGGCTCTATGGAGTCAAGCCGACTCTTGTGGGAGCATGGATTTCCCGAGCCGCCGAGAAATTAAGAAAGGACGCCGCTCTCATTGATGAGGGCGGCGTCCTTTTTGCTTTATCTGTGCAAAAAACGTGAGCATTGATTGACGAAATTGGTCTGAGGCTGTATAATCTGGAATATGTTTGCAAGCGGAAATGGGGTAAAGAAATCATGCCAATCAATAAAAATGCACTGAAAGCGGCGTTAACTTCAAAGGGCAATTTCATTTGCCATGATATAGCGAGCGTTGCTTTGGATCTGAATACTACGCTTGCGGACACGGAAATGCTGGTTGGCGCGTGTGTCAACCGACAGGCAATCCCTTTCATACTGTGGAATGATTTTTTTAACCAGTCCGGTACGCTTGCGCCAAAAAATGGGAAACGGCAATATCGCTATAAATGGGGCGATAAAGTTTTTGTGGATTTTGGATGCGCCAATATTCAGACAGAAATTTCTTTTCCCCACCCGGCTATTGTGCTTTACAATTTCTCTAATACTGTTATTGTTGCCCCAACTACCTCAGATGACAATCCGACTTTCTCTGATGACATTGAATCTGTGATTATCAAAGTGGAGAAAGACGGCAGGATATTCCCTAAAGATACTGTCATCAATCTCCACCAAATCAAGGCCGTACACAAGGAGCGCATCATCAGCAACCTGAAATGCAATGTGCGCGATTACACTGTCGGATCTTCTGAAATTCAGAGGCTGAATAGGGTTGAACAAAAGCCAATCTTTTCCGATGGCATTGACCTTTTGACCTGTATCCGTATAAAGCTGGCCGCCATGTTTGCCTCGCAGTATGTCCAAAGCATCCTCGCAGAAAACGAGGCAGCAAATGAGAAGGTCAAAGCACAGGCGGAGCAGCTTGTGGAGAAAGATGCCGAGATCGCCCGGCTTCAAGCCAAACTGGACGCTCTTATGAAGGATTCAGGCAATAAAGGCTGATTTCTGCATATACTGATGTAGGCAAATTGACCTTGACACGATGCGGGAAGTTTGCTATACTTTAAGCAGAGGGTGAAAGGCCCTATCTTGTCAGCTCGAACGAGTGAGACATTTAACTTTTTGCTTAAAGTGCGGATGGGGATTGTGCAAACAATCCCCATCCATCTTTTTTTGCAGCAAAGACACATGAAAAAATTTTGGACTATTTGTTGAAAACAGTGGCCTCCCAACGTAAAACAGTATATCACGATATTTTGGGAGGTTTCTTTATGAGAAAAACATATTACACCGCCGTGGGACACTTCCGGCGCAAGACGGATGACAATGGGCAGAGCTACCCGGTCATCCTGAATAACCAGGAGGAGTATCTGGTGGATATGCAGGAAATGACGGTGTGGACTGCTTTGAACTGGCGGATTGCGGAATTCCCGCAGTTAGAGAAGGAGTACGACCGGCTCTCCTGGGACTGCGGAGCGCCCGCATACCGCACCCTGCACGACTGTCTGAAGCGGTTGGTTACGCGGGGCCTTGTGGCATCTGGAGCTGGCGAAACGGACTTTGAGGCGCTTTATGACCTGATTGGCAGTCTGTATGTGGCCCCGCTTTCAGAGAGCCTGCCCCTCCGTGCGGCGGCTTTCCTGAAGCTGATTTTCCTTCGGGGCGTTCCCGTTTCCCGGGCCTTTTCGCTGTTCCGCAGAGACCGGCCCAGCGAGGCCGAGGCGCGGATCATCGCTCTGACCCGTCAGGAGCCGCTGTCTACGGCGGAGTTGATCAAATGTGAGGAACTGGGTGTCAAGGATGTTTCTACCGACGAAAAACTGATGACCGCCCTCTACGATGACGATGACACCACCAGCTACAATATCCCTGTGCGGATGCGGGAATCCAAGAGTGCGGAGAGAGTGACCATAGCGGTTGCAAACCTGTACCTCCGCAAGCAGATTATTTTTGAGAGCGTATGAAAAAGGCATCCCTGTGCTGAATAATAGGTACGGGCGTGAAGCTGCATCCATTACAATACAGGGTCCGGGTTTGCTATTTTAGCAAACCCGGACCCTGTATCATGTAATAAATTTGATTAGGCCTTTGAAAAAAGCATGGCCTTAGTCAAAGTAAGCAAATCATGTAGCGGCCATATACACAAAAACGAGAAAAGAGGCATCAAGTTTATCATACCTTGTAGTTCAATACAGTTCTAAAATATCTGTCCTTTTATCTATGC
>CATABD010000044.1 GCA_949494735.1 uncultured Oscillospiraceae bacterium
CCGCGGCCGGGGCGGCGGCCGCGGCCGGATGGTGCTGCTGTTTATCATCGCGCTGCTGGCGGTGCTGCTGGCGGCGGGGACGGCGTTTTACCTGCTGGTGGACATTGAGTACACCCCCAACGGCATGGTAATCCACTGGCCCTGGGCGCAGGAGAGCGAGACGCCCCCGCCCCCCTCCGCCCCGCCGCCGGAGCTGCCCAGCGTGGCGGTGGAGGTGGTGGAGCCCAGCCCGACGCCCGAGCCCACCCCCACGCCCACCCCGGAACCCACCTATAACCCCATCGCCGCGGTGACGGTAACCACAGCCCAGCTGCGGGACGGCAGCGCCGCCCAGGCGGTGGCTGCGGCAGGGGGGAACGCCCTGGTGGTGGAGATGAAGGGGATCAAGGGGCGGCTGGCGTGGCAGTCCCAGGCGGAGCTGGCCGCCGCGCTGTGGGCCAACGCCGCCGACGACCGCACCGCCCAGGCGGTGCGCGAGCTGGCCGAAAACACGGAGTTGTACCTGGTGGCCCGCGTCCAGTGCTTCCGGGACCCGCTGATGGCCAGCAGCTGGGTGGGAACCCTCATGACCCGGGGAGGGAACCTCTGGCACGACGCCCAGGGGGTGGGCTGGTCCAGCCCTGCCAGCCGGGATGCGGTGGACTACCTGTCCCAGCTGTGCCTGGAGCTGGCGGAGATGGGCTTTGACGAGATTTTGCTGGACAGCGCGGGCTATCCCGACTTTGGCGAGGTGAACGTGCTGGCCACCGGCGACAACCGCCCGGAGGACCGCACCGTCCCCGTGGCCGCCTTCTGGGCGCGGCTGTCCGAAGAGCTGGCGGAGAAAGGGACGGCCCTGTCCGTGCAGACCACCGAGGACGCCCTGCGGGGGGACAACGCCTTCAGCGGCGCCACCGCCGCCAATTTGGCCCGGTACGCCGCCCGGGTGTGGCTGCCCGCCCCGGTGAAGGGGAGCGACTACGCCGCCATCCTGTCAAACGCGGGGCTGGACAACGCCGCCGCCCGGATCGTGGTGAAAAACGCCGCCTCCGGCAGCTGGTACAAGTAGGAACACGGATCGACAAAAGAAAGGAGCGCCCATGCCCCAGGAACTGCGCCCGCGCAAGGCGGTGCCCGCCTATGAGGGTACATTGCGCAACCATATGATTATGATCCCCACCTGCATCTCCGAGTGCTCGGGCATCCGGGTGTTCGGGCGGCGGATCAAATCCCTGGCCTTTACCACCGACGTGGCCATCATCCGCAACATCAACGCCGACGCCATCATCGCCGTCTACCCCTTCACCCCCCAGCCCGCCATCCACCGCGCCGTGATGCAGGCGGCGGATATGCCGGTATTCACCGGGGTGGGGGGCGGCGTCACCCGGGGCCTGCGGGTGGTCAACCTGGCCAACGACGCCGAGCATGAGGGCGCCTTCGGGGTGGTGGTCAACGCCCCCACCAGCAACGAGGTGGTGCATAAGCTCAAGCAGGTGCTGGATATCCCGGTGGTGGTCACCGTGGTGTCGGACAAGACCGATGTGCGCGCCCGGATTGAGGCCGGGGCGGATATACTCAACGTGTCCGGGGCGGGCAAGACCCCGGCCATCGTCCGCTCCATCCGGGAGAGGTTTCCCGACGTGCCCATCATCGCCACCGGCGGACCCACCGATGAGACCATCCTGGAGACCATCCACGCCGGGGCCAACGCCATTACATACACGCCCCCCTCCAACGGGGAGCTGTTCGCCCAGTCCATGGCCCGCTACCGCCGGGAGCTGGACCGGGAGGAGGCGTAAAAAAGAGCCCGGCCCCAATTTGGGGCCGGGCTCTTTATGGTTTGTCACACGATGAGGAAGAACTTGATGAGGAACAGGGCGGAAATCACATAGGTGAGGACGGACACGTCCTTGGCCTTGCCGGAGAACACCTTGATGACGGTGTAGGAGATCAGGCCGATGCCGATGGCGTGGCCGATGGAGCTGGAGATGGGCATGGCGATGAGCATCAGCGCCACGGGGACCATCTGGTCCATATCGCCGAAGTTCACGCTCTTCAGGCCCTGGAGCATCAGCACGCCCACGTAGATCAGGGCGGCGGAGGTGGCGGCGGCGGGGATGATGGCCGCGATGGGGGCGATGAAGATGCAGGCCAGGAACAGGATGCCGCAGGTCAGGGCGGTCAGGCCCGTGCGGCCGCCGGCCTCCACGCCGGAGGCGGACTCCACGAAGGTGGTGACGGTGGAGGTGCCGGTGCAGGCGCCGCAGACGGTGCCGATGGCGTCGGCCAGCAGGGCCTCCTTCATGTTGGGCATATTGCCCTGCTTGTCCACCATGCCCGCCCGGGAGGCGGTGCCCACCAGGGTGCCGATGGTGTCGAACATGTCGATCATGCAGAAGGTGATGACCAGGGTGATGATGGTGAACACGCCGATGTCCAGGAAGCCCTGGAAGTTGAACTTAAACAGGGTGGTGCCCGCCATGTCGGCGAAGGGGGGCAGCCAGTTGGCGGTGGACAGGGAGGCGAAGGGGTTGGTCTTCAGGAACGCGAAAGAGCCGGCCCAGTAGATGACGGAGGCGGCCAGCATGCCGATGAGCACCGCGCCCTTCACGCCCTTCTTGGCCAGCAGCACGATGACGAACAGGCCCACGAACAGGGTGACCACGGACAGCACCATGGTGGGGTACGCGCTGCCCATGGTATCCCGGGCGGCGGTGGCGGTCAGCGCGCCGAAAAAGTCCTTCATCACGAAGAACTGGTTGAAGTTCTCGTCCGCAATGTAAATGTTGGAGCCGAAGCCGATGTTCATCAGCATCAGGCCGATGGCGGGGGCGATGCCCAGCCGCACGCCCAGGGGGATGGCTTCCACGATCTTCTCCCGGACGCTGAGGACGGACAGGACGATGAACACGATGCCCTCAATGAGGATGATGATGAGCGCCGCCTGGAAGCTGGCCACATAATCCTGGTTGATAATGCCCATGATGCTGGACACAACCACGGCAAAGAAGGCGTTCAGCCCCATGCCGGGGGCCAGGCAGAAGGGCTTGTTGGCCAGGAAGGCCATGGCGAACATGGCGATGGCGGAGGCGATGCAGGTGGCCAGGAACACGCCGTTCCACAGCTCCTGCCCGCCGGCGCCGTAGCCGGTGAGGATGTTGGGGTTCAGGGCGATGATGTAGGCCATCGTCATGAACGTGGTCAGGCCGGCCACGATCTCGGTGCGCACGGTGGTGCCGTTTTCCTTAAGCTTGAAAATTTTCTCCATAAAAAACTCCCTCTCCAGAATTTCCTTCGGGATCATCGGAGCGGGAAAAACAAAATCAGCCCGGAAAGCGAATAGGACTTCCGGACCTGTTCTGTTGATCGGTAGCAGCCTGAATCGGTCAGGCGGTAGAGACTCGGAACCCATCCTGTTCCGATTATACCGAAGGATATGAAGTTGACGGTACTAGTATACCATGCCCGCTGACAGATTTCTACAATTTTTTTCCCACCCTGAAAACTTCATTACATTTTGACAAGATGGGACAGGGATAGTATAATGTGGATGTACTAAATTACAACTGGAGATGAGCTGCTATGACCTATGAAATGCACGTGGCGGGCCTAACGCGCCAACTGCCCCTGTGCCCCATCAGCGATAAGCTGATGATCGGGGCCTTTGTGATCTTTGGCGACGTGGAGCTCACCTGTGCCTGCGCCGCCGGGCTGTTGAAGATTGCCCCGGAGTTCGACTACATGGTGGCCCCCGAGGCCAAGGCCATCCCCCTGGTTCACGAGATGGCCCGGCAGAGCGGCCGGAACGAGTACTTCCTGGTGCGCAAGGCCCCCAAGCTGTATATGGACGGGGTGTTCGAGGCGGTGGACCGCTCCATTACCACCGCCGGGGAGCAGAAGCTGTACATGGACGGGGCGGACGCCAGAAAGATGAAGGGCAAGCGCATCCTGATCCTGGACGACGTGATTTCCACCGGGGGGTCGCTTTCGGCAGTGGAGAGCCTGGTGGACCAGGCGGGGGGCAATGTGGTGGGCCGGATGGCCATCCTGGCCGAGGGGGACGCCGCCCGCCGGGACGACATCCTCTTCCTGGAGAAGCTGCCCCTGTTCGACTGCGAAGGGAAGCCGCTGGAATAACGGGAAAGCGCCGGGGAGACCCGGCGCTTTTTCCAGCGGCGCAACCTGTGGTTGACCGGCCTGGAAAAGCGGATCATTGCGCCCCGGCGGCAATTCGGGTATGATAAAGGCACGCTCGAGTGAATCATCTAACCGGAGGAACACAATATGGAATTGGGAAATCAGATCAAGGCGCTGCGCCTCCAGCGGGGGACCACCCAGGAGGCGCTGGCGCAGCACCTCAACGTCAGCCCCCAGGCGGTAAGCAAGTGGGAGCGGGAGGCGGCCATGCCCGACGTGCAGCTGCTGCCCGCCATCTCCGCCTATTTCGGCGTCACCATCGACGCGCTGTTCGCCCTCACCGACGACACCCGGATGGAGCGCATCCAGAACATGCTGTGGGACGAGCGGGTGCTGGACCCCGCCGTGGTGGAGTTGGACCGGGCATTCCTGCTGGAAAAGGCCCGGCGGGAGCCGGACAACGGCCGCCCCCACCAGCTGCTGGCCGACCTGGAAAACCATCTGGCGGAGGAGCACCGCGCCCGGGCGGCCCACTATGCCCGCGAATCCCTGGCCCGGGATCCCATGTGCAAGGGCGCCCACGACGAGCTGGTCCACGCCATGGGGGGCAGGCTGGCCGACTGGTGCTACACCAACCACCGGGAGCTCATCCGCTGGTACGAGGCGTTTTTGGAGAAAAATCCGGAGCACCGCGGCGGCTACCTGTACCTGCTGGATCAGCTTATCGACGACGGGCGGCTGGACGAGGCCCGCGTCTGGCTTGCGCGGATGGAGCCGGTGGACGGCACCTTCCGCACGCCCCTCTACCGGGGGCTTATCGCCCAGGCTGAGGGAGACCGGGAGGGGGCTATGGCCATCTGGGAGCAGATGTGCCGGGACTGGCCCGAGGACTGGATGGTGTGGTATACCATGGGGGACGCCATGGTCCGCACGGGGCGGTACGGCGAGGCGAAGGGGCACTACCGCAGGGCCTTTGAGCTCCAGCCCCAGCCTAAGTATGTGGACAGTCTGGAGTCCATTGCCCAGGTGTGCCAGCTGGAGGGGGATATCCCCGGCGCCGTGGCCGCCTTGGAGGAAGAGGTGGCGCTGCTGGCCGGGCAGTGGGACACCTGCACCGGCGAGACGGTGGACAAGGTGCGCCGGGAGATCGGACGACTGAAGGCGCTGTGACAAAAAGGCCGCGTGGAATTTGCCCGCGCGGTCTTTTTCTTGCCTTTTGGGCGCTGGTATGGTAGAATACTTCCAACTCAAAAGGGAAAGGAGAGCGTATCAAATCATGAAAAACAACACTGTGCGCGGCTGGAGGGCCTGCGCCCGATAAACCCGCCCTCCAAATTAAAATTGGAGGAAGATTTCAAGCATGGAACTCAAGTACCAAAACATCGTCCTGCGGGACATGGAGGAGCGCGACATCGGCGACGAGATCCGCTGGAACACCACCCAGACCCAGTGGGCGCTGTGGGACGCCCCCTGGGAGATGGAGGAGGAGCTCAAAACCTTTGACCCGGAGGCCCACCGCAAAAAAGAGCTGGAGTGGCTGGTCAAGCCCAAGCCGGATCGCCGCCGCTGCCTGGAGATCGACACCTGGGACGGCGTGCACCTGGGCGCGGTAAACTGCTACTGCATCGACGGGGACTGCAATTGGCTGGAGAAGGCCCCGGAGACGGAGGAGGAGCGCCAAAAGGCCCGCTGGGCGGTGGGGCTGGATATCTGCGAACCGGCCTACTGGAACGGCGGCTGGGGTGCCCAGGCGCTGGCGGCCTTCCTCCGCTACCACCTGGACGGGGGCTATACCGAGCTGTACACCCAGACCTGGTCGGGCAATGTGCGCATGACCGCCCTGGCGGAAAAGCTGGGCTTCCGGGAGTGCCGCCGCAAGGAGGGTATCCGGCAGGTGCAGGGGGAGACCTACGATGGGCTCACCTTCCGGCTGGACCGGGACGCCTTTGAGGAATACTGCGCCCGGCCGGGGGCGGCGGTATGCGTGCGCCCGGTGGAGGATCCGGGGGAAAAGGAGGCCGCCGCGGCATCGGTGCTGTCCGGCCTGCCCGAGTGGTTCGGCCTGCCGGACAGCACGGCGGAGTATGTCCGGGTCAGCCGGGGGCTGCCCTTCTGGGCGGCAGTGGAGGACGGCAAGGCGGCGGGCTTCGCCGCGCTGAAGGAGACCGCCCCCAAGGCGGCGGAGGTCTACGTCATGGGCGTGCTGCCGGAGCGGCACCGCGCCGGGGTGGGCCGGCGGCTGTTTGGGGCGCTGTACCGCTATGCCAGGGGGCGGGGGTACGCCTTCCTCCAGGTCAAGACCGTTCAGGAGGGGCGTTACCCCGAGTATGACCGCACCAACGCCTTTTACCGGGCGGTGGGCTTTACCGAGCTGGAGTGCCTCCCCACCCTGTGGGACGAGTGGAACCCCTGCCAGGTGCTGGTGATGGCGGTGAAGTGAACGTCAGGCCCCCCTCCCCCGGCAGAGCAGGGGGAGGGGGGCTCGCCAAAAAGGTTGTGTATTATGCCAAAAAATAAGAGGAGTGCTTTGTGCGGTTTATCCAATTTTACGGGAGAATGCGGAAAAACATTGATTGCCCATCTGATATGTGGTAAATTAAGACCAGCAAAAAAGGTCCGGCGCCGCATGGCCGGGCGGGGCGGGACAAACTGAATACCATGAACCTTTGAGGGGAGCGTGCAGCGTTGAGACAGTGGGAAGCCGCTGTTTTACAGGGTGCGCTTGTTTCTTTTTCGGCTTTTGCAACGCGAAGAGATATATAAGGAGGGACGTGCTTATGGGAAAGTATGTAATGGCACTGGATGCGGGCACCACCAGTAACCGCTGCATTCTGTTCAACGAGCGGGGTGAGATGTGCAGCGTGGCCCAGAAGGAGTTCACCCAGTTTTTCCCCAAGCCGGGGTGGGTGGAGCACGACGCGGAGGAGATCTGGTCCACCCAGCTGGAGGTGGCCCAGGAGGCCATGAAAAACCTGAACGCCACCGCCGCGGACATCGCCGCCATCGGCATCACCAACCAGCGGGAGACCACCATCGTGTGGGATAAGCAAACCGGCGAGCCCATCCACCGGGCCATCGTCTGGCAGTGCCGCCGCACCGCCGAGTATTGCGACTCGCTGAAGGACAAGGGGCTGGTGGACACGATCCGGGCCAAGACGGGGCTGGTCATCGACGCCTATTTCTCCGGCACCAAGCTGCGCTGGCTGCTGGAAAATGTCCCCGGCGCCCGGGAGCGGGCGGAAAAGGGCGAGCTGCTCTTCGGCACGGTGGAGACCTGGCTGATCTGGAAGCTGACCCACGGCCGGGTCCACGTCACCGACTACTCCAACGCCGCGCGCACCATGCTCTTCAACATCAACACCCTGGAGTGGGACGGGGATATTCTCAAGGAGCTGGACATCCCCCGCTCCATGCTGCCCCAGGCAAAGCCCTCCAGCTGCGTGTACGGCGAGGCCGACCCCCAGTTCTTCGGCGGGCCCATCCCCATCGCCGGCGCGGCGGGGGACCAGCAGGCCGCCCTGTTCGGCCAGACCTGCTTCACCCCCGGCGAGGCCAAGAACACCTACGGCACGGGCTGCTTCCTGCTGATGAACACGGGGGAAAAGCCGGTGTTCTCCGGCAACGGGCTGGTGACCACCATCGCCTGGGGGCTGGACGGCAAGGTCACCTATGCCCTGGAGGGGTCCATTTTTGTGGCTGGGGCGTCCATCCAGTGGCTGCGGGACGAGATGCGCATGATCGACAGCTCCCCCGACTCCGAGTACATGGCCCGCAAGGTGAAGGACACCAACGGCTGCTACGTGGTGCCCGCATTCACCGGCCTGGGCGCGCCCCACTGGGACCAGTATGCCCGGGGGGCCATCGTGGGCATCACCCGGGGGGTGAACAAGTACCATATCATCCGCGCCACCCTGGAATCCATGGCCTACCAGGTCAACGACGTGCTCCAGGCCATGCGGGCGGATTCCGGCATTGAGCTGTCCGCCCTGAAGGTGGACGGCGGGGCCAGCGCCAACAACCTGCTGATGCAGATGCAGGCCGACATCAGCGGCGCGCCCGTCAACCGCCCCATGTGCGTGGAGACCACCGCCATGGGCGCGGCCTATCTGGCCGGCCTGGCGGTGGGCTATTGGTCCGGCAAGGAGGACGTGCTCAAGAACTGGGCCATCGACCGCGTTTTCGAGCCCGCCATCGGCCAGGAGGAGCGGGCGAAGCGCTGCAAGGGCTGGAGCCGGGCGGTTACCAGGGCGTACGGCTGGGCCAAGGAGGACTGAGGCCCGCCGCCGGAAGCGCAAAAACGCCTTTCAACCGGAGCGTCCGGTTTTGGAAAAAGTATTAGAGGAGGAGTGAACTTGCATGGTTGATATCGTCATCATCGGCGCGGGGGTGTCCGGCTGCGCCATTGCCAGGGAAGTGTCCCGCTATAAGGCGGACGTGCTGGTGCTGGAGCGGGAGGAGGATGTGTGCTGCGGCACCTCCAAGGCCAACAGCGCCATCGTCCACGCGGGGTACGACGCGGCCAACGGCTCGCTGATGGCCAAGCTGAACGTGGAGGGCAGCCGCCTGATGCCCGCTTTGTCCAAGGAGCTGGACTTCCCCTATGAGAACAACGGCAGCCTTGTGGTCATGGTCAGCGAGGACGACCGCCCGGCGCTGAACAAGCTGTATGAAAACGGCGTGGCCAACGGGGTGGAGGGCCTGCGCATCGTGGAGCGGGACGAGCTGGTCCGGATGGAACCCAACATCAGCGACCAGGCGGTGGCCGCCCTGTACGCCCCCACCGGGGCCATCGTGTGCCCCTTCGGGCTCACCTTCGCCCTGGCGGAGAACGCCGCCCGCAACGGCGTAAGGTTCCAGTTCGACACCGAGGTCACCGGCATTGGGAAGACGGACGGCGGCTGGAAGCTGTCCACCACCCGGGGGGACGTGGAGGCCAAGGTGGTGGTGAACGCCGCGGGCGTGTACGCCGACAAGCTGCACAACATGGTGTCGGAGGACGCCATGACCATCACCCCCCGCCGGGGCGACTATTTCCTGCTGGACCACTCGGCCCAGGGCCATGTGAGCCACACCATTTTCCAGCTGCCCGGCAAGTTCGGCAAGGGCGTGCTGGTGGCCCCCACCGTCCACGGCAATATCATCGTGGGCCCCACCGCCATCGACATTGAGGACAAGGAGGGGGTGGCCACCACCCAGGCGGGGCTGGACGAGGTGCGCGCCAAGTGCGGCCTTGCGGTGAAGGACGTGCCCCTGCGCCAGACCATCACCAGCTTCGCGGGCCTGCGGGCCCATGAGGCCCGCCATGAGTTCTTCATCGGCGAGGTCCAGCCCGGCTTTGTGGACTGCGCGGGCATCGAGTCCCCCGGCCTGTCCTCCGCCCCCGCCATCGGCGTGATGGTATCCGGCATCGTGAGGGATATCCTCAAGTTGGAGGAAAATCCCAATTTTGAGGCCAAGCGGAAGGGCATCCTGGATCCCAAAGGGCTGGACGCAGAGGCCCACGCCGCCTTGATCCGGGAGAACCCCGCCTACGGCACCGTCATCTGCCGCTGCGAGACCGTCACCGAGGGCGAGATTGTGGACGCCATCCGCCGCGTGCCGGGGGCCCGCAGCGTAGACGGCGTGAAGCGCCGGGTCCGGGCCGGTATGGGCCGGTGCCAGGGCGGCTTCTGCTCCCCCAGGGTCATGGAGATCCTGGCCCGGGAGCTGGGCGTGGACCAGAGCGCCATCACCAAGGCGGGCGCGGGGTCCGAGCTGATTGTGGGCGTCAACAAGGACGCCATCTGAGGGAGGGGCTGAAACCATGAGAGAATATGAACTTGTCATCATCGGCGGCGGCCCCGCGGGGCTGGCCGCGGCGGTGGCCGCCCACGAGGCGGGATTGCGGGATATCCTCATCCTGGAGCGGGACAACGAGCTGGGCGGCATCCTGAACCAGTGCATCCACAACGGCTTCGGCCTGCACACCTTCAAGGAGGAACTCACCGGCCCTGAGTACGCCGGGCGGTTCATCGAGCAGGTCAAAAAGCTGGACATCCCCTATAAGCTGAACACCATGGTGCTGGATCTGGCGGCGGACAAGACCGTCACCGCCATGAACCGGGAGGACGGGCTGTTCCAGCTCCACCCCAAGGCGGTCATCCTGGCCATGGGCTGCCGGGAGCGGCCCCGGGGCGCGCTGAGCATTCCCGGCTGCCGCCCGGCGGGCATCTACACCGCAGGCACCGCCCAGCGGCTGGTGAACATGGAGGGCTACATGCCCGGGCGGAAAGTGGTCATCCTGGGCTCCGGGGACATCGGGCTCATCATGGCCCGCCGTATGACCCTGGAGGGCGCCCAGGTACAGGTGGTGGCGGAGCTGATGCCCTATTCCGGCGGGCTGAAGCGGAACATCGTCCAGTGCCTGGACGACTACGGTATCCCCCTGAAGCTGAGCCACACGGTGGTGGACATCGAGGGCAAAAAGCGCGTGGAGGCCGTCACCATCGCCCAGGTGGACGGGAATAACCGCCCCATCCCCGGCACCGAGGAGCGCTATGAGTGCGACACCCTGCTGCTCTCCTGCGGCCTCATCCCGGAGAACGAGCTGAGCCGCTCCGCCGGGGTGGAGCTCAACCCCATCACCAACGGCCCCACCGTCAACGAGAGCCTGGAGACCAGCATACCCGGCGTGTTCGCCGCGGGCAACGTGCTCCACGTCCACGACCTGGTGGACTATGTGTCCGAGGAGGCGGGGGCCGCGGGCCGGCAGGCCGCCGGCTACATCGCCGCCGGGTGCAGGGAGGAGGAGCACAAGGCCCTGCCCATCAAGTGCGCCAACGGCGTGCGTTATACCGTGCCCGTGGCCATCCGGCCCGGGGCGGCGGGGGACACCGTGACCCTGCGTTTCCGGGTGGGTAATGTGTACAAGAACAAGAAGGTTGCGGTGTACGCGGGGGACGCCTGTGTGTTCAGCCGCAAGCGCCCGGTGCTGGCCCCCGGCGAGATGGAGACCGTGATCCTCAAGACCAGCCTGCTGACGGACCATCCCGAGGCGGACGGCATCACCGTGACCCTGGAGGAGGCGTAAGACGATGGAAGAGAAGAATCTGATCTGCATCAACTGCCCGCTGGGCTGCCCGCTCACCGTCACTCTGGAAAACGGCGAGGTCAAGGCCGTCGCCGGCAACACCTGCCCCAGGGGGGAGGCGTACGCCCGCAAGGAGCTGACCAACCCCACCCGCATCGTCACCAGCACGGTGAAGGTGCGGGGCGGCACGCTGGCCATGGCCTCGGTCAAGACCGCCGGCGACATCCCCAAGGGGAAGATTTTTGACTGCGTGAAGGCCATCCAGGACATTGAGCTGCCCGCCCCCGTGGCCATCGGCCAGGTGGTGCTGGCCGACGTGTGCGGCACAGGCGTGGACATCGTGGCCACCAAGAACGTGCCCGTCAAGGGCTGAGGGGGAGGGGCCATGAAAGACCAGAACTGCGGTTACTGTATGCGGGGGGAGCTGCTGGACGCCTTCGGCATCTATATCTGCGAGCTGAGCGTCAGCACCCTCATCCTCTTTAAGGAGCAGAGCCACCCAGGCCGCTGCATCGTGGCCTACAAGGACCACGTGAGCGAGCTGACCGACATCAGCGATGAGGAGCGCAGCGCCTTTTTCGCCGACGTGGCCCGGGCGTCCAAAGCCATCCACGCCGCCTTCCACCCGGATAAGGTGAACTACGGCGCCTACGGCGACACCGGCTGCCACCTCCACTTCCACCTGGTGCCCAAGTACAAGGACGCCTACGAGTGGGGCGGGGTGTTCGAGATGAACCCCGGCAGAGTGAAGCTCAGCGAGGCGGAGTATACGGAAATGATTGAGAAAATCAAGGCGAACCTGTAAACGGACAAAGGCCCGGCGCTTCCGCGCCGGGCCTTTCACCTTTTTTGACGGCCCTACGCCATGAGGGCCTCCATCTCGTCCAACAGTTCGCCGAACAGGTCCAGGGCGTCCTGGACGGGCTTGGGGCTTTGCATATCCACCCCGGCGCCCCGCAGCAGGTCGATGGGGTCCTTGGAGGAGCCGCCGGACAGGAACTCCAGGTAGTCCTTGACGGCGGGGGCGCCCTCCTTCAGGATGCGGCGGGACAGGGCGATGGCGGCGGAGTAGCCGGTGGAATACTGGTAGACGTAGTAGTTGTAGTAGAAGTGGGGGATGCGCACCCACTCCAGGGCGATGCGGTCGTCGGTCACCATGTCGGGGCCAAAATACTTGGCGTTGAGGGCCTTGTACTCCTCGCTCAGCTTTTGGGCGGTGAGGGGGACGCCCTGGGCGTTGAGCTCGCCCAGGCGCAGCTCGAACTCGGCGAACATGGTCTGGCGGTACAGCGTGCCCTTGAACTGCTCCAGGAAGTGGTTGATGAGCCAGGCCCGCTCCCGCTTGTCGCGGGTCTTGCCCAGCAGGTGCTCCATGAGCAAGGCCTCGTTGCAGGTGGAGGCCACCTCGGCCACGAAGATCACGTAGTCCCGGTACACCGTGGGCTGGGTCTTGTTGGACAGGTAGGAGTGGACGGCGTGGCCCATCTCGTGGGCCATGGTGAACATGCTGTCCAGGTTGTCCTTCTGGTTGAGCAGCACGAAGGGGTGGACCACCACGCCGTTCATATAGGCCCCGGAGCGCTTGCCCACGTTCTCGTACACGTCCATCCAGCGGTTGTCGAAGCCCTCCTTGATGATGGCCCGGTACTCCTCGCCCATGGGGGCCAGGGCGTCGTACACGGTGGCCTTGGCCTCCTCGAAGGGGATTACCTTGTCCGCGCCGGACACCATGGGGGCGTAGATGTCGTACATGTGCAGCTCGTCCACGCCCAGCAGCTTGCGGCGCAGGCGGACGTAACGGTGGAGCTTATCCAGGTTGGCGTTCACCGTGTCCACCAGGTTGTGGTAGACCTCCGGCGGCACCCGGGTGTCGCTGACGGCGGCGGCCAGGGGGGAGTCATACTTCCGGGCCGTGGCGAAGAACTGGCGCTGCTTCACCTCGGAGCTGAGCACGGCGGCGGCGGTGTTCTGGAAATGGCCGCAGGTGTCGTAAAACTGCTCGTAGGCGGAGCGGCGCAGCTCCCGGTCCTCGCTCATCTCATAGGGGACGAAGCTGGCCTGGGACAGGGGGAGGGAATTGCCGTCCTTGTCCACCGCGTCGGGGAAGGTGAGGTCGGCGTTGACAAACTTGGAGTAGATGTCGTCGGGGGCCTGGGCCATCTCCTGGGCGGCGGCCAGCAGCTTCTCCTCCGCGTCGGACAGGGTGTGCTCCTTCTTGTCCTGGATGATGGTGAAGTACCGGCGGTACAGCTCCAGTCCCGGTTCGTCCTTGTAGAACTGCTCCAGGGTGTCCAAGGGCAGCTTGAGCAGCTCGGGGGTGGCGAAGGCGGTGGCGGCGTTGGTCTCCACCAGCAGGCTCATGGCCTTGCCCGCCATGGCCTGGTACTGGGGCACCCGGGTGTCCTCGTCCTGGCGCAGGGAGGCGTAGCGGTACAGGTTGGACAGCTTGTCGCCCGCCCCCATGAACGCGGTGAGGAACTCATAGAGGGTCTTGGCGCTCTCGCCCAGCCGCCCGGCGTACTGGGGGAGGGTGCGCACCAGGGCCTGGGTCTCGTTAAACTCCTGCTCCCACGCCCCGTCGGTGGGATAGATGACGCTGGTGTCCCAGGTGTGCTCCACGGGAATCTGGTCGCGCTGGGGAATCTTCTTTTGGTCAGCCATGGGCAAACAGCCTCCTACTCTAAATTTTGGGTGGACATATCATATCACAGCCGTGGGGATTTTACAAGGGAGGGGAGGAAAGAAAAACCGCCCGGCCGGAGGAGGAAGGCCCCGGCCGGGCGGTTTTGTGCCAATCCTGGGAGTGGCGCGCCGTATGCGGCTAGCTCTAAGCCCTCCGACTCCGGGCTTAGCCCGCTGCTCACGACGGCTGCGCGCACTGTAGTCGTGCTTCGCCTGCTCGCGACGCGCGGCTTCGCTGCGACTCGGGCAAAACCCGCCCCCGCTGCGCGGCGGCTGGGCTTTTGCCCTCGCTCCGCTCCAAACTCCCTCGCCGACCGCTTTTCCGCGCTATCTATTCACGCTGCGCGCCCTCCGCAGCGGCGTCTAAAGTCTCGCCTTCGGCTCGGTCGGCGCTGGACGTGTACCGCCGGCACACAGCGCCCCTCCGACTGCGCGCGCCGTTTGTCGGCCCTCACGGGCCGCCAAGCCGTCCACTCCGCTCCGGGTCTTAGCCGCCTGCTCCCGAGCGCTCCGCGCTATCGTGCCCACTCCTGGCTGCGGCCCACCGCCCGCCGCCAGCCGTCCAGCAGCCGCTCCCGGTCCTCCGCCGCCATAGCGGGCTGGAAGGTGTTGTCGCACATCCACAGGTGCTTGATCTCCTCTGTGCCGCTCCACACCCCTGTGGCCAGCCCGGCCAAGTACGCCGCGCCCAGGGCGGTGGTCTCCCGGATGGCGGGGCGGCGCACCTCCCGCTCGATGATGTCCGCCTGGAACTGCATGAGGAATCGGTCCCGGCTGGCCCCGCCGTCCGCCTTCAGCGCCCGCAGGGGCAGTCCGGTGTCCGCCTCCATGGCCCGCACCAAATCCGCCACCTGATAGGCGATGGACTCCTGGGCGGCCCGGATGATATGCTCCCGCTTGCTGCCCCGGGTGAGGCCCACAATGGTCCCCCGCGCGTACATATCCCAGTGAGGGGCGCCCAGCCCCGTGAACGCGGGCACCAGGTATACCCCTCCGTTGTCGGGCACCTTCTGGGCGTAGTACTCCGCGTCCCGGCTATCCGTGAAAAAGCGCATCTCGTCCCGCAGCCATTGGATCACCGCGCCGCCCACAAACACGCTCCCCTCCAAGGCATACTGTACCTTTCCGCCCAGACCGATGGCGATGGTGGTAATCAGTCCGTTGCGGCTCTCAAAGGGCTTCTCCCCGGTGTTCATCAGCAGGAAGCAGCCCGTGCCGTAGGTGTTTTTCGCGTCCCCCGGGGCAAAGCAGGTCTGGCCGAACAGGGCGGCCTGCTGGTCCCCGGCGATGCCCGCGATGGGCACCTTCACCCCCTGCACGTCCGCATAGCCGTAAAGCTCGCTGGAGGAGCGCACCTGGGGCAGCATGGCCCGGGGGATGTCCAGCGCCTGGAGCAGCGTCTCATCCCAGTCCAGCTTGTGTATGTCAAACAGCATGGTGCGGGAGGCGTTGGTCACGTCAGTGACATGGGCCGCCCCACCGGTGAGCTTCCACACCAGCCAGCTGTCCACCGTGCCGAATAGAATCTCCCCCCGGCGGGCCTTCTCTCTGGCCCCCTCCACGTGGTCCAGCATCCACTTGATTTTGGTGGCGGAGAAATAGGCGTCGGGCACCAGGCCGGTGGTCTTTTGGATGTGCTCGCCCAGGCCGTCGGCCAGCAGCTTGTCCACAATGGGGGCGGTGCGGCGGCACTGCCACACGATGGCGTTGCAGATGGGCCGGCCCGTCTCCTTGTCCCAGAGAATGGTGGTCTCCCGCTGGTTGGTGATGCCGATGCCGGCGATGTCCCTGGGGTCCACCCCCGACTGGGCGATGACCTCCATCATGGTGGCGTACTGGGAGGACCATATCTCCATGGCGTCATGCTCCACCCAGCCCTCGTGGGGATAATACTGGGTGAACTCCTTCTGGCTCACCCCTAAGATGTTCTGATCCCGGTCAAACAGAATCACCCGGGAACTGGTGGTTCCCTGGTCCAACGCGAGAATGTACTTTCCCATGCTCATACCCTCCTTCACCTGCGGCTGGGCATATTGCGGGTCGCCACAACGTCCGCCCCGGTGCCGCACACATTTTCAATTACGACCTGCCCTACCGCCGCCGGAGCGGGGAGCGCGACCTCCTCCAAGGCCGCCATCACGTCAAACATCCGCTCCTTGGGAATGGCCCGGTCGGTTTTCACCGGGCAGCGGGGGTACAGTCCCCCCTGGCACCGCACGGTGGACGTCACCACCCGGGTGGGGTGGGTCAGCTCCATTTTGCCGTACTCCGCCCCCCGGGGGCAGGAGTTTCCGGTGACGGCGCAGCCGTGCTCCTCGTCCACCTTCAGGTGGCAGCCCTGGGGGCAGACGATGCAGATGAGTTCCTTCATTTCGACACCTCCTGAATGGAGATTGTGAGCTCTCCCTCCGCCTTGTCCAGCAGCGCCTTGGGCAAGTCGATATGCTCCATCTCACCGGGGGCCAGGTGCTCCCGCTTGAAGCGGGCGATCTGGGCGCCCCCGGATGTCACCCGAATCTCGCTGTCCCTGCACACCCGGTTCACCCGGAAGAACAGCCCGCACAGCTTCTCCACCCGGCCCGGCCGGATATGCTGAGGCACGGTATACGTCACCCCGCCCCCGTTGTTCACCGTCAGAAGCCGCTCGTCGGAGGTGACAACGCCGGGGTCCAACCCGTCCGGGCCGTTGAGCACATAGTCCGCGGCGGCGGCCCCGGCCTTCTGGCTCTCGGCGGTGACAAAGTCCACCAGGTCGTGGACGTGGCACACGTTGCCGCAGGCGAACACGCCCGGCAGCGAGGTCTCCATATTCTCGTACACCACTGCGCCGTTGGTGCGCCGGTCGATGTCAATGCCCGCCTGGCGGGTGAGCTCGTTCTCCGGGATAAGGCCCACGGACAACAGCAGCGTGTCGCAGTCAAACACCATCTCGGTGCCGGGGATTGGGTTACGATTGTCGTCCACCTGGGACACCACCACCTGCTCCACCCGGTCTTTTCCCCGGATATCGGTAACAGTGTGGGACAGGTACAGGGGGATGTCATAGTCGTGGAGGCACTGGACGATATTCCGGTTCAGCCCGCCGGAGTAGGGCATCACCTCCACGCAGGCCAGCACCTTGGCCCCCTCCAGCGTCATGCGCCGGGCCATGATGAGCCCGATGTCGCCGCTGCCTAAAATCACCACCCGTTTCCCGGGCATCCAGCCCTCCATGTTCACGTACCGCTGGGCGGCCCCGGCGGTGAACACTCCGGCGGGGCGCGCGCCGGGGATGGCGATGGCCCCGCGGGTGCGCTCCCGGCACCCCATGGCCAGCACAATGGAACGGGCCTGCTCCACCCGGTAGCCCGTGGATTTGCCCACCATATGTACCTGCCGGTCCCCCGTCACCTCTAAGACCATGGTGTCCAGCCGGACCTCCACTCCAGTCTCTCCCAGCAGCTTCACAAACCGCCCGGCGTACTCCGGGCCGGTGAGCTCCTCCTTAAAGTGATGGAGCCCAAAGCCGTTGTGGATGCACTGGTTCAAAATGCCTCCCAGCTCTTTATCCCGCTCCACAATCAAAATGGAGCGCAGGCCGCCCTCCCAGGCGGCGCAGGCCGCGGCCAGCCCTGCCGGCCCGCCGCCGATTACGATGAGGTCATACATCCCGGTTCCCTCCTTTGGTCTGACGGTCCAGCAGCCAGGAGCCCGCCTGATCCTGCACAATATCCCCCGGAGACAGCTTCAGCTCCCGGGCCAGGATATCCACCACCCGGGGCCCGCAGAAGCCCCCCTGGCAGCGGCCCATGCCCGCGTTCACCCGGCGCTTCACCCCGTCCACCGAGCAGGGGGGAATCGGCGAGTGAAGCGCCTCTAAAATCTCCCCCTCGGTGACGGTCTCGCACCGGCAGATCACCCGGCCGAAGGCGGGCTCCTTCTCCACCAGGGCGGCGCGTTCCTCGGCGGTGAGCTCCTTGAAGCGGATGCGGCGGCGCTCACACACAAAACCGTCCTTTTTCTCTAGGGCCAGCCCCGCCTGTTCCAGCAGCTCCGCCGCATACTCTCCAATGGCGGGGGCGGCGGACAGCCCCGGCGAGCAGATGCCCGCCAGGTCCATAAATCGGGGGGCGGACTGCTCCAAAATGAAGTCCCCGGCGGCGGTGTTGGCCCGCACCCCGGCAAAGTTGCGGATGGACTCCCGGAAGTTTACCGACGGGACGGACCTCTGGGCTGTCTCCCGCACAAAGCGCAGGCCGTCCCCGGTGGTGGCGGTGTCGTGGGCCTCCGAGGGCGCTGCGTCCGGCCCCACGATCAGGTTTCCGTGGACGGTGGGGGCCACCAGCACCCCCTTGCCCACCTTGCTGGGGCACTGGAAAATCACCCGGCCCACCCGGTCCCCCTCGCTCTTGTCCAGCAGGTAGTACTGCCCCCGGCTGGGCTTGATGTCAAAGGCGTGGGGCGCGGCCATGTCGTGGACCAGGGCGGCGTCCACCCCGGCGGCGTTCACCACAAAACGGGCCTGGAACTCGCCCCGGCTGGTACGCACCGTCCAGCCCTCCGATGTCTGCTCCAGGCCGGTGACGGCGGTGTTGAGGCGCAGCTCCACTCCGTTGTTCACCGCCGTCTCCGCCAGCGCCAGGCAGTACTCCCAGGGGGAGCAGATGGCGGCGGAGGGGGCGTAGAGAGCGGCCGCCACCGTCTCCGACAGGTTGGGCTCCAGCGCGCGGGCCTCGTCCCCGGTGAGCAGCGCCAGCCCCGGCACACCGTTTTCCATCCCCCGGCGGTACAGCTCCTCCAGGGTGGGGCGCTCCTCCTCCGAGAAGGCCAGCACCAGGGACCCGCAGCCCCGGTAGGGCACGTCCAGCTTGGCGCACAGCTCCTGGGCCAGCTCCACTCCCCGGACGTTGAGGCGGGCCATGAGTGTGCCGGGCTCCGGGTCGTACCCGGCGTGGAGGATGGCGGAGTTGGCCTTGGTAGTGCCCAGGGCCACGTCGTTCTCCCGCTCCAAAACGCCCACCTTCAGCCGGTATTTCGACAGCTCGAAGGCGGTGGCCGCGCCGGTGATGCCGCAGCCGATGATCAATACGTCGTACATAATATGACCTCCCAAATTGGAAAAATCACGAGCTTGCTGGGAAAAACACTACATTTTCCACACGGCCGGGTTGGTGGTAGACACAGCCACCGCCCCCGCGCCCAGAGCGGCGGTGACATCCTCCTTGTCGGAGATAAGCCCGCCGGCGATCACCGGCTTGCCGGCAGCCTGGCTCACCCGGCGGATGATCTTGGGCATCAGGCCGGGCAGCACCTCGATCAGATCACAGTCCTGGGGCCGCTGGCGCTGAACGGCGTCCAGCGCCATGGAGTCCAGCAGAAAAATCCGCTGTATGCTCACCAGCCCCAGCTCCCTCCCCCGGCGGGTGAGGGCCGCCTTGGTGGAGATGATGCCGTCAGCCTGGGTCTGGCGGGCGATGAAGTCCACCGACACTTCCCGGGCCGCCAGCCCGTCCACCAGGTCCAGGTGGACAAAGGCCCGCTTGCCCGCCCGGCGCACCCGGGCCGCCGTATCCGGAATAGTGAGTACGTCGCCGCTGAGCAGAAAGACCACGGACACATCGCTGTCCAGGGCGGCGGCCAGGCCGCCGGCGTCCTTCACCGCGGCGATCACCGGCCCGCCGGCCAGCAGGTCCAAAAGCTGTTCACGGTCCATTTGGGCTACCCCCTTTTTCGTGAAAGGACAAAAAGAGCGCAAAGCAACCAAGGCGGGCTGCTCTGCGCGTCTCAAACTCTGCACAAGGATCAGGCATTTTTATCATAGCAGGCCTTGGTGAAAAAAGCAAGACGGGAAAAAATTGTTTTTTCATTTTGGTTAGTTTGCCAAAAACCAAAATACACATTTAGCGGTTTTCTATAAAAAATAAAATGCAGATTGACAAAAAGCTGTGCGTCTGTTATGCTGAAAATAATCTAAGCGTGAAAATAAAATATTTGCGCATGAGTATTGAGAAGGGCGTGGCAGTCACAGAGACTGTTGCGCCTTTTTTGTTTTTTGGGGGTGATACATTTCTCATAGTTTAATGCTGTCGGCATTCATTCACTGTGGCACGAATCCGAAAGGAGAAAAGGGAAATGAAGGATAAAAGCAAACGCATGATAGTCATATGCCTGGTCATTATTTTCCTGACCGGCATAATCACCCATATGTCCAAAAGCGACAACGGAAGCATCGTCATCAAGGAAGTGACGATATCCCCCTACGGGGCAGATTTATCCGCCTCCATGTATATCCCCAAAGCTGCGCTGGAGACGGACGAAAACGGCAGCTTTCTGAACCAATATCCGGCCGTGATTGTCAACGCCGGTTTTACCAACAGTAGGTCCTGGCTGGACAACGTCTCGATGGAGCTGGCGAAAAGCGGCTATGTCGTCGTCTCCTTTGATATGTACGGCCACGGGCACAGCGAATACACCATCAACAGAGGTTACAGCAAGGTCCCCAGCCCCTTTGAGGACGACACCTCCTTATTGGGCGCTGTCGATATGCTGAACTATGTGCGCAGCTTGGGGTTTGTGGATCAGACGCGCATCGGTATGTGCGGGCACTCCCTGGGCGGCTCGGCGACGGGGCGCATGGCTGAGAAATCCGCCGGATTTTTTACCCTTCAGGATCAGCTGCTCAATCTGCTGCATGATACGTTCGGCGTCGCCGTAACGCCTGAACAGGTGGCGGAACAGAATGCGGACGCCGTCGCCGCCGCATCCTTGAGCGCGGAAGACCTGGGCGCTTACCACATCATGAAGGAGGCTATAGCCGCCGAGTATAACACCGCCGTGCGCAACATCGCCGTCTTTGATTCCGATGTCGCCGGGTGTACGCCCAAGGAGGTAGAGGTTGCCGGCGTTCCGGTCTGGCGCGACGTTCAGGCGAATATCATCTGGCTTGGCAATATCAGCGGCGGCATGGCAAAGGGAGCGCAGCAGCCCGACTTCCTGCTCTCCAAGCCCGACACGCTGACCTTCCACTCCCAGAGCGCCCCGGTCGAGCGGGACATTTGGTATGCGCTCAACCTCTCTGGCACTCAGGAGCGGCTTGACAGCACCAAGCTGACCGGGCTCTATGGCGATGTTCTGGCCCCCTCCGTCCAGGAGTCCGCCCACAGTAACAGCCTCCGCCTGCTGACCACCCCCCACGGCTGGCACGGCTATACCTATTTTTCCGTCCAGACGGCGAAGGATACCGTCCAGTTCTTCTCCACCGTATTTTCCTACTATCAGGGTCAGACCCTCACCGCCCAGAATGTGAACCTGCTCAGCTCCAACACCGGTATGCGCTGGGTGTTCAAGGACGTGATCAGCGCAATCGCCTTCTTCGCCCTCATCTTTATGATCCTGCCGCTCACCGACCTCGTGATGCGCCTGCCCTTCTTTGCCTCCATGCAAAAGCCGGCGCCTCAGCCCGTGGAAAGCAAGCGGGCCCCCGTATTCTGGGTCTTTATGGCTCTTATGATTCTGATTCCCGTCTGCACATACTCCCAGGGCGTGGGCTGGGGAAGCAAGATTGCCGCCAGCCCTCTATCCACCGTGCAGCTGGCGACGCAGACAGCTTTCTGGGCCATTGTAATCACCGCAATTCTGCTGGCTCTTATGGTGGTAAAATATTTCTTCTACGATAAGAAAAAATTCCAGACCTCCTTCTGGAGCCTGTATGGGCTGGACACGGGATGGAAAAATATTCTGAAGTCCGTCGCCCTGGCCTTGATTGTGTTCGGCATGGTGTCCGTTCTGCTCACTGTCTACTACAACCTTTTCGACGCTGCTCACATGAAGTTCACCCTGGGCGGCGCGGTGATGTTCGCGGGGCTGTCCAAGACGCAGTACTACAGCTGGCTGCTCTATGTCATCTATTTCCTGCCCTTCTATCTGCTCAACAGTATGCTCGTCAACTCGGCCCGGCTCAAGGACATGAACGAGACCCTGAACACCTGGTTAGTGGCTGGAATTAACTGCGTCGGTATGTTCATCCTGGCCTTCTTCCAGATCATCCTCGGCCTATACCGCACAAGCGCCGCCTTCTTCCGCGTCCCTCCCGGGTCTTCCGCCACAATTTACAATTTGTCCTTCTTCTTTGTGATGCTGTTCATTTCGGCAATTTATACCCGCAAGCTCTATGAGAAAACCGGGTCCTCGGTCCCTGGGGCAATGGTTAACGCGATGATCTTCACAATTCCCGCAATCCAAGTGTTCACCTACTACTCCTTCCTCTGAGAACGCTGAAGCGCCGGACCCACACAGGTCCGGCGCTTCGCTTCCAGCCGTTCCACGCGCCTGGGCTCTCTCCTTTTATTTTGTCATTTGGGCATTTTCGACAAAGCTTTAAAAACTATAGCAATCCAAGAAATTATCAAGGAATACCAGCGGCAGAAAACCAACCAGCG
>CATABD010000045.1 GCA_949494735.1 uncultured Oscillospiraceae bacterium
TGGCGCCCGTCGCTCCGGTGGTGCCCGTCGGCCCGGTGGGGCCGCCCGCGGGGCCGGCAGGGCCGGTGGGCCCAGTGGGGCCGGCGGGACCCTGCATCGGGGATGCGGTAAGCGCCCCCTGCATCTTGGCCTTCAAAAACAGCTGGTTCTGCACGGCGGTCTCCAACAGGCCCCGAACACTCTCGTTGGCGGCCAGCACCTCGCTCACCGTGGCCGGAGGGCCGCTGAGGCCCGGGATGGTGCCCAGGATATATTGCAGCTTCTCGCCCTCGGCGTTCAGGATATGGCTCAGTCCCAGCTCCTCCATGGCGATGGAGGAGAGAATCTGGTTGACCGCATCCTCCCGCTGGATGGGCGGATCCACATTAGGAAAACTTGGCATGGACATAAAAACGTGTCTCCTTTCAAGCCTGGGGGCCCAGGCCGGGGTGCGCCGGAACGGCGGCGCAAACCAACAGGTTCTCCCAGGCAAAGCGCCCACGGCATCCTATGCGCCATCTTTCCGGCAGGTTCTGGGCGGAACAGGACGATTTCAGACGCATAGGATGGGGCGGCGGCATGGGAGAGACCCTGCCGCACAACCCGACCCGGCCTGCCGCCGGAGCGGCACAATGGAGTAACTGATATGTCAATGCCTTCTTTTCCCCAAAACGGGGCGGATTTAACCCGGGAGGAAGCCCTGACCATGATTATCGCTTCCATCGCCATGGAAGAGCTGGCCCTGAGCCACATCATCAACGCTGAGGGCGAGAAGCTGCAATACATTCTGGGCACCCTGCCCGGAACGAAGCCCTGTGCCTGTCCCCAGGATGTGTTGGCGGTAAATAAAAGCGTGGCCTCCCTGCTGGACGTGGTGGCTCAGAACCAGATGCTGCTGAAAAGCAAACTGGAAAAGGTGTTGGAGGCCTGTCCCCCGCCTTGCCCCACACCCTGTCCCCCACCCCATGGCCCGTGTCCGCCGCCTTTTGGGCCAAGGCCCTGTCCTCCCCCCTGCTCGCCGGCCTCCCCCCCATTCTGCCCACCCCCCTGCCGGCAGGAATGCTGTCCGCCGCCATACGGGCCGGGGACCGACACCAAGTGCGCCCTCCATCTGGCGGAGCGGCAGGCA
The DNA here is from genome assembly GCA_949494735.1 of uncultured Oscillospiraceae bacterium. Taxonomy (GTDB): domain Bacteria; phylum Bacillota; class Clostridia; order Oscillospirales; family Oscillospiraceae; genus Enterenecus. The sequence goes on from CATABD010000045.1 coordinate 1,109, forward strand.
GGATTTCTGTGGACCCCGGGGTGCCGCCTGCCTTGGCGGCAGCAGTCCAGGTGCGGGGAGCGCATCCTCTGGAACGGGTGCAATCCAACCCAGATCCGGCTGGAGCCGCAAAGGACATATGCGGTTCGGTGTACGCTGGCCGTTCGCGCCATGCCCCCGGCAAAGGGGGAAGGGATCATTCAGGTCAGGCAGACCCCTTGCGGGGCATTTGCAGAAACGCAGCCCCTGCGGTTCGCCTTGGAGCGCATGGCGGATAATCCCCAGTCCCTGCAATATGCCGTCGTGCTCCATCCCCGCACAGGTTGCCCCGGCACAGCGGAGCTGTCCCTGGTGCTGGATGCCCGGAACGCCTTGTGCGTGGAGCGGGCGTCCATGGATGTGGTGGAGTTCTGAATAAAGAAGCTGTGCCAATAGCCTCCGAACGCATCTTCGCGGCTATTGGCACAGCTTCTATTCGCAATATAATTTTGAGACGGCCCAGAATCGGTCAAGGCATTTTTCACAGCCCGCTTATCTCTGAATTATGATCTCCCTGCTGTCGCCATTCACTATGCCCTTGGACACAACCTCAGCCCCCGTATACCTTTCCAGCAGTCCGGCCAGCTCGTCCAAGGCGGCCTTCAAATCATCCAGCCGCTCCGGCTCCACACACTCCATTGCGATAAATTCGGCGGCGGTGGCATCGTTCACCGCGGTGCGCCTGCCGTCCCGCCAGTTCCAGCAGCGGCACACCGCGCCTGCGGCATCGTAGTAAGCCAGCTCCCCTGGCCGGGGCGGATCGGGTTCATCTGCGCCAATGGGCAGGAAGTCCTCCCCGCCCGCCATCACGCCTAAATGCAGGTCGCCGTCAAAAGCCTCCATATCCTCCGCCCCGATGGGCAGGGCGTACTTCAGCGAGACGGCATTGGTGATGTCCACCGTGGGGGCAATCGTCCCCACAGGCTCCCCCTTGGACACCCGCTTCAGCAGCGCCTCAATGGAGCAGCGGGCGCCCTTTTTGGTGGGAAATTTCTGATATGCCTCCCTCCACACCGCCACCGGCCGGTTCTGGGACAGGGCCACGCCTTCCTCCAGGTGGGACAGCGCGGTGCTGTTGGCGTTTTTCAGCAGCTCCGCCACTTCTGCGGCCTGGTCCGGGGAGAGCCGGGCGGTCCCGTTGATGCCTGTTACGGAGAGGACGCCGACGGCCGCATCCGGGAACAGCTCCCAAAAAGAGGGGTCCGCAATAAATTTTTTCATGATTTCTTCCTCCTAAAAATATTTCTTTCGCACCGGCCTTGGCTCCCGCCGCCGGCCGGATACTTACGCCGCAGCTTCTTTCCCGGTCACGCATGGCCGGACGGCTTCAACACATACCCTGCCATAATCCCCTTATGGCCTCGGCTCCTGTGCCTCCGCGCGCAATGCGCACACCCGCCCCCCGTCCCAAAAAATATAACGCCAGTCCCCCTATCTTCTGTGGCCTAACGATAGAAGGTCTGGCGTTCCCCCCTTACCCGGCGGCAAAGGGGTTCCCATCTGTTATTTTGAATTTTGGTGTATCATACCACGGGCCAAGCGAAAAGTCAACCGGTTTTACGTCCCTTGGCATCCGCCTGCCCCGGGCTGCGGCCACAGGCAATTTTCTTTCACCGAAGCCGCTGTCATGATTGAGCGCTTGGCCGTCGGGCGGGCCCCGCCGGAAAATCCCCCTTGACTTTTTTCCAACCATATCGTAGCCTAATGGCAGACTATTCTCCAGGAGGTGCCGGCGATGGCAAATTTTACCCGGAGGGCAATTAAGGAAGCCTTCCTCAAGCTGCTCAACCAGCGGCCTTTGAGCCAGATCACCGTGAAGGATATCGTGGAGGACTGCGGCATTAACCGCAATTCTTTTTATTACCACTTCGAGGATCTGCCCGCCCTGGTGGAGGAGATGGTGGGGGAACAGATGCAAAACCTCATCCAAAAGCACCCCACCGTGTCCTCCGTGGAGGAATGCGCCGACGCCGTCATCGAGCTGGTGATGGAAAACCGCCGGGCCGTCTACCACATCTACAACTCCCTGAGCCGGGACGTGTTCGAGCGGCATCTCATGGACGGCTGCGGCTACATCGTGTCCACCTACCTGAAGGCGGAGTTCGCCGGGAAGCCCATAACCCCGGCGGATCTGGACGCCCTCATCCGGCTGCACAAGTGCGCCTGCTTCGGCTCGGTGATCGACTGGCTCAACGGCGGCATGAAGGACGATATCGCGGACTACTTCCGCCGGGTGTGCGCCCTGCAAAAGAGCGGCCTGGAGCGCTTGGAGCGCTGAACCATACGCCCCCCAACACGGAACCCCTCCGTGCCCGGTTTTTAGGCACGGGGAGGTCCCGTGTCTGAATTTCAGACAGCTTGATCCCCGTGCCTGTTTTTTGGGCACGGGGACTTTTTCTGCCCATGGTAAGCGCTCCGCCGCCCTGCTATACTCACCATCACAAGGAAAAACAAGGAGGTGTGAATCTTGAAAACCCGCTGTACCATCCCCATGTGGGTGGCCAAGACCGGCTACATCGTCATGTCCCTGGTGTTCTGCGCCGCCGGGATCGCCTGCATCGCCAACCCCGGCCTGTCCGCGGCCGTCATCGGCCGGGTACTGGGGGCGGCCATGATTTTGTTCGGCGCCGTCAAGCTGGTGGGCTACTGCTCCCGGGATCTGTACCGCCTGGCTTTCCAGTACGATTTGGGCTTCGGGCTGCTGCTCATCGCCCTGGGGGCGCTGGTGCTGATCCGGCCCGCCGGGGTGCTGGACTTCCTGTTCACCGCCCTGGGCATCGCCGTCCTCACCGACGGACTCTACAAGGTGCAGATCGCCGTGGACGCCAAGCGCTTCGGCATCCCTACCTGGTGGCTGACCCTGGCGCTGGCTGTAGCCGCCGGCCTCATCGGGCTGGCCCTGGTATTCCGGCCCTGGGACAGCGCCCGGCTGCTCACCATCCTGCTGGGCGCCGCCCTGCTGGCGGAGGGCATTTTGAACCTGTGCGTGGCGGTGTGCACGGTGAAAATCGTGAACCACCAGCAGCCCGACGTCATTGAAGTCACCTCTTATGAGGTGGAAGATTTGTAACCGACTGTGACAGAAAGGACGTATGCTGTATGAAATTCTCCAAAGCGGTGGTCAAGTGCCGCGTCCCCATCCTGATCCTGGCCCTGCTGCTGATGATCCCCTCGGCGCTTGGCATGGCGGCCACAAGGGTCAACTACGATATGCTCAACTATCTGCCCGGGGACATGGACACCGTCATCGGCCAGAACGAGCTGCTGGACGGCTTCCACAAAGGGGCCTTCTCCTTCCTGATCCTGGAGGATATGCCCGCCAAGGACGTCGCAGCCCTGAAAAAGCAGGTGGAGCGGGTGGACCATGTGGACACCGTGCTGTGGTATGACAGCCTCCTGGACATTTCCGCCCCCATGGAGCTGCTGCCCGACAAGCTCTACGACGCGTTCAACGCCGGGAACGCCACCATGATGGCGGTGTTCTTCGACACCTCCACCTCCTCCGATCTCACCATGGACGCCATCCGGGAGATTCGCGCCCTGGCCGGGGAGAGGTGCTTTGTCTCCGGTATGTCCGCCCTGGTCACCGACCTGAAGGACCTGTGCGAGGAGGAGGAGCCCATCTATGTGGGCATCGCCGTGGCCCTGGCCTGCGCGGCCATGCTGCTCCTGCTGGACAGCTGGCTGGTGCCCTTCGTGTTTCTGGCCAGCATCGGCATGATGGTCCTGATGAACTTGGGCTCCAACTACTTCCTGGGCGAAATTTCCTACATCACCAAGGCCCTGTCCGCCGTCCTCCAGCTGGCCGTCACCATGGACTACTCCATCTTCCTGTGGAACAGCTACAACGAGCAGCGGCGGCGCTATGACGACAACAAGGAAGCCATGGCCCGGGCCATCCAGGCCACCCTGACCTCGGTGCTAGGCTCCTCCATCACCACCGTGGCGGGCTTCATCTCCCTGTGCTTCATGTCCTTCACCATGGGCCGGGATCTGGGTATCGTCATGGCAAAGGGCGTGCTGCTGGGTGTGCTGGGCTGCGTCACCGTGCTGCCCGCCCTCATCCTGGTGTTCGACAAGCCCCTGCAAAAAACCCGGCACCGCTCCCTCATCCCCAACATGGATAAGCTGGCCGGGGGCGTAGTAAAGGTGTTCCCCGTGTTCCTGGCGGTGTTCGCCCTCGTCGTGCCCCCCGCCCTGTACGGATACAACCGGACCAACGGCGAGGTCTATTATGACATGGGCCAATGCCTGCCCGAGGATATGGAGTACGTCATCGCCGAGGGCAAGCTCCGGGACGAGTTTAACATCGCCTCCACCCATATGCTGCTGGTGGACGCCGGCCTGCCTGCCAAGCAGGTGCGCTCCATGGCGGACGAGATGGAGGCCGTGGACGGCGTGAAGTACGTGCTGGGCATGGAGTCCGTGGTGGGCTCCCGGATTCCCGAGGAGTTCCTGCCGGAATCCGTCACCGAAAAGCTCAAGAGCGATAACTGGCGCTTACTGCTCATCAACTCCGAGTACAAGGTGGCCAGCGACGCGGTGAACGAACAGATCGGCGAGCTGAACGGTATTTTGAAGCGGTACGACCAGGGCGGTATGCTCATCGGCGAGGCCCCCTGTATGCGGGACATGATTGAGACCACCGACCACGACTTCAAGATGGTCAATGCCGTGTCCATCATCGCCATCTTCCTCATCATCGCCATCGTGGAAAAGAGCTTCACCCTGCCCTTTATCCTCATCGCGGTCATTGAGGCGGCTATCTTCGTCAACTTAGGGCTTCCCCACTACCTGGGCCAGAGCCTGCCCTTCATCGCCCCCATCTGCATCAGCACCATCCAATTGGGGGCCACGGTGGACTACGCCATTTTGATGACGACCCGCTACAAAGCGGAGCGTGTCGGCGGTTCGGACAAGAAAACGGCGGTGCACACCGCCCTGACCACCTCCATCCCCTCCGTCATCGTGTCCGGCATGGGGCTGTTCGCCGCCACCTTCGGCGTGGCCCTCTACTCCGAGATCGACATTATCAGCTCCATGTGTATGCTCATGGCCCGGGGGGCCCTCATCAGCATGGCGTCCGTCATCTTCACCCTGCCCGCCCTGCTGCTGCTGTGCGACAAGCTCATCTGCGCCACCACCGCCGGCATGAAGCAGCCCAAACACCCCAAAATTTCCAACCAGGAGGTCTATGCAAAATGAAAAAGCCTGTTGTAAAGGTTATGTCCCTTACCCTGTGCGCGGTCCTGGCCCTGGGGGGCCTGGGCGGCACGGTATACGCCATGAACGCCGCCGGAACCCCCGCCCCCGCGCGGCCCGCCCCTTTGGAATCCAGCGCCAAGGCCGCCCCCGCTGGGGCGAAAAACATCAAGGACGAGACCGTGTACGTCCTGGCCCGCGCCGACGGCTCGGTGGACAAGATCATCGTCAGCGACTGGGTGCGGAACACCCGGGGAGACGCCCTCCTGAACGACGCGACCCAACTCACCGATATTGAAAATGTGAAGGGCGACGAGACCTATACCCTGGGCGGGGACAACGCCTGCGTGTGGGACGCCCGGGGGAACGACATCTATTACCAGGGTTCCATCGACCAGGAGCTGCCCGTGTCGGTGGCGGTGTCCTACACTCTGGACGGCCAGCCTGTCACGCCCGAGGAGCTGGCGGGCAAGAGCGGCAAAGTCGCCATCCGCTTCGACTACGCCAACAACCAGTACGAGCTGGTGGACATCAACGGGAAGCAGGAGAAGATCTACGTCCCCTTCGCCATGCTCACCGGGGTGGTGCTGGACAACGACGTGTTTGCCAACGTGTCTGTCTCCAACGGCAAAATCGTGAATGACGGCGACCGCACCATCGTGGCGGGGCTGGCCCTCCCCGGCCTCCAGGACAGCCTGGGGCTGGGCCGGGATGACCTGGAGCTGCCCGAGTATGTGGAGATCACCGCCGACGTGGAGGGCTTTGCCTTAGAGACCACCGTCACCCTGGCCGCCAACGGGCTGTTCAGCGGGGAGCTGGACGGAAATGAAAAGCTGGACGAATTGGACGATTTGGACGGCAAGCTGGACGAACTCACGGTTGCCATGGGGCAGCTGATGGACGGCTCCTCCCGGCTGTATGACGGGCTTTGCGCCCTGCTGGACAGCTCCAAGGAGCTGGTGGCGGGCATCGACCAGCTGGCAGCTGGGGCCGCCCAGCTCAAACAGGGCGCGGACAGCCTGAGCGCGGGCGCTTCCCAGCTCCAGGCCGGGGCCGCCTCCCTGAATGAGGGCCTCACCGCCCTGGCGGAGAAGAACGATACCCTGAACAGCGGCGCGGCCCAGGTGTTCCAGTCCCTGCTGGCCTCCGCCAGCGCCCAGCTCCAAGCCGCCGGGGTGCAGGCCCCGGAACTGACGGCGGAAAACTACGCCCAGGTGTTGGAGGGCGTCATCGCCTCCGCCGGGGATTCCCCCGCCGGACAGCAGGTGGCGGCGCTGAAAGCCTCCCTGGACAGCTACAACAGTTTCTACCAGGGCCTCCAGAGCTACACCGCCGGGGTGGCCCAGGCCCAGGCCGGGGCCGGGGAACTGAACTCCGGCATCGGCACGGTGAAGGACGGCGCGGATAGCCTGAGCGCCGGGGCGGGCCAGCTCTATGACGGCATCCTCACCATGAAAAACAGCACCCCCGCCCTCATCGACGGCGTGACCCGGCTGCGGGACGGGGCCATGGAGCTGTCCGGCGGCCTGCGGGAGTTCAACGAAAAGGGCGTGCGGAAGCTGGTGGACGCCTTCGGCGGCGACCTGGGCGGGCTGATGGACCGGCTGGACGCGGTGAAGGCCGTGTCGGAGCGGTACAACTCCTTCTCCGGCATTGGCGATGATATGGACGGCCAGGTCAAATTCGTCTGGCGCACGCAGCCCGTGCGGGCTGCGGATTGAGGCGCAGGCACATTGTTCCTGTCCCCTGGTCCTTTGGAATCCGCATTCACAAGCCCAGATGGCGGTCGTGTCTTTCCCGCCCGGCAAAAAACCCCCTCCGGCCTCAGCAGAAGCCGGAGGGGGTTTGCTTTGTCCCAGCAGGGGGCGTTATGTCCTGGCCACGTTGGAGAGGAACCGGGACAGTACGGTGTTTGCCTGGCTGCAATCCATGAGGCTGCGCGGCGAGAGGGTGCGCTCCGAGGTGCCCGCGATCACCCCGACGGCCCGGCACCAGGCCATCGCCGGCCGGGCCACCGCGCGGATCTGGCCATAGTCGGTAAAGCCGGACAGGCTGGCGGTGCGGGAGGTGTCATACCCCTTGTATTTGGCATAGCCGAAGAGGATCATGGCCGCCTGCTCCCGGCTGATGGGCCTGTCGGTCCCCCACAGCTCGCTATGGAAGATGTCGGGGATAACGCCGTTGCTGACAGCCCAGTCTGTGGGGCTGCCGGTATTGCCGCCGTCCATGTTATAGAGGACGGAGACGAGCATATCCCTCGTGAGACGGCTGGCGGCGGGGACGGCGCCTTGGTTCACATGGTAGATGCGGCCGTTGGCAAAATACCAGTCGACGGGCCCGGCGCTGGCGGGAGGCTCGGCCCAGCCGGGGCTGCCGCCGCCGGTGTAGGTCTGGACACAGGAGATTGTCAGCTCCACGTTGCTGTCCGGCATGGTGAAGGTATACCGTCCGCTGTAGTCCCGGAACACGTAAAGCTCCAAAGCGTTGTCCAGGCGGCGGACGGACAGCTGCCGCACCTCAAAGCCGCTGTGGGGTTGGAGGATCACGGTGACGGAGGTGCCGGGGGCGGCTGCGGTGTGGCTGATGGAATAGCTGCCGCCGTAAACGGCGCTGGGAGCGTAGATCTGGTAGTAGGCGGAGGGAATGGAAGGGCTGCCGCCGCCGATCCAGTGGGCGTAGACGGTGGTGTCCCGGCTGAAAACGGTGGATGTGCTGATGGCGCTGCCGCCGGAGGGGTGGGTGAACCAGCCGCCGAAGACGTAGCCGGGGCGGGTGGGGGCGGCGGGAAGGGCGGACAGCCTGCCGCCGCTGCCGGTGGTCAGGGACGTCCCGCCGCTGCCGCCGTTGGGATGGAACACAACGGTATAGGTGGCATCCGGGGTGGGGGGCGCGGTGGATACCCACCGCGCGTAGAGGGTGGTGTCCGCGTTCACAGTGTCCCCGTCAAAGTTCCAGGCGTTGGAACAGGCCGCGTCCCTGAACCAGCCGCCAAAGGCGTAGCCGCTCCGGGCGGGAGGATTGGGCTGGGCCGCCTTGCCTCCGGCCTTCACCTTCTGGGCAGGCACCGCGCTGCCGCCCTGGCTGTCAAAGGTAACGGTGAACTCCTGGACGGGACCGGGCGTGCCCCCGTTCTGCTTCCAATGGGCATACACCGTGGTATTCGCGGTGAATACGGTAGCTGTATTCACCGGTTCGCCGCCCTCCTTGGCGGTGAACCAGCCCTCGAAGGTGTAGCCCTCGCGGGTGGGCGTGGGCAGCGTGGCCAGCTTTTTGTTTTGCGTGATCTGGGTGGCCTCCCTATCCGCAAGCTCCCCGCCGTTGGGGTCGAAGGTGACGGTGAACTCCTGGCTGGGATTGGGCATGTCCCCGCCCTGCTTCCAGCGGGCGTACACGGTGAAATCCGCGGCGAAAACAGAGTCCGTGCCCACCTTCTGGCCCCCCTCCTTGGCGGCGAACCAGCCCTCGAAGGTGTAGCCCTCGCGGGTGGGCGTGGGCAGCGTGGCCAGCTTTTTGTTTTGCGTGATCTGGGTGGCCTCCCCATCCTCAAGCTCCCCGCCGTTGGGGTCGAAGGTGACGGTATACTCCCGTTCCCAATAGGCGTACACGGTGGCGTCCCCGGTGAATACGGTGTCCGCAGTCACCCGCTCCCCGTCCTCCTCGGCGGTGAACCAGCCTTCGAAGGTGTAGCCCGCGCGGGTGGGTTCGGGCAGCTCGGCCAGCTTGTGGTCCTGGGTGGCCTGGGTCTTTTCCCCGTCCTCAAGCTCCCCGCCCTTGGGGTCGAAGGTGACGGTATACTCCTGGTCAGGATCGGGCGTGTCCCCGCCCTGCTTCCAGCGGGCGTACACGGTGGCGTCCCGCGTGAAAACGGTGCCCCCGTCCACCTGCTCTCCCCCCTCCTTGGCGGTGAACCAGCCCTCGAAGGTGTGGCCCGCGCGGGTGGGTGTGGGCAGCGCCGCCAGCTTGTGGCCCTGGGTGGTTTGCGTGGAGGCGTCCGCGGCGATGTTCCCGCCGTTGGGGTCAAAGGTGATGGTAAGCTCCTGGCCGGGGCCGGGCTTTCCGCCATCGCCGTCCTTAATCCAATACGCGTAGAGCGTCGTGTCCCCAAAGAACGTGGTGGAAGAGTCGGCGCGGCTTCCGCTGCCGGTGCCGGTGGTGTACCAGCCGCCGAAGGTATAGCCGTCCAGGGTGGGTGGGGCGGGCCAGCTGACCACCCGCCCGCTGCCGTCGGTGCTTATGGTCTGGATGCCGCCGCTGCCTCCGTTGGGGTCAAGGGTAACGGCAAAGCCGCTGTCTTTGACCCACCAGGCATAGAGGGTGGCGTCGTCAAAAAAGGTAAACCGCTCATCCGGGACGATCCTGTACTCCTTCGACCAGCTCCAGCCCCCGAATGTATAGCCCTCCCGCCTGGGGTCGGAAGGCCATCGCCACAAGGTTCCGTCCCCAATCGTATTCTCTGTACCCCCGCCGCTGCCTCCGTTGGGGTCAAAGGTGATGGTATAACTCCCCGGCCCACCCGCTGCGAAATAGGCATAGAGCCTGGTGTCTTTGGTGAAGGGCCTGTCAAAGGGGTACCGCTCCCCCTGGCCTGCCGGCAAGGTATACCAGCCGGCAAAACCACGTCCACACCCATGAATACAAGAGGGCCAGCTTGTAAGTACGCCGCCCAGCGATGTGAAAAACGTTTTGGTGGGGATGGGGTTGTTGGCGTCTTCGAAGAACTCGATGATATAGGCGCCGTCCGGAACCCACTGGGCGTAAAGGGTGGTATCATAATTGAAGATGTTATCCCTGTCGATGGGCATCATGAGTTCGCTGCCATCGCTCCAACGGACAGTCCACCCCCGGAATTGGAAGCCCTCCCGCGTGGGGTCGGCGGGCCACCCGGTTATCTTGCCGCTGGTTTCGGTGGTCCGCGTTGTGCTGCCCGCCCCGCCGTCGGCCACGCCAAAGCTCCCGCCCTTGGCGTCGAACGTAACGGTGTAGGCGCGGCCGAAGGAGTAGCGTATTTCTGAGGATTCCTCCTGCTTTTTCAGCCCAAACCCGCCGTCAATATGGGGGCAGGGATGGGGGTCGAACTCAGCAAGGTACGTCAGGTTCTTGGACAGGATGACGCTGATATTCTCATAATCGTACAGCGCGGCCTGCTGGTCCATGACGACGCCGTGCCCGGCCTCCAGCATGGTGCCCGCCCCGCCGACAGTCCCCTGGCCGGAGCCGCCGCCCACATGGATGCGGGAGGGCCTGTCTGGATCATCATCAACATGCAGGCTTCCGCCCCGCATGAGGATGCCCACGCCGCCCATGGCGTATATTTCGGTGCTGTTAACCCGCACAGAACCATTCTGCGGGTGATAAATGCCGCAGGGGAGGCGGCCGGATGTGCCGCTCCCGCCGATCAGGGCGGCGTTTCGTATGGAAATATTGGTGCTGACTTCCCCCTCCTGCTCGCTGCCGGAGACCACCGGGGCGTCCGCGCTGCGGAGCACGCCGCCGTCAATCTCTACCCCGGCGCGGTTCTCCTTGCCCTCCAGCACCTTGACCGCGCTGCCCCCCGCGTCCACAAAGCCGCCGTTGATCCGGGCGGTGGTCTGCATCCAGCCGCCCCCTTCCTGCCCGGCGCAGAACACAATGCCCTGGCCCTCCGCGTGGATCGTGCCCCCGTTAAGGGTGAAGGTGCGTCCGGGCTGTATGGAGACGGCGTCCCCCTTGGCCTGGATACTGCCGGACTGGTAGTCCACAACGACGCCGTCATTCCGAACCTCAGGGACGCCGTTCACGGTGCTGTCCAGCACAGTGAGATCCCCCAGCATATGAATGGCGGGGTTGGCGGAGGAGCTGAGCGTATGTCCCTTGAGATCCAACACCAGATTGCAGTCTTTGGGGATTTCCAGGGTTTCCGCGCCCAGGTCAATATTCCCCAACAGCTCGATTTCGGTGCGCCCCGCGCCAACGCCCGCGGCGATCAGCTTCTTCAAGGTCTCCAGGTCGCCCGCCCCGGTGTCTGGGAACCCGGCGGCGTCCGTGTGGAGCACAAGGCCGTCCGCCCCTGCGGCGGAATAGCCGCCGCAGGTTGTCCAATCAGCCTGCGTACCGCCGAAATAGATGTCCTTCAGCTCATCGGCGCCCGAAAATACATCCCTTCCCCCAATCCTGTCAATGGACTTGAAATACAGGGCAGTTAACCCGCATTGCTGGAACGCATAGTCCCAAATTGTGCCCACTCCTTCCGGGAAGGAGAGCTTTGTCAGTTTCTCGCAGCCGGAAAACGCACCTGACGCAACGCTGCCGACTTTGCCGGAGAAATTGACGCTGGCCAGCGCGCCGCATTGCCCAAACGCATCGCCCCCAATTCCGCCCACCTCACCAGAGAAGGTCACGCTGCCCAGCCTTTCACACCATTCAAACGCGTTTGCCCCAATGCCCTCCACCGGGCCGGGGAACGTGACGCCGGCGAGCATCCTGCACCATTCGAACGCGTCAGCCCCAATCATGCCCACCGGGCCGGAGAAGGTTACATCCGTGAGGGCGCCACACCAGGAAAACGCCCGTTCCCCGATGTTGGCCGCCCCGCCGGAGAAGGTGACGCGGGTGAGGCCGGAGCAGTTGGCAAACGCACACTCCCCAACGGATGTGACGCTGCCGGGAATCGAAATCTCGGTAAGGCTGTTGTACCCTTCAAAGGCGGAGCTGCCGATACCCGTCACGCCGTCCTCAATCTCCACAGTCCTGACCTGCCACAAGTTGGGAGGCTCCGCTTCGCCGCTGGAACGGTCCGGCACCGCCCCGCTGCCGGAAATGGTCAGCGTATCCGTGGCGTCGTCATAGTGCCAGTCCAGCTCCCCCCACTTGCCGCTGTTCCCGCCCGCCGCCCACGCCCCGGCGGGCAGCAGCCCCACCGCAAGGCACAGGGCCAGTATCGCCGATAGAACCCGTTTTTTCATCGTGCTCTCCTCCCATTCCATACCGGCAGCCTCGAAAAGGCGCCGGAAAACGCATACAGCTCTTTCTCGTGAAAGTATAGTGCAATTATAATATGCGTGCCGGTGTGTGTCAATACCGGGGGACGCCTTTCAAAGAAAAAGGCCGTGGGGACACCCCCACGGCCTTTTATCATCAATATCCGACGGCCCCGGCCAGCAGCATGAACGCCGTGCCCACCGCCAGGTAAAACCCCACCAGGGGCAGGAAGTACCTCAGCCACTTGGGGTAGCTCACCCCGGACAGGGCCATGCAGCCCACCAGGGTGTTGGAAACCGGGGATATCAGGTTGACCAGCCCGTCCCCCAGCTGGAAGGCCAGCACCGCCGACTGCCGGGACAGGGAGAGGGCGTCGGCCAGGGGGACCATCAGCGGCATGGCCACCGCCGCGTGGCCGGAGCCAGAGGTGATGGGCAGGTCCAGCAGGACGTTGGCGTAGAACATCCCCAGCAGCTGGGCCCAGGCGGGCAGGCCCTCCACCAGCAGAAACAGGCCGTGGACGATGGTGTCCAGAATCCCGCCCTGGGCCAGCACCAGGCGCAGGGCGGCGGCCAGCGCAATGGTCAGCGCGCCGGGGACCATTTTCCGGCACCCCGCCACCAGCGAGGCGCAGATCCGGTTCCCGTCAAACCCGGCGGCGAGGCCGCCCAAAACCCCCAGCACCAGGAAGGCTGCGGCGATCTCGCCCACCCCCCAGCCCCGGGAACCCACCCCCCAGACCACCAGCGCCAGCGTCCCCAGCAGCAGCGCCAGCACCGCCCCCTGCCGCGCCCCCAGCTGGGGCGCGGGCTCCGGCGCGGCCTCTTCCCCGGTTCGGTCGGACCGCTCCGCCCGGCGGATGATGTAAACGCTGGTGGCAGGCACCAGCACGGCCAGCAGCAGCCAGCGCAGCCACGCCCCGGAATACAGGGGCAGTTCCGCGATGGCCTGGGCCACGCCCACGGAAAAGGGGTTGTATATCCCCGCGGCAAAGCCCGCGTTGGTGCCCAGCATGACCATGGCCATGCCGGTGCGCCGGTCATAGCCCAGGGACTGGGCCGCGGCCATGCCCAGGGGGAGGAAAATGATGGACGCGGTGGTCAGCCCCATGGTAAAGCCGAACACGGAAAAGACCCCCACAAAGGCCGGGACAATCCAGGCCCGTCCCCGCCTGGCCCGCCGGACTACCCAGGCGCACAGGGCGGCCACCGCCCCGCTGTCCAGGATGATCTCAAAAGCGCCCCCCAACAGAAAAACGAAGGCGGTCAGCCGCGGGGCCGCGCCGCTGGACAGGGCCTCGAAAATCAGCAGGGGAAGCCGCCAGGGCGCCACCGGGGAGGGCTCGGTGTAGGCAAAGCTGCCGGGGACCACCACCGTCTGCCCCGCCGCCCCGTCGAAAACCCGCTCGTAGCTGCCGGAGGGGACCAGCCAGGTCAATGCCGAGGCCGCCAGCAGCAGCGCCGACAGGATCAGGAAAACATGGGGCGCCCGCCGCCCTTCATCAGCCCGGCTCATCCGGGCTGCCCTCCCTGACCCGGCGGAGGCGGGGCGGTGGTGCCCCGAACCACCAGGGCGGGCCGGAATACCTGCCGGGGCGGAACCTGCCCGCCCTGCCCGATGAGGGACAGGGCCAGCTCCACCGCCGCCTTGCCCATTTCCGCCATCGGGGTGCGCAGCGTGGTCAGCCCCGCGTCCGGCCAGAGGCCCGGCCACAGGTCGTCGTGCCCCACCACCGACACATGGCCGGGGACGGACAGGCCGTGGGCCCTCAGCGCGTTGACGGCCCCCACCGCCATGTAGTCGCTGGCGCACCACAGTGCGGTGGGCAGCGCCCCCCGGGCCAGCAGACCCTCCACCGCCTCCATCCCGGCGCGCATGGTGTCGGACGCGTGGCCCGCCCGGATAATACGGGGGCGCAGTCCCAGCCCCTCCATGGCCTGGGTAAACCCCTCCTCCTTTTGCGCAATGGTGCGGTTCTCCGGGCCGTAGGTCAGCAGGGCGATGTCCCTGTGGCCCAGGCCGGCCAGGTGCTCCACCGCCAGCGCCCCGCTGCGGCGGTAGTCGCACAGGAGGACGTGCTCCTCCTCCGGGTCGGTCTTGCCGCCGACGAAAATCACCGGCGTGGGGCCGCAGGCCGCCTTGATGTGGGACACGTCGCTGGTGCAGGAGGCCACAATGAGGGCCCCCACCTGGTTGCCCACCATTATCCGGCAGTGCCGGGCCTCCAGCTCCTTGCTGCGGTGGCTGCTGCCCAGCATGACGCAGAAGCCCAGCTCCGCCGCCGCCGCGCTGATCTCGTTGAAGAGGGGGCCGTAGGCGGTGTTTTCCCCCATGGCCGGGACCACCATGCCGATGGCGCTGGCCTGCTGGAGGTAGAGGTTCCGGGCGGCCAGGTTGGGCGTATAGCCCATCTCCTCCGCAATCTTTTTGACCCGCTCCTTGGTGGCGGCGGAAATATCAGGGGCATCCCGCAGGGCCTTGGATACCGCCACATGGGACAGCCCCGCCGCCTGCCCGATGGTTTTCAGGGTTGGCCGGTTCGGCATCGCCTACCATCTCCCAATCATCAGTATCATCATTCCACCTTAACCAGTGAGACCGGGCGCTCCTTGGGCTCTTCCAAGCTCTCGCGGTGCCAGCGCCCACAGATGGAGAAAACCTTTTTCACAATCCCCCGCTCCTCCGGGTCCATGCTGTCCAGCAGGTCAAACAATTCGCGGAAAACCGTCGCCCTCATCTGCCGGGAATAGTGCGCGTACTCCTCCAGGCCCAGGGGTGAAACCATGAGTATAATATCCTTTCGGTTCCCCTCCTTGTGGTATTTCTCCAGCAGGCCCTTGTCCACCAGCTTGCGCACATATTTGGAGAGGGTGGCCTGGCTGAGGCCAAGCTGCTCGGCGTACCATTTCATATTTTTGTGCTGCTCGGCATATTCCAGAATATGCTCCATGATCTGCACTTCATAGGGGGAAAAGCAGACCTTGTCGCCAAAAAGCTCCCTCTTGCAGATCTGGGAATAGCCGTTGGCGGAGCGGTAGAAGTCCCCGACGATATCACGGTACTCACCCATCCATTCCAGCTTCATCCCGCACTGCCCTCCCTTCTTCTTTATAATTGATTTATTATATCACACGAGAAAGGCACTGTAAACCGGCGCCTTTTTGGCAATTTTAACAAAGCGGCGTATGCTTTTTTGTATAGAATAAATGCTTGCTAATAGAAATTATTTATTCTATACTGTAAACAGTAGTCACACCTGCCGTAAGAAACCATGTTAAAGAGAGGAGATTGTTGTTTCATGGAAAAAACCAAAAGAACAGCGCAAATTGCCCTGTGCCTGTCCCTGGTGCTGATGCTGCTGTGCGGCATTGTCGTAAGCGCCGTGCAGACCAGCGGCGGCAAGGTGGTCATGCGTGAGCTGGCCATCGAGACCGACAGCGGCTACACCATGTCGGCCTATCTGCTGATACCCAAGACGGCCACGGCGGATAACCCCGCCCCCGCCATTGTCACAAGCCACGGGTATCTGAACAACAAGGAAATGACCGACGCAAACTATGTGGAACTGGCCCGCCGGGGTTTCGTGGTCCTGGCCATTGACCAGCCCGACCACGGCGACTCGGACGTGACCCCGGACTTCTTCATCCTCGCGCCGGACGGCGTGTACCAGGGCGCCCTTGCCCTGAGCCGCATGCCCTTCGTGGACCGCTCCCGCATCGGCGTGACCGGCCACTCCATGGGCAGCTGGTCCGTCAACGCCGCCATTCAGGCGGACAACCTGAACGAGACCCCGCTGATCGCCGCCGCCCTGATCCACTGCAACGACCCCCTGTACCAGGACGCCGCCGGCAATTTTGCCAATCCCTACGGCAGCCGTGACGTGGCGGTGATCTCCGCCATCTACGACGAATTTTTCGGAACCTCTGTCAGCGCGGACGGCAAGCCCCTCAGCTCCCCCTACTTCATGGAGACCGCCACCGCCCAGACCTTCCTGAACTTCGGCCGCGACCCCGCCCAGTCGGAGGTCCGTGAGGCATACACTGAGTATCGTGAGGATGTGGACGGCAAGGACACCCTGCGCATCATCTACCGCCCCCCCATCATCCACCCCTGGTCCCACTTCTCCGCGCGCTCCGAGTCCTATATCTGCGACTTCTTCTCCAAGACCCTGGGCGCGCCCAATCCCATCGAACCCACCAACCAGGTCTGGCAGTGGAAGGAAGCCTTCAACTTTGTGGGCGTGATCGGCTTTGCGCTCTTCCTGTGCTCCTTCACCACGCTGCTGCTCTTTACCCCCACCTTCGCCTGCCTCCGCGCGGAGGAGGCCGTCAAACCCATGCGGGTCAAGGATAAGACGGGAATGCTTTGGTTCTGGCTGTCCTTGCTGGCGGGCGCGGTATTCGGCAGTCTGGTCTACCTCACCCTGGTAAGCATGGGCAACTCCATGGCGGTGGCCCAGGGCGAGGCCATGGGCCTGGGGCTCTGGTCCACCGCCTGCGGCCTATTCACCATCCTCAGCATGGCCACCTACTACTTTGCCTATGGCAAGAAGAACGGCCTGGATCTAGCGGAGCGGGGCGTGAAGCTGCCCCTGAAGAAGCTGGGGCTGAGCGTCCTGCTGGCGCTTATCGTCGTCACCGTCGGCTATGGCCTGGTATTTGTGGAGGACTATTTCTTCCTCGCGGACTTCCGCCTCTGGACCCTTGCCATCAAGGCCTTCGAGGCGCCCATCCTGCGCTACCTGCCCTATGTGCTGCTCTTCTTCACCTATTACATCGCAAGCTCCGTCGCCACCAACTGCTTCAACTACAACAGCATCGGCGGCAAGGCCAACGGCTTGATCTGCGCCCTGTTCGCGGCGGCGCCCGCGCTGATCCTGCCCTGGATCCAGTACATCACCTACTACACGACCAACCATATGATGTGGTTCCAGAAAACCATGGCCGACCCGAACTACCCCATGTTCGTCCTCTGGCTCTTCCCCATCGTGCTGATCCTCTTCGGCTCCACGCTGATCACCCGCGTGATCTACAAGACCACCAAGAACCCCTATATTGCCGGCATCATCAACGCCCTCATCGTCGGCATTCTCACCATCACCAACACCTGCACAGTCTTTGTCGGGTGACCAAACGGCAGGGCGTCAAAGCAGGGCAAGCGGGAAGCCGCTTGCCCTGCTTTTCTTCACCCCTGCGAAGCTCTACCGCGTCAGCAGCCAAGCTGGTTGCGGATATCCAGATAGTACAGGAAGCGCTCCGTCATCAATCCGCCGGGCAGCTGCTTAACGGGGGTTATTCCATCTATAAAAGCGGCGTGGCGGGAATCCAGATCCTTGCGGTATACCACCTTTCCAGCCCGGTCAATTGAGATCAGCCCCTCATCAAACATTTTGTGGTGGTTTTCACAAAGCCACAGGCCGTTATCCCCGTCGGTGGCATGCGCAAGCTTTTCCTCCGGGGAGAGTCTGGCGGCCTTTTTGATTTCTGCGACAGGCCAAACGTGGGCTCCCTGGATCAGCTCGGGTATTTCGCATCCACATAACGCGCAGCGTTTCGGTCCCAGCCGTCCCAGCAGATTATAGATATACCGGGGGGACCGCAGGCTGTTGTTTATTTCAAAGCACTGCTTTTCCAGCTGCATATCTGTGGGTATGACCTTCACCTTGCCCATGCGCCCCAGCACATCCAAAGAGGCCGCCGGCAGTTCGGCCAGATCGCCCTCAAGCACTTCGTACAGCGTGACCCTTTGGCCCGCCTGCGCCAGCAGGGACAGCGCATAGCACATCATACTGGTCTCATATTTATTTGCCCCATAGGTTTTCCCATAGATATCATACTGGTTTGTGCTGCTTTTGGTAATATAAGTGGAGTTGTTGCTTCGATTTTTACCCGCATTTGCTTTCCGGGCGTGTATGATATCCTCTATGGAGGCAAACGCGGCAATGGGCAACGCTGTGCCGGCATTTAAAAACTCAAATCCCACCGTTTTCATCAAGCGGTACATCAGGATCTGGTAATCCGTCCCTGCGTTGCCTTGGGTATTCAAGAAATAGTAGTACAGCTTTTTTTGGGGGTATGGGTTGGAGTAGAACAGATTGAACGCGGTGGGCACGCTCTGGACGCTGGAATTGCGCCCGCCAATGTCCCGCTCCGAAAAACTGATGAAATACGCGGTATCCCGGTACTGCATAACGGCCATGCGTCCTTTATTGTAGCCGGTCGCGAGAAACTCGTCCTCATAATCGTTATCGGCATACATACAGGTGAATTTTTCGCAGCCGGTTATCCTGGCGCACACATCAGCTAAAACCTGGGGCGTGACCACGTCGTTGAAGTACTTGCCCGTCTGCTTTGACTTCTGCAAATTCTTCTTGATAACAAAATGGGGCTTATTTCGGTATGTCATAATTTAAAATCAGAACCTCCTTCCGTTTACTCCCGGATATGCCGGTGACCTCTCCCAGTTCAATCAAACGGTAGCCGTGCGCTTCAATCCATTGGAGCAGCGCGGTATTTTTCTTCCCCTTATGTTCAGCCACGTAGGACAGCATGAACGGGATGCCGCGTTCCGACAGCCTGTCGGCAAACGCAAACAGCTCCGCCTCAAGCGCCCCGTTCCACCCTTTGAACCCCCGCTTCCCGTCATTGTACGAGCCGGTGGTCAGCTGATAGGGCGGGTCCATGTAGACAAACGCATCCGCGCCGATCTCCCGCTCCATATCCCCGTAGGAAGCGCTTATAAACTGGCAGCTGCACTCTTTGATTTTTCTTGAGAAGCTGACCATTTTTTCCAGCACCTTGTCATTGAACCATCTCATGCCCACCGGGTTGTTGAACTCATAGCTGCTGTTAAAACGGATCTGCTGCTGGTAGCCATAGAGGATGACGGTAAACAGCAGGCGGGGGTCCCGCTCCTTCGCCGGCGCCGAATTATAGTCGTTGCGGGCGCGCTGGTAGCTTTCCGCCTTTGCCTTTTCCAGGCCGTAATGCTTGATTTGTTTTTTTACATACGATATATACTCGTACGTGTCGTTTTCCCTGAAGGATTTTATCAAATCCGTAATGAAGTGGTTGATATCGACATATTTAACGGTTTCACCCGGCATATTGATTCCGACGTTAAACCCGCCGCCGAACAGGTCATAAAATGTGCGGCGGCCGTCAACAACGTAGCTTTTGATTGCTGGGACAATTTTCACCTTATTGCCGGTGTAATTCAAGGGCGATTCGTAAACTACGTCATGCTCGTCCTTCTTTTCTATGAAAAAGAGGTATTCAAAGTGCTTCTTCCCGTTGCGGGATTTCCAATTCTGATACTTTTTATAGGGTATTTTTTTACAGTCGTATGTGCCCTCCTTTCCATACCGCTTCAGCGTGGCCTCAATGAACTCTTTTGACATGAAGCCATCATTGTTATAGCTGAAAACAATATACTTTGCCTTTGTTTTTGCAATCACCTTGTCAAACAAAATATGGCACTTGATGTCTTTGGACCAATCGCTTCTCATGGGGGCCGTCTTTCTCGACCCCGTCACCGCGCTGATTGCCGGCTGGTCATCCAATACCAGCGTCTCCAGAAGATGATATTGCGTTCCATATTGGTTTTGCGTATAGGGGGGGTCAAGATAAAGTATATCGCACTCCACATCGGAGATGATATCCTCAATCTTTTGCGTATAAGCCGTCAAACCGCCGCAAAGCGCCTGGGCGGCATCTACCCGTTCGAAAACAATGGGCTTCAACGCCCGGGCATCCCATTTTTTCAGAAACGCGCCATATACGCCCGCCGTGTTGGAAACCCCGGAAACTGATTCAATGAGGCAGGCCAGGAGGTATTTGTACTCATCTTCCGATATAAGCCCATCCCGCTTCCATTGCTCTATCTGCCAACGGAAGTAATCTATTCGGCCTGCGTTTTTCTGGGTGAAATACATTCTGGAAGAATTTCCGGGAGAGTAATTATTGAAGATAAACCCGTGCCGTGACTCGCAGCTCCCGTTCAGGTACACGAATGGGTCCACCCCCAGCTTCTTGAACCGGCAGGAATGGGCGCATATCCGGCCCCAGGAATATGTAACCGCCCAGGAGAGGTTATCATTCAAAATAATCCTGTAATACTTCTTAAAATAGTCGGCTACCGAGCCGGTGCCGCAGAAGGCGTCAAACAAAGTGAGGCCGTTCTGCAGCAGGCCCTTTTTCCGCAGCAGCCGCTCAACATCAGGTAAGATAGCTGTTTTATTGCCTAAAAATCTCATCTGAGCAATTCTCCGATTCCAAACAATATCATCTTTTTGTGATTGTACCATATTCGAAGCGGAAAGTACAGGAAAATGTATTACCGCTGATTGACTGGGAATTGGGGGTATCGGCCTTGGCGGCCATGCCCGGGCATGAAAAAAGCCGCCTTTCCCATATAGAAAAGGCGGCCGTCCGTTTTAAAAACTATAATTTGGATAATACGGCGCCTATATCCGCATCCAAGCAAATACTTCGCCCTCCGATTTCTCCCGGGGCATACGCCTGCCTGCGGTTAATGCAAACATAGCTCGCGTTTGGGTTCCGGCGGACTTGCTGCCAGAAATTGTACTTGATAATGCCAGGGGTATTCATACCCACCCCCAGTTCCAGGTAAATGACGGCGCAGTCCTTATGGCGCTGAATAAAATTTTCATACCGCCGGGCGGCAGCGTGCCACCCCCCATCCTGCACAAAGGTGTCGTCCGCCCGCAGGTTCATGGCCATGGGTTTGCCACAGACAGGGCAGCGGGGCACAAGCTCCGGCGGCACCTTCATACTGGGTCTGCGAAGAAGCTGAGCCAGGAAGATATGATTCGCATTTATACAAACGCCCGCAAAGCCAAATAACCCTAACAATCAGAGTTGGTTTCAATGCTATTGTTT
>CATABD010000046.1 GCA_949494735.1 uncultured Oscillospiraceae bacterium
TACCCGGCTTGTCCGGGTCTTCCGTACCCGGTTTGTCAGGGTCTTCCGCGCCCGGCTTATCCGGGTCTTCCGTGCCTGGCTTATCCGGGTCTTCCGTGCCCGGCTTATCCGGGTCTTCCGTTCCCGGCTTGTCCGGGTCTTCCGTACCCGGCTTGTCAGGGTCTTCCGTACCCGGCTTGTCAGGGTCTTCCGTCCCGGGCTTATCCGGGTCTTCCGTGCCCGGCTTGTCAGGGTCTTCCGTACCCGGCTTATCCGGGTCTTCCGTCCCCGGCTTGTCAGGGTCTACGGGAAGCTCGCCGCCTATGCTTTTCAAGTACTCCGGACATGTCTGCTGGTGGTGCTTCAGCCCATTCTCGTTTCCATTGCCATTGTTGTCAAAGCTTGCTCCGCACACACATGTAAACTTATCCGAGGACGGGCCGGCAAACGCCGTCACCGGCAGCAGGCCCACGCACATGGCCAGCACCACCAGCACGGCGGCGCCCAGCTTCATCAGTTTTTTCACTTTTTTCATATCTCACCTTTCCTTTGCCAAAAAGCGGATGCAAAGATTCCGGCGGCCGGGCTGGCATAGCGCCGAAACGCCGTAGCCCCCATGGCTTTGCGTCCCACAGTTTCCTGCGGTTTGCCCATCGCCTGGCCTGTCACCCCGCCGCCCCCGGCGGCAAAACGGCGGGCGCGCCCCACGTCGGCCTGTTTCGCATGTCTGCCGCCTCCTTTTGTGTCAATCCAGTTTAAGCCGTGCCCTGGCACGGCTTAAAGCCCCATGGGGCTTTAAGGTTACTTTACCATACTTTCTCGTGAAACGCAATCCTTTTAAGAAAAGAAGACCTGGGCGGTCCGGCCCAGGTCCCCTCGTATTTCACAATATAATGCAGATCAGCCCCCCGGATCCCTCGTTGATGATCCTCTGGAGGGTCTCCCGCAGTTTTTCCCGGGCCTCCTCGGGCATCCGCTTGAGCTTGCCGTTCAGATCCTCCCCCACCAGCTCGTGGAAGGACCGGCCGAAAATGTTGGAGTCCCAGATCTTCCCTGTGTCCCCCTCAAACTGCCGCAGCAGGTAATC
This sequence comes from uncultured Oscillospiraceae bacterium, assembly GCA_949494735.1. Taxonomy (GTDB): domain Bacteria; phylum Bacillota; class Clostridia; order Oscillospirales; family Oscillospiraceae; genus Enterenecus. The sequence goes on from CATABD010000046.1 coordinate 1,067, forward strand.
CACCATCTCCTCCGACTGCTTCTCGGTACCCATGATGGGGGATACCTCCGCCCGGATATCCGCCCGCATCATGTGGATGGACGGCGCGGACGCCTTGAGCCGCACGCCGTACCGTCCCCCCTGCTTGACGATCTCCGGCTCCTCCAGGGTCATCTCCTCCGGGTCGGGCATGACGATGCCGTAGCCGGTGGCCTCCACCTGGCGCAGCGCCCCCTCCACCTTCTCGTAGCTGCGCTTCATAGCGGCCATCTGGGTGAGCTGGTCGATGAGGTCGCCGTCGTCCCGTATTTCCAGCCCGCACCGTTCGGACACGGTGGAGTAGAACAGCCCCCGGGGCAGCTCCAGGGTGGCGGTCACCACCCCGCTGCCCATATCCATCCGGTTGAGGACGGCGGAGCTGACCTCCTCCCGGTCGCCCATGGCCAGCACCGCGCCCTCCGCGTCCCGCAGGCGCATCAGGCCCGCCGTCTCCTCCCGGATCATGGCATACAGCCCGCTCTTGATGGGGTGGTCGAAGGGCAGCACATCCACCCAGGGGGGCAGGAACAGGTCCATCTGCTTCAGGGGAAACTCGTGGAGCACCGCCCGGATGATCTCGCTCACCGCCCCCTCGTCCAGGGTGAGGCAGTTGGCGGCAAGGCAGGTCACGTCGTACCGCTCGGCGATGTCCGCCTGGAGGGTCTGGGCCCGCTCCCCATAGGGCTGGGCGGAGTTGAGCAGCACCATAAAGGGCTTGCCCAGCCCCTTCAGTTCACTGATGACCCGTTCCTCCGCCTCCAAATAGTCCTCCCGGGGAATGTCGGTGACCGAGCCGTCGGTGGTCACCACGATGCCGATGGTAGAGTGGTCGGTGATGACCTTCTGGGTTCCGTACTCCGCCGCCTGGGTCATGGGAATCTCGTGGTCGAACCAGGGGGTGGTGACCATCCGGGGCTGCTCGCCGTCCATCTGCCCCAGGGCGCTGGGCACCATGTAACCCACGCAGTCGATGAGCCGGACGGAAAACACCCCGCCGTCCTCCATGGCCATCTCCACCGCATCCTCGGGGACAAATTTGGGTTCGGCGGTCATCACCACCCGGCCCGAACCGCTCTGCGGCAGCTCGTCCCGGGCCCGGTCCCGGATGAAGCTGTTTTCAATCTTGGGCAGCACCAGGGTCTCCATAAACCGCTTGATGAAGGTGGATTTCCCGGTGCGCACGGGGCCCACCACGCCGATATAGATGTCGCCCTGGGTGCGCTGGGCGATATCCTCATACAGTTTGTTTTCCAAAGCAGAACCCTCCTCACGCATACTCAATTCCATGTGTATGGGGATAAGCCGGGGAATATGCCTGGCTTTCCGGGGAGGGGAGGATAGGCCGGGTAAAAAGCGGCGACGGCCAGGGGAATCGTGCTATTTCATGCGCAGCAGGCGCTCAATGTGCTTGTACAGGAAGAAGGTAATGACCGATACTGCCGCGCCTTTGAGCAGGTTGAAGGGCACCACGGCGAACAGCACCAGGGTGTTGACGCTGACGATGGCGGGGTTGATGTCGGTACCCATACCAATGATAACCTCCAGCGGCATATTGAACAGCACGGAAAAGGCGGGGATCAGGTAGACGGCGTTGAACAGGCTGCCGAAAATGGTCATCACGGCGGTGCCCACCCCCATACCCACAATGGCGCCGGTTTTGGTCTTCTTTGCGAAGTAAACCACCGTGGCGGGCAGGATCAGGGAACAGCCCACCACGAAATTGGCCAGGTCGCCCACAAAGGCGGTGGACGTCCCCTTGAGGAACAGCTTCAGCACCACCTTCAAAAACTCGCACACTACCCCGGCCACCGGACCCAGGGAGAAGGAACAGATGAGCACCGGTATCTCGCTGAAGTCGATCTCGTAGAAACCGGGGGCAAAGGGCAGGGGGAACTCTATGTACATGAGCACCGCGGCGATGGCGGAAAAGATGCCCACATAGGCCGCACGGCGGGCGGGGGACTGCTTCTCCGGCTTGAGCCACAGCTTCTCCAGCGCCAGGGCCAGGGCGAAAACACCCGCGAACACCGCCAGGCTCATCAGCAGGAACATCACATTGTCCTGCACCGCCGCCCACAGCTTTGACAGATTTTCCAACATAAAAAATACCTCCTGAAATAATGTGAAACGCCTGAAAAGACTGTCTTCCAGGCGCGACACTACCTCAAGAGGGGTCACGCGTCTTCTTCCATCCGGACTTTGACCGTTGGTCCCGGAGTTTCACCGGGTCAACCGCTTGCGCGGGTCGCGGACTGTACCGCCAGTGGGGAATTTCACCCCGCCCTGAAGACATTCATTCAATTGTTTCCTGGGCTATTATACTCTGGCCGGAACAAAATTGCAAGCCCTTTTTTATCCATCCTCACCGGCGTTTTTAAAACTGACGTTCCATTTCCCCTTGACAAGCCCCGGTTCATTATAGTACAATTGTATCAAACATCAAGCGGAGGGGGGAACGCCGTGGCGCCGGACATAACGCAGACCTGCTGTTTCACCGGCCACAGGCCGGATAAGCTGCCCTGGGGGCTGGACGAGGGCGACCCCCGGTGCCTGGCCGTCAAGCGCAGTCTGGCCCGGGAGCTGGACGGGCTGTACAGCCGGGGGTTCCGGCATTTTATCTCCGGCATGGCCATGGGCTGCGACCTGTATTTCGCCGAAGCGGCGCTGGAGCTCCGGGGCTGCTTCCCGGATGTGACGGTGGAAGGGGCGGTTCCCTGCCCCACCCAGGCCCAAAAATGGCCGGAGGGGCTGCGCCGCCGCTGGCGCGCCATCCTGGACGCCTGCGACCTGGAAACGGTGGTACAGCAGAACTATGACCGCTATTGTATGCTCCGCCGGGACCGCTATATGGTGGACCGTTCCGCCGCGGTGCTGGCGGTGTTTGACGGCACGCCGGGGGGCACCCAGTACACCCTGAACTACGCTATGGACAAAAAGCGGGAGATCCTTCTGCTGAACCCCGCCCGGCCGGACGGCGGCGCCGTCCGCTTTGCCATATGAAACGCCCCGCCGGACTGCCGGCGGGGCGTTTCTCACATCTTGAACGAACCGTTGAAGTGCTCCACGACCTCGCCCACGGCCTTGATGGCCCGGCCCGCCGCCTTCTGGGCGGAGTGCTTTTTCTTCTTGGGCATCATCATCAGGCCGATAGCCGCCCCGGCGGCCATGGTAGCCCCGGCGATGGGCAGAACCGCCTTTTTGTCCATTCTCATAACTCATCACTCCTTCGCCCCGTTAGCTTGCCCGTTTTTTTGCGAAAGAGCCGGTCTTTTCATTGGAAACTATTTCAAAACAAGGGACACCGGGCAGTGGTCGCTGCCCTGGATATCCGGGTGGATGGACGCCTGGGCCACCCGGCCCCCCAACCGTTCGGACACGATGAAGTAGTCGATGCGCCACCCCGCGTTCTTCTCCCTGGCCTTGAAGCGGTAGCTCCACCAGGAGTAGGCCCCCTCCTCCTCCGGGTGGAGCAGGCGGAAGGTATCGGTGAAGCCGGAGGAGAGCAGGCGGGTCATGGCGGCGCGCTCCTCATCGGAAAAGCCCGCGTTTCCCCGGTTGGTTTTGGGGTTTTTCAGGTCGATCTCCCGGTGGGCCACGTTCAGGTCGCCGCAGTATATTACCGGCTTGGTCCTGTCCAGGCTTTTGAGATAGTCCAGCAGGTCGTCCTCCCACTCCAGGCGGTAGCCCAGCCGGGCCAGCTCGTTCTGGGCGTTGGGGGTATAGCAGTCCACCAGCCAGAACTCCGGGTATTCCAGGGTGATGAGCCGCCCCTCGTGGTCGTGCCTGTCCAGGTCCATGCCATAGGCGGCGGACAGGGGCTCCTCCCGGGCAAAAATGGCGGTGCCGGAGTACCCCTTCTTGTCCGCTGAGTTCCAGAATTCATGGTAGCCGGGGAGGGCCACCTCCGCCTGCCCCCGCTCCATCTTGGTCTCCTGAAGGCAGATGAAGTCGGCGTCCAGCCCCAGCATAGACTCCGCAAACCCCTTTTTCAGGCAGGCCCGCAGGCCGTTCACATTCCAGGACACGAATTTCATGCGCGCTCCTCCTTTGTCAGTTTCCGTACCCCCTCCGCCAGCGCCCAAAGGGCCAGCGCAAAGGCCGCCAGCATAGCCAGCGCCTCCAGCCCCATCACAAACACGGCCCCGCCCAGGCGCACCACGCAGTTATATTTTAAGCGCAGGTACACGCAGTAGCTTGCCAGGGAAGCGCCGCACACCAGCGCCGCCGCCGGAACCCGCCTCGGATTGGCGCACGCCCAGCACAGGGCAAATACGTCCGCCAGAAAAAAATACCGCTCGTGCATGTGGGGCAGCAGGAAGGGCACGCCCACGCACAGCACCACCGCCGCGGCCATAACCGTGTCCCGGTCCAGCCGCCCCCTCAGCCGGAAGCCCAGCACCAGCAGGGCCAGCACCAGCGCCCCCGCCGCCAGAATGCCCAGCCTGGACGCCATCTGCTCGTCCAGCGGCAGTTTGTACGGGATAAACTGGTAGACCGACGGGGCGTTGAGGGTCAGCCGGGAATACTCCCCCATCTGTTTGAAATACACCCCCACAATATCGCCCAGCGGCTTGCCCAGAGCCAGGGCCGGGACGATCATGGCCAGATAGGCCAGGGGGAACATCCACAGCTCCCGGAACTTCACCTTCCCCGCCAGCCACAGCACCCCCCACAGGGGGAGCACAAAAATACTCTGGAGCTTGAAGGCGAAGGCCACCCCCATCAGCGCCGCCGAGGCTTTGTTCCTGCCGTCCAGGGCCGACGCGGCGGCGTGGACGCACAGCGCGCCGTAAATGGCGTCGCACTGGCCCCAGTAGGCCCCGTTGAGCACCGCCGTGGGCAGCAGCAGGGCGGCCCCAAAGGCCATCAGGGGAGCGGCGCTCCCCTGCCGTTCCCTGGTCAGGGAACGCGCCAGCCGCAGGCAGCCCCAGGCCAGCACCACGTCCCACAAAATGGAGAACAGCTTGATGAGGTACAGGCCAGGCGTGTCCAGATAGGAAATGGCCGCCATGAAGTAGAGGTAGGGCGCGTTGTAGTCCCCCACGCTGCCCGCGATGGCGGCAAAGCCGCCGTTTGCTTTGAAGTAATCGTACCATTCGCTCAAAAACTGGGTATAATCCAGGCTGACGTAGTCCAGGCACACCGCCCGGGCCAGCATGGCCGCCCCCACGGGCAGCAGCATAACGCTCAGCGCGTCCCGCCCATATCCCTCAAGGCGCAGCAGGGCCAGCGCGCCCAGGCTCAACAGCGCCAGCACGCCCGCGGCGCGCACGCCGTCCGCCGCCGCGCCCTGGTCCAGCCCCAGGCAGACCCACGCCGCCCCCAGCTCCAGCGCCAGCCCCAGCGCGGCGCAGGCAGGGGGCAGATACTTCTTCCATTCCTTATCCATGGAAAACCTCCGCCGTCTGTTTTCGTTCAATCATACCACAGCCGCGGACAATTTTCCACCCCGATTCTTTCCCGGCAGTTGACATTTCCGCCGGGAGGCTTTATCCTAAGAAAACAAGCGAACGCGACCACCTGATCCCAGAACTGGAGGATTTCAATATGTGCGGTTTTACCGGCTTTGTGACCCGCTCCGCCCCCCCGGACGAAAAGGCGCTCCACGCCATGGGGGACGCCATCCGCCACCGGGGCCCCGACGGCGAGGGCCATTACGTGGACGGGCGCTGCGGCATCGCCCACCGGCGGCTGTCCATCATAGACCTGGAAAAGGGTCAGCAGCCCATTGCCAGCCCCGGCGGGCGGTATATCATCGCCTATAACGGGGAGACCTATAACTTCCGGGAGCTGCGGCAGGAGCTGACCAGGTTGGGCCACAGCTTTGCCACCGACTGCGACACTGAGGTGGTACTCCACGGCTACATGGAGTGGGGGGCGGAGGTGCTGAAAAAGCTGCGGGGCATGTTCGCCTTCGTCATCTGGGACAGGGAAAAGCAGGAGCTGTTCGGCGCACGGGACCCCTTCGGCATCAAGCCCTTCTACTATGCCCAGATGGGGGAGCTGTTCTTCTTCGGCTCGGAGTGCAAAAGCTTCCTCCCCCACCCCGGCTTTAAAAAGGAGCTCAACCCGGACGCGCTCAAGCTCTACCTCACCTTCCAGTATTCCGCCCTCAACGAATCCTTCTTTAAAGGGGTATACCGCCTGCTTCCCGGCCACTATCTCCTCCACCGGGAAGGGCACACCGAGTTCGCCTCCTATCATTCCTTCTCCTTCCAGCCGGAAGCCATGCCCCTGGAACAGCGGGCCAAACAGATCCGGGAGGTGGTGGCAGAGTCCGTCAAGGCCCACCAGATCAGCGATGTGGAGGTGGGCTCCTTCCTGTCCGGCGGCATCGACTCCAGCGTCATCGCCGCCCTGTCCCGGCCGGACAAGACCTACTCCGTGGGCTTCGCCAACAAGGATTTTGATGAGACCGGCGAAGCCAAGGCCTTGTGTGGGGAGCTGGGGCTGCGCAACATCTCCAAGACCATCTCCGCCCAGGAGTTTTTCGATGCCCTGCCCGCCATCCAGTACTACGCCGACGAGCCCAACGCCAACCTGTCCACCGTGCCGCTGTATTTTCTGTCCCAGCTGGCGGCCAAGGATGTAAAGGTGGTGCTGTCCGGCGAGGGGGCGGACGAACTGTTCGGCGGCTATATCACCTACCACACAACCAAGCCCTACCGCCTGTACCGCAAAACCCCCCTGGCCCTGCGGAAAGCGGTGGCCAAGGCCGTGGCGGGGCTGCCCCGGTTCCACGGCCAGGGCTTTCTCACCAAGGCGGCCAAGCCCATTGACCAGACCTTTGTGGGACAGGCGTTCATTTTCGGCAATGACGAGGCGGACCGGGCGCTTACCCCCGCCTACCGCTCCCCCCTCACCTGGCACGACGTCACCCAGCCCTACTTTGATGCCATTGAGGGGGCGGACGATCTGACCAAAATGCAGTACCTGGATCTCCACCTGTGGCAGCCGCTGGACATCCTCCGCAAGGCTGACCGCATGACCATGGCCCACTCCCTGGAGCTGCGGGTTCCCTACCTGGACCGGGAGGTCTGGGAGGTGGCCCGGCGGGTGCCCAGCAGTCAGAAAATGCGGGGCAAGACCATGACCAAGTACCCCCTGCGCGTGGCCGCCGTCCCCCTCCTCCCCGAGGACTGGGTAAAGCGGGATAAAAAGGGCTTCCCCGTTCCCTTTATCGCATGGCTGCAGGAGGAGAAGTATTATAACTGGGCCAAGAACCTGATCTCCCAGAGCTATGTGGCGGAGTTCTTCGACCAGAAGTACCTGCTGGATCTGCTGGAGCGGCACTACTCCGGCAGGGAACGCACCCACCGCAAGCTTTACACCGTGCTGTCCTTCCTCATCTGGTATCAGGTGTATTTTCCGGAGAAGTGCGGTTTAGGAAACGCTGAACCGTCGTGAGCAGCGCGGAGGACCACTGTGACCCTTCACAGTGGTCCTCTTTTGTCGAAAAGCGGAAAAACCGTCAAACTATACTATTGAAAAAAACATATCAACTCGCTATAATATCCACTGAACTGTTGTGAATCTTCGATCTCAACTTCAGGAGGACGGCCATGATCCTGCGTGTAGGTATCGACATCGGCTCCACCACCGTCAAGGTGGTTGTGCTGGACGATGATAACAAGCTGCTGTTCCGCTCCTACGAGCGGCACTATTCCAAGGCCCGGGAGCGGGCCTGTGAGACCCTGCGCTCTATCGCGGATATGCTCCACAGCAAGGATGTGCGCCTGGTGGTCACCGGCTCCGCCGGCTTGGGCGTGGCCAAGGCCGCGGGGCTGGACTTCGTACAGGAGGTATATGCCACCGCCGCCGCAGTGAACGCCTACATCCCGGACACCGATGCGGTGATCGAGCTGGGGGGCGAGGACGCCAAAATCATCTTTTTCGGCGGGGCGCTGGAGGAGCGGATGAACGGCTCATGCGCCGGGGGCACCGGGGCGTTCATCGACCAGATGGCCACACTGATGAACGTCACCGTGGGCGAGCTGGATGGGCTGAGTTTGAAGCATGAGAAGATCTACCCCATTGCCTCTCGGTGCGGCGTGTTCGCCAAGAGCGACATCCAACCCATACTCAACCAGGGTGGGCGCAAGGAGGACGTGGCCGCCTCCATCTTCCAGGCGGTGGTGGATCAGACGGTGGCTGGCCTCACCCAGGGCCGGGAATTGAAGGGCAAAATCGTATTTCTGGGCGGGCCGCTCCACTTCCTGATGGGCCTGCGGGAGCGGTTTGTGGACACCCTGCAATTAGACAGCGATCACGCCGTCTTCCCCGAGGACGGCGACTGCTTTGCCGCCATGGGGGCGGCCCTGTGCGCCTCAGACTACCAGGCCCGGCCCTTCGACGAGCTGCTGCGGCTGCTGGAGGAGAGTAAGGCCGCCACATCGGTGGTGGACACTATGCCACCGCTGTTTCAAAGCCAGGCGGACTACGACGCGTTCACCGCCCGGCACAACTCCTCCACCCCGCCCCAGCTGGACATCGGTACTTACGAGGGGGACGCATATTTGGGCATTGACGCCGGCTCCACCACCACCAAGATCGTCCTCATCGCCCCGGATGGCGGGCTGCTGTACACCTATTACCACTCCAACCTGGGCAACCCGGTGGCCATCGCCCTGGAACAACTCAGGGAGATTTACAAACTGTGCGGGGACCGCATCAAAATAAAGGGCTCCGCCGTCACCGGCTACGGCGAGGACCTCATCAGAAACGCCTTTTCCTGCGACCTGGGACTGGTGGAGACGGTGGCCCACTACCGCGCCGCCGCCCACTTCAACCCCAACGTGGACTTCATCATCGACATCGGCGGGCAGGACATGAAGTGCTTCAAAATCAGGAACGGCGCGGTGGACTCCATCATGCTCAACGAGGCGTGCTCTTCCGGCTGCGGCTCCTTTATCGAGACCTTCGCCAAGGCCCTGGGCTACGACATCGCCGAGTTCGCGCGCCTGGGCCTGTTCACCCAAAAGCCGGTAAACCTGGGCTCCCGGTGCACAGTGTTCATGAACTCCTCCGTCAAACAGGCCCAGAAGGACGGCGCGTCCGTGGAGGACATCAGCGCGGGGCTTTCCATCTCCATCGTGAAAAACGCCATTTACAAGGTTATCCGCGCCGCCAGCGCCGACGATTTGGGCCGGCACATCGTGGTGCAGGGAGGCACCTTCCACAACGACGCGGTGCTCCGGGCCTTTGAACAGGAACTGGACCGGGAGGTCACCCGTCCCATCATCGCGGGCATCATGGGGGCCTTCGGCGCGGCGCTGGCCGCCCGGGACCTGCGCCTGGACAAATCCGCCCTGCTGGACGCAAAGTCCCTGGAGGGCTTCACCCACACCGCCAGGCCCGTCACCTGCAATCTTTGCACCAACCACTGCTCCCTCACCGTCAACAGCTTTGACGGCGGAAGGCGGTTCATCTCGGGCAACCGCTGCTCCCGGCCTTTGGGCAAGGAAAAGGCGGAGCTGCCCGACCTGTACCGTTACAAGTACCAGAAGCTGCGCGCCATGGAGGGCAAGGGTTTCGGCAACGGCTCCCGGGGACGGATCGGCCTGCCCTTCGGTCTCAATATGTACGAGAACCTCCCCTTCTGGTTCGAACTGTTCACCCGGCTCAATTTTGAGGTGGTGCTCTCCCCCGAGTCCTCCCGGAAGCTGTACATCAAGGGCCAGCGCACCATTCCATCGGACACGGTGTGCTACCCCGCCAAGCTGCTCCACGGCCACGTGGAGGCGCTGGTGGAGATGGGGGTGGACGCCATTTTCTACCCCTGTATGTCCTATAATTTTGATGAGAAATCCTCGGACAACAACTACAACTGTCCGGTGGTGGCCTACTATCCCGAGTTGTTGGCCGCCAATATGCCGGATCTGAAAAGAACCCGCTTCCTCAACCCCTATGCGGGACTCCATCGTCCCAAAGATTACGAGCGCATCGGCTCCCAATGGTTCGCCGACACCTTCGGTGTCCCCCGCCGTGAGGCGCTCCACGCCATCCGCGCGGCCTACCAGGCCTATGACCGCTATAAGGAGGACCTGCACCGCACCGGCCAGCGGTACATCGATGAGGCGCGGCGGCAGGGCCTGCCCATCCTTGTGCTGGCGGGGCGGCCCTACCACATCGACCCGGAGATCAACCACGGCATCAACGAGTTGGCGGCCTCCTTCGGCTTTGTGGTGGTCAGCGAGGACGCGGTGGCTTTCCACGAGGAGTACGCCCCCCGGAAGGTGCTCAACCAGTGGACCTTCCAGGCCCGTATGTACAACGCCGCCCGGTATGTATGCGGGCAGCCCGACATGGAGCTGGTGCAGCTGGTCTCCTTCGGCTGCGGCACCGACGCCATCACCGGCGACGAGATGCGCTCCATCCTGGAAAATGGCGGCAGGCTGTACACCCAGCTGAAAATCGACGACATCAGCAACCTGGGCGCGGTGAAAATCCGCATTCGTTCGCTGATAGCCGCCATGGAGGAGAGAAAACGCCATGACAACTGATCTGTCCGTCTGCCAGGACATATTCAGCCGGGACCCGGTGCGCTACGTGGATATGACAGAGGCGGTGCGGCGGGGCGTCGGAACCGTGCTCCACGCATCCCCCTCCGCCGCCCTGGTGGGCATTCCCGCCGCCGGCTGTGCCGGGGACTTTGGAAGCTATCTCATGTCCTGCGCGGATATGGACGCCGCCCGCCTGCTCTGCGGCCTGATCCCTGCCGGGGGCGATTTCCTGATCGCCGCCCATGAGGATTTTTACCTCCCGCTTTTGCAGGAACACTTTGGCACGGACTTTTTTCTGGAGGGGGCCAGCTTTCAGGCGGTTTATCTGGGCGACGGCCCCTGCCCCATGCCGGACAGCGCCCTGGCCATCCGCCAGCTCAATGTGGACGACCTCCCCGAGGTGTCGGAACACTACAAGCTGGAGGGGGAGGACTACCTCCGCTTCCTTCTGGAGCGGGGCCAGCTTTTCGGCGGCTTCCTGGACGATACCATGGCCGGCTTCGCCGGCCTCCACGCGGAGGGCTCCATCGGCCTGCTGGAGGTATTCCCCCCATACCGCCGCCGGGGCTTCGCCACGGTGCTGGAGCGGTATATGATCAACCGGGAGCTTGCCCTGAAGCACATCCCCTTCGGGCAGGTTGTGACGGGCAACGCCCCCTCCCTGGCCCTCCAGCGCTCCCTTGGCATGACCCTCTCAGAAGGGACGCTCTACTGGCTTTCCCGCGACTGATTTTCCCCTCGAAAGGAGTTTTTTCATGGCAGAATTGAAATACGATAAGGACGGGCGGCTGCTCTTCACCCGCGAGATGAAGGAGGAATACACCATCCTCATGCCCCAGATGCTGCCCGTCCACTTCGGCATGTTCCAGCAGCTGCTCATCCTGGAGGGCTACAAGGTGGATATGCTCACCACCAACCACCGGGGCATCGTGGACGAGGGGCTGAAATACGTCCACAACGACACCTGTTACCCCGCCCTGCTGGTCATCGGCCAGCTCATCGACGCCATCAAGCACGGGGGCTACGACCCCCACAAGGTGGCCCTGTTCATCACCCAGACCGGGGGCGGCTGCCGGGCGTCCAACTACATCCACCTGCTGCGCAAGGCGCTGGAAAAGGCGGGGCTGGCCTTCGTCCCCGTCATCTCCGTAAACCTGTCCGGGCTGGAGAAAAACCCCGGCTTCTCCCTCACCCTCCCCCTGGTGCGGAAGATGGTCTACGCCATGCTCTACGGCGACCTGCTGGTCAACGCCGCCAACCAGGTGCGGCCCTACGAACTCACCCCCGGCGATACCGACCGGATGCTGGACGGCTGGCAGCAAAAGCTCATCGACGGCTTCCAGGCGGGAAAAGGCATGAGCCGCAAGCAGATGCGGGAAAATTTCCACGCCATTCTGGCGGATTTTGAAACCATCCCAGTGTCCGGCGAGGAGAAGGTGAAAGTGGGGGTGGTGGGGGAGATCTACGTGAAATTCTCCCCCCTGGGCAACAACAACCTGGAGGACTTCCTCCTCTCCGAAGGGGCGGAGCCGGTGGTGCCAGGCCTCACCGACTTCATGATCTTCAAGATCTTCAACCGGGAAGTGGATGTGAACATCTACGGCGGGCTGTGGGCCAAAAAGAAATTCTGCCAGCTCTTCAAGGGCTACATTGAGACGTGCCAGAAGGATATGATCGAGGCCCTCCAGAAAAGCCGCTTCCGCGCCCCCGGCACCTTTGAGAACATGCACCAGCTGGTCCAGGGCTACCTGGGGGACGGCAACAAGATGGGCGAGGGCTGGCTGCTCACCGGCGAGATGCTGGAGCTCATCCACTCCGGGGTGCCCAATATCGTGTGCACCCAGCCCTTCGGCTGCCTGCCCAACCACATTGTGGGCAAGGGCATGATCCGCAAGCTCAAGGACGATTATCCCTATTCCAACATCGTGGCCATCGACTACGACCCCGGCGCCACAAAAATCAACCAGGAAAACCGCATCAAGCTGATGCTGGCCAACGCCAAGGCCCTGGCCAGGCAGGGGGCGGAAAAAGAGCCCGCGGGCGCGGGCGTGTAAGGAGGGCCTTTTATGAAATTAGCGGAAGCCTTGCAGGAGCGGGCGGACCTGAACCGCCGCATCCAGCAGCTCCAGCAGCGTCTGGGCAATAACGCCGTGGTTCAGGAGGGGGAGGCCCCCGCCGAGGACCCGGCGGAGCTGCTGCGGGAGCTGGACGGCTGCGCCGAAAACCTGGAACGGCTCATCGCCCGGATCAACCTGACCAACTGCCGCGCCGAAGTGGACGGCGAGAGCCTCACCGCCCTGCTGGCCCGGCGGGACGCGCTGAAGCTGAGGCTCGGCGCCTACCGGGATCTGGCGCACAGCGCAAGCCAGCTTGGCCGCCGGGGGATGCGCAGCGAAATCAAGCTGCTCAGCGCCGTCAACGTGCGGGAGCTGCAAAAGCAGGTGGATCAGATGGCAAAGGAGCTGCGCGTGCTGGACAACTCCATCCAGGCCGCCAACTGGGCGACGGAATTGATTTAAGCCGCGTCCGTCGCCGTGATACCCACTTATAGGCCAACACCATTCCCGTCAGCGATCTAAAGTTCTTTTTCGGTTCCTTTTTCTTTCAAGAAAAAGGAACCCAGCGGCAGACGGTAGCTTACAGGGCGAACGCGAGCTCCCCGGCTGAGCATGAGCCGGATCATTGGCGCGCCTACGGGCGGGCGCAAGGGGGTTCAATCCCTCCACGTAACCGTTACGCCCAGACCGCGCACAACCGTACCGTGACTGAGCACACCGCATTACCACCGCGTTGACTGAAAGCGAGGGCGGGCAAGGGGAACTGCCGCCGTACCGCGTCCCCGTCCCATTGGGGCGGGGACGCTTATTTGGGAGGTTTTTATGGACGAACTGCGTTTTGTGGACGCCTGCACCGAGGAACACTTCAAGGCCATGTCCCTCATCCATGCCCTGGGCTGGCGGGACACCTACGTGGACGCGGTGCCCGCCGACTATATGGCCCGGGAGATCACCGACGGCCGCTGGGTGGAGGTGTTCCGCGCCAACTACGAGACCCGGAACGGCGTGCGCGGCCTGCTGCTCTATCGCGGGGACGAGCCGGTGTCCTGCCTGAACTACTGCCGCGCCCGCACCACCAACTACAATGTGGGTGATATCTGCACCTTTGACAACGCCGACTACGCCGACTGGGGGGAGATCGCCTCCTTCTACACCCACCCCCGGGAGCGTGGAAAGGGCTACGGCGGGCTGCTGTTTGACGAGGCCTGCCGCCGGATGAAGGGCGAGGGCTTTCAAAACGCCTTTGTGTTCGTCCTCCAGGAGAACGCGGGCGCCCGGAGGTTCTATGCCGCCCACGGCTTTTCCTGGGACGGCACCAGCGCCGACATCCCCTTCCCCAACAGCCCGCCCTGTCACGACCTGCGCTATGTAAAAAAGCTGTAAAAACGAAAAACCGCCGGGAATTTTCCATTCCCGGCGGTTTTGACTGCCCATTTCCCCCCTTCCCGCATACACTGGGATGAAGGGGGGCTTCGGCGTGCCGTGCTGTAATTTCAACCATTCCCAGGCCCAGGGCAGCGACCTGGTGGCCGCCGCGGCGGCCCTGTCCGTCTGGATCGGCCGGGGTAAGACGGCGGACGAGCTGGCCATACTGGCCTCCCTGTTCGACCTGATGCGCAGCAATCTGGCCCTGATGGCGCTGAACACTGTCAGCGACGACATACAGCCCGGACAGCAGCGCACCCCCGCCCAGGCCGAGGCCAGGGCGGAATTTTACGATACCCTCATCGGTCCCGGCCCTTAACAAGGCCCCTTTTCGGCCCTGTCCCGCTGTATGAGCAGCTTTACCGCCTCGATCCCCACCCGGATGGCGGATTCGGTGTCCTCGTCCCGGAGCTGGTCCAGCCCGGCGGCGTTGCGCTCCTGGTTCCAGATGACGTGGAAGGCGGAGCCGCAGCGCACCCCCCGGTGGGCCGCCACGGTGAACAGTGCCGCGCTCTCCATCTCTGAAGCCAGCACCCCCAGCCGCTTCCACGCCTCCCACTTGCTTTGCAGCTCGTAAGACACCGGCATCCGCTCCGGCGAGTGCTGGCCGTAGAAGGAGTCTTTGCACTGCACCACCCCGGCGTGCCAGCGGCGGCCCGACGCCTTTGCCGCATCCACCAGGGCGGTAAGTACCTGGAAATCCGCCACGGCAGGGAACTCGATGGGGGCGTACTCCCGGCTGGTTCCCTCCATGCGCACCGCCCCGGTGGCGATGACGATATCGCCGCTGGTCACATCCAGCTTGATACCCCCGCAGGTGCCCACCCGGATAAAGGTGTCCGCGCCAATGTTGGCCAGCTCCTCCATGGCGATAGAGGCCGACGGCCCGCCAATACCGGTGGAGGTGACGCTAACCTTCTCTCCCAGCAGTGTCCCTGTGTAGGTAACGTACTCCCGGTTGGTCATCACGTGGACGGGGTTGTCAAAATACCGGGCGATTTTCTCGCACCGCCCAGGGTCGCCGGGCAGCAGGCAGTACCGCCCCACGTCCCCGGTCTCGCAGTTGATGTGGAATTGACGCTCCGAAGCAATCATAGCCGCACCTCTTTCCCTTGAATTGCCTCCATGATAGCACAGTTTTTCCCGGAGCGCAAGAAGGATCCGTCCAGCTCACACCCCATCGGGCCATTGGGTGTCCGCGCTGAGGGCCAGCCCACCCGCCCTGTCCCGGGCGGTGACATACCACCGCTCCCCATCGGGCGGGGCCTCCTGGATGGTGAGGCAGGCCAGTTTCTTCTGGCCGAAGCCCTTGAAGGGCGCGTCGTACACATACACGGTCACCGGGTATTCCCCCGCCTCGAAGCCGAAGGAATCCCCCCGCCGCAGGGGGCTGCTGTCGGCGTTCCGGCTTCCTCCGCCCTGGTCCTGGAAGTCCACCACCACCTCCACAATCACCGCGTCCGAATCGTTGACAAACACCAGGTCGGCCTCTATATCCCCGCCGCAGCCGGACAGCGCCGCCAAGCACAGCGCAAACAGACACACACCGATCACCTTTTTCATTGGAACCGCCTCCTACGTGTCAAATTCGTAATAGCACAGCCGCCCGGCCCCGCTGTCATACACCGCCAGGGTGAAGTTCCAGGAGTACCGCTGGTGGAGCTGGCTGTCGTCATAGGGGTCCTGGCTCTGGCGGTCATAGAGGTAGTAAAAACCCTCCTCCGGCGCCCCGCCCTCCTCCTGGAACATCTGAAGCGCCCGGGCCGCGTTTTCCGTCATGGGCAGGGGGCGCCAGCCGGGGGCGTCCGCCAGCCCCTCCTCCAGGCCGTCCAGCTCCACCTCCGCCGCGGTGAGCCCGTCGCCGTGGAAGCCGCCGTGGCTGTCCTCAAACCGCGCCAGCGTCCCGCCGGACACATCCACGCCCAGCGCCCGGCCGATCCGGCGCAGCTCCCGGCCCTCCCCGCCGCCTGTCCCACAGCCGGCCAGCAGCGCCAGCACAAGCAGCATCAGGGTCAAAAATCGCTTCATGTTGTATTCTCCTTTTCGCGTTGGGCCGCAAAAAGCCGCCCCCATGGCCGGGGCGGCCACGCGGTCTTTTTGATCTTGTTTCAGTCCTCCCCGTCAGGGACGTATTCCAGAATGTCCCCCGGCTGGCAGTCCAGCGCCTTGCAGACGGCGGCCAGGGTGGAAAAGCGCACCGCCTTGGCCTTGTTGTTTTTCAAAATGGACAGGTTGGCCATGGTCACGTCCACCCGCTGGGACAGCTCCCCCAGGGACATCTTCCGCTTGGCCATCATCACGTCCAGGTTCACGAGAATCGCCATACGCCGCCCTCCTTGAAGGCTTTCCGCCCCCTGCGGGGGCGGAAATGCAGGATATCCGCCATACGCCGCCCCCTAGATAGTCAGGTCGTTTTCCGCCTTAATCCCGGCGGCCTGCCGGAACAGGGCGGACATCACCAGGAACAACAGCCCGCCCATCAGAAAGATCGGGACGAACAGGGCGTTGTAGGTGAGCAGCGGGGCGATGCTCCGATAATAGGCGAACCCCCAGACCAGCCGCGCCAGCGCCGCCCCGGATACGGCAAAGCAGCACACCGCCGCAGTTTTCATGCTTTTGGCGTTGTCCATCACAAAGGGATCCCCTTTCAGGATGGTGTCCAGCACCCGCCTGCCCTGCCAGAGGATGACGGCGGTGCACACGCCGCAGGACAGCAGGAACAGGGACAATACCGGCCAATACAGGTCGTCCGCCGTCAGCGCCAGCATCCAGATAACGGGATTCCAGCTATGAATGGTAAAACTCATCCAAAACCCTATTCTCTCCCCCGTCAAGAGCCGCGCCATGGTCTGCCCATCCCATCGGTTCTCCGTAAACATCGCCGCCAGGGCGGGCACAAAAAACAGTGTGATGAGATTGCAGACGAAAACCACCATCACCATCACCCGCAGCGCACGGGCCAGCTTCTGTACGGAAGTCCGCTCCATTTCCAACCACCTCTTGCTCCAGAGCCTATCACAGTCGATATCGTTTGTCAAGTATTTTTTATTGTTTTTCAATAAATTCTGTGGTATAGAATCCCCGCGGCGGTGTGCCGCGGGGATTTCCTTCATTCGTCCCAGGGATTCCAATCATCGTTTCCGGGTTGGGCGGGCCGCCCTCCCTCCTGGGCCGGAAGCGGCCTGGGGGCGGGCCGGAACAGGGCCTTAACCCCCTTCCGGGCCAGGAGGGGGAGTACGACGGCCACCGCCAGCAGCGCCAGATACGCCCCCATGACCACCCCATCGTCCTCCGGCAGCAGGCTGAATACCTGTCCAATGGCGTTGAACACCAAGTGGGCCAGAATGGACGGCCAGATGGAGCCCAGCCGCAGATCCATCAGCCCGAACACCACCCCCAGCGCAAAGGCGTAAGCAAACCAGACCGGGTGTCCGTGGCACGCCCCGAAAACAGCGGCGGACAGCGCCGCGGCCAGCCACCCGGGCATGGCCCGCGCCAGCCGGGTCATCATGAGCCCCCGGAAAATGAACTCCTCCACCACCGGGGCCACCAGCACCACCGCAATGACTCCGCCTACGCCGCCGTCGCCCACACCGGCGGACGCCTCGGCATAGCTGTCCATCCACGCCTCGGGAAGGGCCATCATCGCCAAAGTGATTCCCAGGTACAGCGCCGGGGCCAGCGCCGCCCCGGCCAGCAGGCCCGGACCCTCCACCCGCCGGAGCCACAGGGATTCCTCCAGCTTTTTCCGCCGGATCAGGTAGAACAGGAGGACCGCCGCAATGGTAAGCAGCCCGGACACCGCCGTGAGGGCCGTGGCGCTTTCATAGAGCACGCCGTACAGCTGCTCCGCCGCCTCCCAGTTGCCCATCGCCGACTGCACCCCGGCAGCCACAGCCACCGGCAGAACCACCAGCACCTGCATACCCAGGAACAGCGCCAGGTAGCACACGCCCTTGCCCAGGGCAACCAGCACCTGAACCGCCCTGCTCCCCGCGCGCCCCTTTATTTCTCCGTCTCTTTCATTCATACCTCTATCCCTCCCAGCACCTTGCCGATGGAGTCGTGGATCACCAGGTCCGCCCGCCCGTCGTAGGGGGTGGGGTCCCGGTTGATGAGAACCAGCTTATTCCCCCGGTAATAGTTGATGAGCCCCGCCGCAGGGTACACCACAAGGGAGGTTCCCCCCACGATGAGCACATCCGCCCGGGCGATGGCCCGCACCGCGCCCTCCACCGTGTCCTGGTCCAGCCCCTCCTCGTAGAGTACCACGTCCGGCTTCACCAGGCCGCCGCACACCGGGCACAGGGGCACGCCCTCCCCCGTTTGGATGAAGTCCGCCCCATAAAAGGCGCGGCATTTCGTACAGTAGTTGCGGTGGACCGAGCCGTGGAGCTCATACACCACCTGGCTGCCCGCCATCTGGTGCAACCCGTCGATATTCTGGGTAACCACCGCCTTGAGCTTGCCCGCCCGCTCCAGCTGGGCCAGCTTTTGGTGGGCGGCGTTGGGCTTGGCGTCCAGGCAGAGCATCTTGTCCCGGTAAAACCGGTAGAAATCCCCGGTGTGTCCCACAAAATAGGTATGGCTGAGAATGGTCTCCGGCGGCTGGTCGTACTTCTGGCTGTATAGCCCGTCCACGCTGCGGAAATCCGGGATGCCGCTCTCGGTGGACACGCCCGCCCCGCCGAAAAAGACCACATTGCCGCTGTCCTTGATCCACTGCTGCAATTGCTCCTGGGCCGTCATGTCGCTTCCCTCCTTTATGAAACAGATTATACCATACCCCGCTCCAAAAGGAAAGCCCCTCTCAGAAGCTGTGCCCTCCGCCCCCCACGGTTTTAATTTTCCGCCGCCTGGGAATCCTATGAAAGCGCCCATAAGAATTTCCACAATTCCTATTGACAAGGTATGCTTTTTACGATATGATTTGTGCGGCAGCAAAAGATATCACGCCCGCCTGTTCGCGGCGCGCGGCAAGGCGCCCACGACGGCTCGGACGCTTACGATAAGGAGATGGAACACATCATGATATACGCGGACAACGCCGCCACCACCAAAACCTGTGCCGCCGCCCGGCAGGCCATGCTGGACGGCATGGAGCGGTTCTGGGGCAACCCCTCCAGCCTCCACTCCCCGGGCCAGCAGGCCAGGGAGGCGCTTCAGGCCGCCCGGGAGGCGGTGGCCGGGGCCATCGGCGCCCAGCCGGGGGAGGTCTACTTCACCTCCGGCGGCAGCGAGGCGGACAACCAGGCCATTTCTAGCGCCGCCAAAATCGGGGCCCTGAAGGGCAAAAAACACCTCATCACCACCGCCATCGAACACCACGCCGTCCTCCACACCATGGACCGGCTGTCCAAGGAGGGCTTTGATGTCACCCTCCTCCCGGTGGACGGGAGCGGCATCGTAAAGACAGAGGACGTGGCCGCCGCCATCCGGGAGGACACCGCCCTGGTCTCCGTCATGTACGCCAACAACGAGATCGGCACCATCCAGCCCGTGGCGGAAATCGGCGCGCTGTGCCGGGAACGGGGCATCCCCTTCCACACCGACGCCGTCCAGGCGGCGGGCCATCTTCCCATCGACGTGGGTGCCCAGAACATCGATATGCTCTCCCTGTCCGGCCACAAGTTCCACGGGCCCCGGGGGGTGGGTGCGCTGTATGTGCGCCGGGGCGCCCCCTTGCTCACCTTCATCCACGGCGGGGCCCAGGAGCGGGGCTTCCGGGCCGGCACGGAAAACCTGCCCGCCATCCTGGGCATGGCCGCCGCGCTGGACGACGCCGTGGCCCACATGGCGGAAAACAGCGCCTACGTGGCCTCCCTGCGGGACGCCCTCATCGAAAAGCTGTCCGCAATCCCCCACGCCGCCCTGAACGGCGACAGGGGGCGGCGGTTGCCCGGAAACGTCAATTTCTGCTTCGAGGGCATTGAGGGCGAGTCGCTGCTGCTGCTGCTGGATGACAAGGGAGTGGCCGCCTCCTCCGGGTCGGCGTGCACCTCCGGCTCGCTGGACCCCAGCCACGTGCTGCTGGCCATCGGCCGGCCCCACGAGGTGGCCCACGGCTCTTTGCGCCTCACCCTGGACCGGGACAACACCATGGGGGACGTGGAGGCCATCGCCAAGGCCACCGCCGAAGTAGTCAATTATCTGCGGGGCATGTCTCCCGTTTGGAAAGCATTGCAGAGAGGAGAACGCAGCTATGTTATACAGTGAAAAGGTGATGGACCACTTCCGCAACCCCCGCAACGTGGGCGAGATTGCCGACGCCGACGGCGTAGGCGAGGTGGGCAACGCCAAATGCGGCGACATCATGAAAATGTACCTCAAGATTGAGGACGGCGTCATCGTGGACGTGAAGTTCGAGACCTTCGGCTGCGGCAGCGCCATCGCCACCAGCTCTATGGCCACCGAGCTCATCAAGGGCAAGAAGGTGGAGGAGGCCCTTACTCTCACCAACCAGGCGGTGGTGGAGGCGCTGGACGGCCTGCCCGCCCACAAAATCCACTGTTCCGTGCTGGCGGAGGAGGCGGTGCGCGCCGCCATCAAGGACTACTACGACAAAAACGGCATTGCCTACGAGCCCGAGCAGTTCTGTAACGGCGACTGCTCCTGCTGCCACGAGCATAACCTCCAGGAATAAACCGAGGCCCCGGCGCTTCG
>CATABD010000047.1 GCA_949494735.1 uncultured Oscillospiraceae bacterium
TCCTTATTTTATCACATCCCTATTCCCTTGGGGGATTAAATCAGTGATTCCCTAAAATCGGCGGGCACCGGGCCTGAGAAAACGGAGGAGGACAGTATCATGATTGATCTGCTGGACAAAAATATCCAACCCGGGATTGAAGAAATCGCCGAATATGTTAAAAATCCCTTGTTTGCCCGGTTTTGCTCGGAAATCAAGGGAAAATATCACTGCACTGAAATAATTGAGTACAGCTCATGCAGCATGGAAAAGGGCTGGAACGTCAAATTCAAAAAGGCAGGGAAATCGCTGTGCACGATATATCTCCGGGAGGGCTATTTTACCGCCATGGTCGTGGTGGGCCGGAAGGAAAAACCGCGCGTTGAGGAGATTCTCCCGGAATGCACGGCGGATTTGCGGCTCCTATATGACAGGACACGGGAAGTGAATGGCCAGCGGTGGCTGATGATTGACCTGGAGGACGATGGAGAGCTGTACCGCGATGTTCTGCGGCTGATCCAGATCCGCCGGAACGGTTGACCGGCTCATCAACAGGAGAGCGTATCCATGGGAGCGTACGACGACATCATCAACCTGCCTCACCCCACCTCCGCCAGACATCCCCGCATGTCCATGGCGGACCGGGCGGCACAGTTCCAGCCCTTTCAAGCCCTGTCCGGCTACGGTTCGGCCATCCGGGAGACTGCCCGCGTCACCGGTGAGCGGGCGGAACTTACCGAGGAGGAAAAGGCCGTCCTGGATGAAAAACTGCGGTATCTGTTTGAAGCGGGCGGAGAGGCCGTATTCACCTGGTTCCAGCCGGATGAAAAGAAAGACGGCGGGGCCTATATCACCAACCTGGGGACGATCAAAAAGATCGACCCGTTGCAGGGCGTCGTGATTCTCATGGACGGCGCGGCCATTCCCATTGAGGATATTTTGGAAATCGAGGACGGGCCCGATTCGTTTTGACAAGAGGCGATAAAACAATGGACCAGACACAGAGAAAAGAGATCATGCGCCGCGTGTACGCAGCTCTGATGGAGCGGGGGTATCGCCCCGACGACCAGATCACCGGCTACATTTTGACGGGAGATCCCACGTACATCACCAATCACAAAGGGGTGCGTCGGCTCATTACAGAAGTAGACCGGCATGAACTTCTGCGGGATATGCTGTTGGGCTATTTCCAATATCACGCATGAAAGAGGGCTCCGAACATGGTTAAGGCAACCGCCGTTGGCTGGCCCAGAGCACTTTTTTACTTACTTCAATTTACCTGGGGGCTGTCGGTCAACCTTGCCGGTCTGCTGGTGTTCCTCTGCTGCCGCAGGCGTTTCCGCTGTGAACGGTTCCGCAACAGCGCAGTCACCTATCTCCCTGGAAATCGCGGAGGGCTGTCACTGGGCATTTTCATTTTTATCAGCGCAGATCATGCGAATGACACCCGCATCCTGTGCGCCCATGAATACGGACACACGATCCAATGTCTCTTTCTCGGGCCCTTATACTGGATCGTCATCGCAGTCCCGAGTATCATATGGTGCCACTGTTTTGCCGGATATAGAAAAAAGCATGGTATTTCATACGATACCCTCTATTGTGAACGCTGGGCCACGGCCTGGGGCAAACAGTGGAGCGGCATATGAAAATAGAGGGCGGCGGGATATCCGAAAAGATACCCTGCCGCCCTCCGCAGTCACAGCTTCTCAAACTTTTTCAGCAGCCCATTGATCCCTTCCCACACCTGGGCATACCCCCGCCGCAGGTCCTCCACGTCCTGGGCATAGAGGTTGTGGGTCTCGTTACAGCGGCGGGCTATCTGGTTCACATTATTGGAGATAGCGCGCAGCAGCTTCACCAGCTCCACCACACTGGACAGGTCCAGATGGACCACATACCCGTCCACCGCCATCTTCCGCAGGTAGGCCCGCAGGTTATTGCTGCCCAGCGCGGCCATTTTCTGGTCGATCACCTCCTTTTCCTCGGGAGACACCATCGTATACAGGCCCACCGTCCGGCCCTCGCTGCGCCTCACCGCGCCGCCTCCTTCCATTGGCCCTGATCCGTGCCGGGATGTACCGGGGCGGGCGCGTTGAAGTCCCGGATCGCCTGCCGGATGGACGGTTTACCGCCGTCCGCCACGGGCAGCGTAGCAGCTATCCGCCCGGGCGCGCCGCCGACCTCTGCATCCGGCCTGTCCTCGCCGTTCTGATGCTGACCCGCACCTTTATTGCTGGGCTTTTCCAGCTCCCGGTTGAGCTGGGTCAGGCGGGCCGATTTGATCCGCAGCTCCTCCTCCTTGGGGAAGGACCGCTCCGCCTCCTCCTGGGCGTTTTTCAGCTCGCCTTGCAACCGGGTCAGATAGGTCTCCTGCCGTTTCAGATTTTCGGCCATGGCTTCCAACACATTGTTGATGCGGGTCACGTTGCCCACCGGGTCGTCGGACAGCTCCGCCGTATAGGTCAGGTTCCGCTTCATCGTCACTTTGAATTTGGAGCCGTCGCAATGGAGCTGCATGGGAAATCCCCGGTACTCGCCCAAGTCGAAGGGTTTTTCCGGGTCGCTCATGAGCATACACGCCTTGATGATGGCCTCGCCCGCCGCCTTGCGCTCGGTGAACACCTGCCCCATAACGGTCATGGTGAAAGCGTCCTCTTTGACAGGATGGGCCTGCACAACGGGCAGATCTTTCCCCAGCGCCTCAATGAACAGCCGTGCCTCGGCCATCTTCTGGGGATAGTATTTCAGCGCCTTATCCTGCATCTCATACTGCATGGCGGTGTGGTTGGCCTTCAGCATTTTCAGCTTCGCCACCTGCACGTCCAAATCCATCTTTTCGCGGATTCGGTCGTCCCCGGTTGCCAGCGCCTTGACCTCGGCGTAGGACAGGGCGGTGGCGTCCACATCCTCGGCGGACCGGGCGGGGGATTTGCTGGTCATGATCTGGCCGATGAATTTCTGCTTGTTCTCCACCAGCCCCCAGTTGTAAGCGTCAAAGGTGCCCTTGGTGACATATTTATACATCCGCACCTTTTTATTCCTATTGCCCTGGCGCAGCGAACGACCGGCCCTTTGCTCCAAATCAGCGGGCCGCCATGGGCAGTCGAGATCATGAGAGGCCACAATGCGGTCCTGCACATTGGTCCCGGCCCCCATTTTCTGGGTGCTACCGATGAGCACCCGCACCTGCCCCCGGCGCACCTTGGCAAACAGCTCCGCCTTTTGCGCCTCGGTGTTGGCGTCGTGAATGAACGCGATCTCCTCCTGGGGAATTCCCTGGGCGATGAGCTTCGTTTTTATATCGTCGTAGACGTTGAATTTGCCGTCGCCCTTGGGGGTGCTCAAATCGCAGAACACCAACTGGGTCCCCCGGATATCCGCGCTGTCCCGCCATTCCTTGATGATGTTCTTCACACAGGCATTGACCTTGCTGTTGGGGTCGTCGGGCAGCAGGGAATTTTGCAGCCGCTGGTCCAGCGCCAGCTTGCGGCCATCCGAGGTAATTTTCAGCATATTGTCCTCGTTCGGCTCCACTTCTCTGTTCCGCACAGCCTCCGCCCGGTCGCCCAGCTCCTCCACCATCTCCTGCTGGAAGGCGCTGGGTTCGGTGGTGACGGTGACATACTCCGCTTCCGGCGTGGGCAGGTTCAACATATCCGCCGTCTGAATGTCAGCGGCCTCCTTCCAGATGCTGATGAGCTCCGGCAGGTTGTAGAACTTGGCGAACCGGGTCTTGGACCGGAACCCCGTCCCCTCTGGCTTCAGCTCCATAGCCGTCACCTTCTCGCCGAAATCCGCCGCCCAGTTGTCGAAATGGCGGTGGCCGTTCTTCACCAGCGTGTCGAACTGGAGGTAGCGCATCATCGTATACAATTCTACCATCGAATTGCTGATGGGCGTGCCCGTGGCGAAGGTGATGCCCCGCCCGCCGGTGAGCTCGTCCATGTAGCGGCACTTGCCAAACATATCGCTGGATTTCTGGGCGTCGGTCTGGGCGATGCCCGCCACACGGCTCATTTTTGTGTGGAGGAACAAATTCTTAAAGCTGTGTGCCTCGTCCACAAACAGCCGGTCAACGCCCAATTCCTCAAAGGTCACCACATTGTCCTTTTTCTTGCTCTCCGTCAGCCGCTTCAGCTTGGCCTCCAGATTTTTCTTGGTTTTTTCCAACTGCTTGACGGTAAAACGATCCTCTTCCTCCTCCTTGGCTTCCCGGATGGCCTCTATGATCTCGTCGATCTGGTCCTCAATGACGGCCTTCTGACGCTCCGGGGAGAGGGGAATCTTCTCAAACTGGCTGTGCCCGATGATAACAGCGTCATAGTCGCCGGTGGCGATCCGGGCGCAGAACTTCCGGCGGCGTTTGGGCTCAAAGTCCTTTTTGGTGGCTACCAGCACCTTCGCGCCGGGATAAAGGCGCAAAAAATCGCCGCCCCACTGCTCCGTCAGGTGGTTGGGGACGACGAATAGGGATTTCTGGCACAGGCCCAGCCGCTTGCTCTCCATGGCGGCGGCCACCATCTCATAGGTCTTGCCCGCGCCCACGCAGTGGGCCAGCAGGGTGTTTTTGCCGTAGAGCACATGGGCCACGGCGTTGCGCTGGTGGGGCCGCAGGCTGATTTCCGGGTTCATGCCCACAAAATTGATGTGGGAGCCGTCATATTCCCGTGGCCGGATGTTGTTGAACTTGTCATTGTATTTCCGGCACAGGGCCTCCCGGCGTTCCGGGTCCTTGAAAACCCAGTCCTTGAACGCCTCGCCGATGGCCTCCTGCTTCTGCTGGGCGATGGCGGTCTCCTTTTCATTGAGGACGCGGACTTCCTTCCCGTCCTCCCAATGCTTATCAAAAATGCGCACATCCCGCTGGTTCAGCAGCGCCTCAAAAATCTCATAGGCGTTAATCCGCTTGGTGCCGTAGGTGGCGTGGACGCGGACGTTATCCTTGCTGTCGGCGCTCTTGTTCAGCACCCGCCACTCGCCGGAGGAATCGGAATACATCAGCTTGATCTTACCGTCCCGCAGCCGTTCCGGGGTCTGGCACAGCTCATACATGAACTGCTGGTAGTATTCGGGGTCGATCCAGGACGCGCCCACGCGGACGCTGATCTCCGAGGCGGTGAGGTCCTTGGGCTGCACCTGCTCCAGCTTCTCCACATTGACGGCGAACTCCGGGTGATCCTCCGCTGCGAGGCGGGCCTGGGCCAGCTTCACCCGCACATCGCCGGACAGGTATTCGTCCGCCGCCTGCCAGCCATGGGACCAGCACTCGCCGCCCTCCGCAAAATCGAAGGGGCCGGTGGCGGGGTCCTTGAAGATGATGCCCTCCAGATCGGCCACGATCTGAGGAATTTTGTCCGGCCCGCCCATGAGACCGGCCATGTACTCCAAATCCACGCGGGCCTTCTCGCCGATGGACACCGCCAGGGCCTCCACCGCCGTGTCCACGCTGGTGACGGGGCGGCGGTTCTGGATGGTGCGCTTGGTGAACATATCCGCCTTGCGCTCCAGCTTGCCCTCATCGTCGATGACCTCCAGCGAGCACAGCAGAGGGTAAGCGGAATCCTGTTCAAAGGCCAGCTTATTGCCCAGGCTGTTCAACAGCCCGTATTTCTGGGTGTATTGGTCGTAAAGACGGTTGAGATTAGCCTGTTCCGCCTTCACTTCATCGTCCCCGGCGTTTTGCAGTTGGAGGTCGATGAGTTTCCGGGCGCTGTCCCGGATGGCGATCATGCCCTTGACGCGCTCCATGGGCGTTTTGCCCAGTGTCACCGGCGTCATGCGGGAATTTTCGCGGAAATAGAGTTTTCCCTCCCGCAGCGCATAGCTGAAATTGCGGACGGACGGGTCGGCGGGAATGGATTCCAGCACCTCGCCGGTCTGTTCATCCGCCGCGTCCAGCTCCAGCAGCTCCCGGTCGGGCGGGGCGAGGTTCCGGATGGCCCCGTCAAGCTGGTCGGCGAGGTTCGCCCCCTCGATGGGGGCCACGGTGTAGCCCTGTCTGCCATACTGGGTGCTGTCCGAGGTGGGGGTGCCCAGCACCATGTCCGGGTGCTCTAAAAAATAATGGTTGATCTTAAATCCATCGTCATTTTCGCCCACCCCAACCCAACTGGGCAGCTCCACGGCGGGCCGGTCCCGCTTTTGCAGAAAAATGATGTCGGACACCACCTCCGTCCCGGCGTTGGCTTTGAAGGCGTTTTCCGGCAGGCGGATGGCCCCCAGCAGGTCGGCCCGCTCCGCCAGATACTTGCGGACGGTGGAATCCTTGGCGTCCATGGTGTAACGGCTGGTGACAAAGGCCACGATGCCGCCGGGACGCACCTGATCCAGTGTCTTGGCGAAGAAATAGTTGTGGATGTTAAAACCCAGCTTGTTGTAGGCCGGGTCGTTGACATGGTACTGTCCAAAGGGCACGTTGCCCACGGCCAGATCGTAGAAATCCCGCTGATTGGTCTTTTCAAAGCCCTCCACGGTGATATCCGCCTTTTGATAAAGCTGGCGGGCGATGCGCCCGGTGAGGCTGTCCAGCTCCACACCGTACAGCTTGGCCCTGTCCAGGGACTCCGGCAGCAGGCCGAAGAAGTTGCCGATGCCCATGGAGGGCTCCAGCACCGTCCCCGGCTGGAACTTCATGTTCTCCACTGCCTGATACATGGCCTTGACAACGGTGGGACTGGTGTAGTGGGCGTTGAGCACCGTACTGCGGGCGGAATCGTACTCCTCCGGGGTCAGCAGCTCCTTCAGCTCGGCGTACTCCTTGGCCCACTTGGGATCGTCGGGATCGAACGCCTTGGAGATGCCGCCCCAGCCCACATAGCGAGACAAGACCTCCTGCTCCTCGGGGGTGGCAAGACGGCCCTCCCCCTCGATCTGCTTTAAGGTACGGATGGCCGTCACATTGTACTGATATTTGGTTTTCTCGCCGCCTGCGCCCAGGTTATCGTCGGTAATATGGAAATTATGCCGCTCCTGGGCGGGCCGGGGCGCTGGCGGTTCGGGCTGTACGATCTGCCCGCCGTCGATCTCCACCTGTTCCGGCTCCGGCTCGGAAGGCTGCGCGGGCCTATCCGCACCATGAACAAAGGGATGCGCCTCTGCGATAAGGTCCCGCACATCTTGAACGGACCTTTGAAGATAGGAATATTCTGAATCAAGGATTTTGAGACGGACAATATCTTGTTCAGCATCTACGCTGTCAATCTTCACACGCTGTCCGTCTACAGTCAGCTCCATGCCGATGGGGATATCATCCGCCGCGTCATGGTCCGGGGCGCTGGCGGCGGCAGCCTCCGCCGCTTCCTCCTGCCTAAGCCGGTGGGCCATTTCAGCGGCGATGTACTCCTCGCTGGTAAGCGCGTCCTCCACGGATTCCCGCACATAGGGGACGGGCGCTGAACGGAACACGGGGAACCAGCCCTTCAAATCCAGGTCCAGCAGCTTGACCTCGTTGTTGGCATAGTCCACGCTGTCGATCTTCATGCGCCGCCCGTCCATCATCAGCTCCATGCCGATGGGAATATAGTCGGCGGCACTGCTCTCCTGGATGACCTCATAGGGCGCATCCGGGCCGCGCTCGGGGTTGGGACGGGCCAGCACCACGCTGTGCCCGCGCTCCAGCAGCTTTTTGAGTACCGCCTGCCATGCGTCCCGGCTCCCGGTGGCAGGGGTTTGGCCCAGGCCGGGGAGGCCCAGCACCGGCGCTTTGGTTCCCAGCGCGGCGGAAGCCTCCTCCGCGTCCTTGCCGTAGAACATCATGAACTCCCCAACCTGGACGCCCACCAGTTTATCCGGGTGTTGGGATTTCAGATCCCAGTATTGTTCCGCCATAGGCGCAAAGTCGGGCTCCACAGGGATGGCAGCATCGTTTTCCGGCTGCTCCGGCGCGCCCGCCCCGGTGGGGTCAGACACCACCTCCGGCTCCTGGGGTGCCGGGGGATTGGCCTCCTCCTGTCCCGGCTCGGAATGCTCCGCGCCGGGGGCCTCATGGAGAAAGCCGTCCAACTGCTCCTGATAGAGTGCGCGGAGAATGGGTACGACCAGATTCCAGGTCATGGTTATCTTTGTACCAAATCTGTCATGGACATTAACCTCAAAGCCTTCCCTGTTGGCAAAGTAATCCGCCTGATCGCCGGACAGCAGCTCCATGGTTTCCGCAGTACCGGCATAGGCGTCCGCCATGCGCTGGGCGATCTTCAAATTGTCCTCGCCCGCCTCAATGTAACCCACGATGGACGCTTTATCCTTCAGTTCCAGCAAACCTCCGCCGCCCACCAGGGCCTCCCGGAGATCGGCGTTTACGTCCGGCAAATATGCGGTGATGAACCGCGTGAACCCCGCGTTGCGCGGGTCCTGCAAAAGCGCCCGCGCAAAGGCATCTTTACCCATGGATTCATAAATGGGAAGGTTATGGGATGGGTCGTGCAGCAATACCCTGGATTTCTCGACCTTTGAGATCACAAAGGCTATATCTCGAATATATACTGTGTCGCCCTCTTGATAGGCCGGGGCCATAGGGTCACGGGCAGGGGAAGCGGCATCAGGTTGATTCTGTGCCTCCGCCTCGGCAGGTGCCGCCGCAGGGCGCTGTATCGGTTCCTTGGCGGACCACTCAACATAGTTTGCCTTGGGCACAGGCGGCGCGCCCTTCGCCCACTCGGGCGCGTCGGGATCATCGGCATGGCGCTGGGGCCCGTCCGGGGCGTCAACGGCGGCATTGTTGTAGCCGCGCTCCAGCAGGTCCTCCGCCAGCCACTCCCGGAACATGGGCAGGGTATCATATGCCGCCATAGCGTCTGGGTCGCCGCCGGTCACAAAATCAACATAGCCTCTAAGTTCAGCTTCAATCCGATCCCTGCCGGTCTCATAGCTGACGATGTGCTCCCGCAGGTCAAAGCCCAGACCACCCCGGCTGATCTCCCGGTCCACCATCTCCAAAAGGCTGCGGTAAAACACAACGGGGTCCAGTGTGCGGGCGGGGGACGCTGCCTCCGCCTGTTCCTGGGCGGGGGCCATGCCCGTGTCAGCGGCCTTGGGCGGGGGCGGGTTGATCGCCGTGCCATTTTCCAGGAAGGTAACGCGGGTATCCTCGCCATCCCGCACCAAAACGGCCTCCCGCTTGCGGTATTTCTGTTGGGCAATGTTACTGAACCAGCCTTGGGCGAAGTGGTTCAAATCGCTCCGCAGCTTGGGAATCCACCTGCCGGGTTCGGGGTAGACCTGCTGATAGACTTGAATGGAGCCGTCCTGTTGGAAGGTCAGCGGTTCCAGTGTCCCCTTGTCCCGGTCCACCCGGAAGGTCATCTCCGGGTCGCGCATCACATCGCCGTTGTGGATATAGGTGTGGCTGATGGTAATTTCGTCCGCGCCGGTCCACTCCAGATGCAGGGGCATCATGCTGTCCCCGGCCTCCAGGCGCAGATAGCGGTACTCGCCGCTGACCACCTCGGGGAACAGCTTCGCCAGAGCGCGGTAATTCAGCTCCGGCCTGGACCGTCCGGGCTTTTTTGGGGTAGGCGCGGCATATGTAGCCACCACCGCTTTGGCAAGTTCCGCCCTCAATTTGGCGATCAGGTTTTCCACCGCGTCCCGGTCAGCCGCCGAAAAGCTGAAGGTGACATCGCCATTGTCATGGACAAAACGGGCGGCGCTGATCCCCGCGTCGGCCATGAGCCGCTCCAGCAGCGGCGCTTCCTCCGCAGTCACCGTTGCTTTGTAGTTGGGGACAGTGACGGCAACTTTGACATCATCGGCCCCGTCGGGAAAGGCGCGCATGGTGTGGGGCTGTCTGTCAGTGGGAACAACAGTCACGTCATGGCTGACCCGCAGTTTTTCCACATACTCATCCAGCGCGTAGGCGGGAAAGCCGCACACATCCACGCGCCCCATGCCGCCAATGGGCCGGGTAAAGAGTGTCAGGCCCAGCAGGGGGGCGGCGGTTTTGGCATCCTCGCCGTACAGCTCAAAGAAATCGCCCATCTGATAGAGGATCATGCTGTCCGGGTGTGCCTGCCTGATCTCGTTCAGCTCATCCCACCAGGGGGCGCGGGAGCTCTCATCCTCTGCCTGGGGTGCGGCGGGCTCAGTCGCTGGCGCGGCAGGTTCGACGGTGGGCGGTTCCTCCTGTGCCGCAGGCATAGAGAACAGGTCGAAGGACATTTGCCCATCCTCATCCTCCGCTGCCTGGGGCCGCATCTTTTTCCCCAGGGCGCGGGCCGCTGCCGCCAGCTTGCCCTCCGGCTCTGCCTGAGCCCCCTTCTGGGCTTGGATGCACCGCGCCTGTTCAGCCTTTTGCGCCTCCCGCTCTGCTTTCCGGGCCTCCTTTGCCGCCTGTTTTTCTTGACGCTCGGCCTCCAAAACCGCCTCCGGCAAAGGTTTGAACAGGGAGTATTCGCCCCGCCGAAACGCCTCCACATCCCGCAGAACGGGGATCATGCGCTGGTAGGCTTCACTGTCCGGGGACACAGCGGCCAGAATATTGGTCATCTCCTGAGCCATCCTGTGCTGCGCCCCGCGATCTTCCGAGGTCAGAACGCTCAAAATCTGGTTGACCGGCTCATCCATATCGAACGGGGGAGCCTTTGTCCTGTTGGGGTCGTTGTGATAGAACCAATAGATCCTGCGGGCAAGCTGTTCGTTTTCATAGTGGGAAAGGTGAGATTTTTCCAGGGCACTGAGATATTTCCCGCTGTCGATCAGCCCACGGACGCGCTTCTGCGCCTGGTTCCAGTTCAGTTGGATGGTGGCGTACCCCTTAAAGCCGGATTCATCATCCTCACGGGTGAATTTGATCCCCTTACTGCCGTGCGATTCATTGCATCCGATGTGACCAAACCCGCCCTCGCCATACGCCTCCCGTAAAAACCGGGCGCACTCCTGGGGATTGTGCCCCTGCACAAAATAGGAGTAAATGCGGAATTTTCCGTCCTCATAGTTGCTGCCCCGCAGGAACAGGCGGTCGATCTCCTCCTCGGTAATGAAGCTGGCCTTGGCCGGGGAAAAGCCCTCCCGCGCACGGAACTCCTCGCGGGGCGTGAACAGGTTGACCACATCGACCAACAATTTCTGGGGGTCGTGGATGCGCCTATAGCGCAAAAGCGTCGGGTTACTGTCATACGCTCCCACAAACTCTGCCAGCTCCTGTACGATCTGCTGACGGCTGGCCGGTGTTTTCAGCAGCTCGGCGAACTGCTGGGATTCATCGGGGAAGCCCTTTGTCCAAAAGATTTTTGACAGCGTGGGCAGCAGGTTCCGTTCCCTGGCACTCTCGCTGAAATCCTGGCACAGATACCACAGCTTCTCCGCCAGCTCCCGGTACTCGTTGTCCGCCGCCCCGTCGATCTTCTCCTGGGCGGTAAACTGCCCATCCCGCAGGAGCTTGGACACCATGACGGCGGCGTTCACCCAGGTGACTAACGTGCTTCCGGGGCCGAAAGCGGACCGCCCCGGCGCGATGCGAAAGCCCTCCTCGCTGAACCACAAAGCGTAGTCCTGCCCGTTGATGGAGACACCTTTGCCGCCCTCGCCAAACTCGTTTTTCATGAAGGTCGCGGCGGCGGAACCCAGGGGGGACTTCTGGAAAAACGCCACAATGCGCTCAATGCTGTGCCGGTCATTGCCGCCGCAGGCGAGGGCGCGGCCAACCACCGCGTCCGGCACCGGCTCAACAGGGATGACGGTCTGCTGCTGAACTGTCTGCCGTTCTTCAGCCTGGGCCTGGGTAATGCGCTCCACCTGCTCCTCCACTGGGGGAAACAGATGGAATTGAGAGAGGTCGGGGCCTTTCGTCTGCGCTTCCACATCATCCGCAGACGCAGAAACGGCGGGCTGTCCGCCCGCCGTCTGTGCCTCATCTTGATTTACCTGTAGACGATCTCCGCCAGCACGATCTCCTCCGCCTGCTGTGTGAAGCTGTTCACCGCCTGCACCCAGCCCATCTGATCGCGGGCCTTCATCGCTTCGTCCACGCCGCTCCGCTTCTTCAAGTCGGCCACCATCCGATCCACCTGCTCCCGCGCCTGCCGGTCGATCTCCCGCAGGTGGGGCTCCAGCCGCCCGGTCAGCAGCATGGAGGTGTATGTCCCCGGATGATGGTCCATCAGGAAGGTCTGCCGCAGCATCCCGTACTTGCCCAGGGGCATCTCTTCCAGTTCGTCCGCCCCGTCCATCATCAGGTCCGGGATCAGGTAATCCCCCGCCTGCTTGTAAGCCAGCTCCTTCATCTTGACCGCTCCTTTCGTTACTTTCGCGCTTTACATTGCTAAATTCTCTTGCATCCTCAGTATAACTGCTTTCCCGCGAAATTGCAAGGGGTTTTTCCATATTTTTCTTATTTTCTTTCGCCTGCGCCCGGTCCCAGGTCTTGACCGCCCTGCCGATCTCATTGAGCAGTTCCCTGGACACCGCGCTGGCAGCGCGACCCAGGTGGTGGAGGACGGCGGGGGTGGAGAATTCAGTGATCCCCGCCAGATCGCTGTCCTCCATAAATTCGGCGGGGTCCAGGCCGCAGCGGGTGAGGACGGCGTACTGGACGCTGGCGGTGAGCACATCCCGGAAGCGCACCTCCAGATTGAGGTCGTCCAGCTCCTCCAGCAGACTGTTCTGCACGTCATAGGCCAGATCGGTGAGGCTGTCCCGGTAGACATCGTTCACCGCCCGCGCCGCCAGCTCCATGATCTGTTCCCCGATGTCCCCGTCCTCGGCGGGTCCATACCGCCGCTCCAGCGCCTCCAGCACGGCGGCATGGTGTTCCTCACTCATCTCCCACAGGTAGGGCGTTTTGGCCCCCTTCACCGGGCGGGTATCCGACACGTCAAAGACGTATTCCAGGGTGGGCCTGCCCCGCCTGTCCTTGCGGATGAGGGCGATGCCCTTGGAGCCGGGCTTCACCCACCGCCGCATGGTCTCGTTCCACAGTTCCATGCTGGCGCAGGCGGTGGCGTCGGGCCGCTGGGCGTAGATCAGGAGCTGTTCGTCAAAGGGATATTTGAATAGACGGCTGCTGACAGCCAAATACCGCTTCCATTCGGCTGTGCTGTTCGTCACCTTATGGGCGGTCTGGTCTGCCAGTTCCGATACATATTGCAGTTTATTTGCCATGAAATCCTCCTTCATTACAGAATAAAAGGGCCCGGAGGGGTATCCCTCCGGGCTTGATATAAAAGGCCACCGCCCCATTCAGACGCTTTGCGGCGTTTTGCTCCTGCCTTTTTGCCGTTCCGCAAGGCTTACGATGCGTGGACGATTGTAGCGTTGTACGATGACAAACAGCATATCAATACACGCGGCGGCAACGGATGTGGCGCAAAACACTCCAAAAGAGCCAAACCACACTGAGGCAAGCATAGGCAGAAAGCTCAGTATCACGTTGATCTCGTGTACGATCTCAGACTGACACATAGCCTGTGCGATCTCGTCAAAGGTATGCTTTCGGGGTGAGAACCATTCCGGCTCATAAGCGGGCAGCTTACCCTTCCATTGCTTCACTCTCAAAAAGCCGTACAGCCGTTCCTCATGCGGACGCAGTTGATACCACTTTTTATGGTAATCCGCATGGTTGCGCATCACGAAATTGACAGCGCCCCCCACAAGAAGCCGTATGGTCAGATGATAGGCTATCGTCCCCAGCGTAATTGCCAAGGCCAGCAGCCAGGGTGAGCCATAGCGGTAGTGCAAAAAACTGCCGGTTACAGCGCCGGTGATCGTTCCAGCCGTAGCGGTTTTCAGCAGACTTTTCATACAAATACACACCCTTTTTCATCAGCATCATCTTGAAATCAGCATAGCACAGTATATTCTTTTTTGCAATGTTTCAGCAGCCCCGCCGCTTCTGGTTCATCCTGTCCAGTACCGCCCTCTGGGCCGGGGACAACACACGGGGCGGCGACACCTTCAGCCACTTCTTGGGCAGCTCAAAGGTCAGCCCGTCCCAGCGGTTGGCGTCGGTCTGGCGCACCTGCCCCGGATGGGTCCGGCACAGCTCCGACAGTTGGCGCTTCAATGCCTCGTTGTGGGTGTAAACGCTGGCGGTGGCCTCGGCCTCGTTGAAGTTGATGATGGTCTCCTGCTCAATTTTAGATAGCTTCATCCCGTCACCGCTCCTGTCCGTGCCGGGGCTTGCCAGGGACAGCACCGCCCTGGGCGCGGTCCGCCGCCTTCTGCTGACACCGCTTCAGATCGTCCCGCAGGGAGGACTTGGGGTCCTCGTTGTTGATGATACCGTCGATCTGGTTGCAGTTCTGTTCCGTGCTCAGCTCGACAGCTTTCAAATGGCTTTCCAACAGACCGGGCAGCTTGGAAAAAGCCAGCAGATCCACATACCAGCACGTCACTATGCCGCCCTGCTTAAATACCATGATATCGCCGGGTTTCAGTACGCCTGTCGCTTTACACGCCTCCAGCGTATTGCTGTCGCCCGGCCCCGGTTCGGTGTATACGACATGAACAAGGTTATAGCCCCCGTCCAGTGGGCTTTTTCCCTCCTGCTGTAATTGGGCCAGCGGGGCGCTGCCCTTCGTGTCAGCGCCCTTCCAGTGGTAGATGGCAAACCCATCGTTTTCAGCGGCGAGAAACGCAGCCTCCCGATCCCTGCCCGTCACCGGCCTTACCTCCCGGAACGCGCTGATCTGGCCGTCCACACCCCGCACCGGAGCGTACAGCCGCCCAGTCTGGAGGTACATCCCGTCCACCCCCGCGCCGCCCCGGTAGCGGCCAAAGCCGTCCCGCTCACTCTCCAGCAGGGCGGTGCCGTCCGCCAGCAGATACCCCGGCTCGGTGCGCTTTTTCACCAGGCCGCAGGGGACACCCGCCTGGGTGACGCCCACCTCCGGCCCCTGCGCTGTCAGCACGGCCCCGTCCGGCAGGTCCAGAAAGTAGGGCTGGACCATCTCCAGAGTGCCGGACGCCATCATCCCGCTGACGCGCTCCGCGTCACCGCCGTCCTTCAGCACCCGCGCCGCCGGTCCCATCTCGCCGGGAAAGAGGGCGCACCGCTGGCAGATCAGTCCGGCCACCCTCGCGGCGATCTCCGGCCCGTATTCCTGTTTCACAGCGTACAGTCCCGCGTAGGTGGCGTCCAGCCACTTCTCCACAGCTTCATGGTACTCCACGGGGATAAAGTAGACGAACAGTTCATGATCCACACACTCGGCGGCAAACTCCGTCCACCTGTCCGCCGCCTCCGGGTCACAGCCGGGAAGGAGAGCGTTCAGCGCCAGCGCAAAATCCTCCCGCTTCATCCGGCATCCTCCTCCGGGGCCAGCTCATCGCAGACGCGCTTGTACGCAGTCACTACGGCGGACAGCACAGCCCATACCGCATCGTCCACCGAATTCATCACCGCCGCGTCCTCCGACCCAGCCATGAACAGCATGGCCCTCACCGTATACTCCTTCAGCCCCAGCCTCTCCGCCACTTCCGTCGCACCGGGGAAGCTGTCCCCTCCGTCCAGAAACCACCCGTAGGGCAAGCCGAAGTAGTTGGCGATGGCCTGGAATTGGTACACGTCCGGGGCGCTGGCCCCGTTGAGCCAGCGGTTCACCACCGGCACGGACACGCCCGCCGCGCGGGCCAGCTCCTCCCGATCCATCCCGCTGACGGTGAGCAGGTTTTTCAGCCGCTGATCAAATTTTTTGATATTTTCCATCCTCATTTCGCTCCCTTCTTCTTGTCGAATTCCAGCTCGAAGCGGACATATTTCCCGCCATCATCCGCCATCACCACCGTGGCGTCATAAAAAACGCCCTTGCGCTCAGAGAACAGGCCGGTCACGGGAGCCCGCCCATCGCGCAGAAGGGCGGCGGCGATCTTCCGGGTCAGCTCCTTGCGCTTGCTGGTAAAAAAGCGGTTGTTTTTCCACAGGGCAAAGTCGCAGGGCGGCGTGTCGTAGTAGCCCTCGCAGAAAAAGCTCTTTTTGCCCTCCACCACGTCCTTGCCGCACCGGGGGCACTTGCCCACCACCGTCCGTCCAGAGCGGGACAGGGCGGACGAGGCCACACTCACGTTGGCGTAGCTTCGCACCAGCTCCCGAAGCATTTCCACGATCCCGGCCATGAAGTCCTCCGGGGCCAGTTCGCCCCGTTCCACCGCGCCCAGCCGTTCCTCCCACTCCGCCGTCAGCTTGGCGGATTTGAACTGATCCGGCATGGCCCAGGCCAGGGCCAGCCCCTTCTCCGTGGGGACCAGATGCCTCCCGTCCCGCGCCGCGTAGCCGGAACGCACCAGCTTTTCGATCACCCCGGCGCGGGTGGCGGGAGTGCCAAGACCCTTGCGCTCCACCGATTCCAGGGCGGCAAAGTCCTCCGCGCTGGCCCGCTCCATGGCCAGGAGCAGAGTGTCCTCGCTGAACCGCGCCGGGGGCGAGGTTGCGCCAGCTTTCAGCGCCGCGTCGCCGCCCTCCAATATTTGGCCCTCCGTTAAATCGGGCAGGGCGGGCGGCGCTCCCTTCGGGACCTTTTTCAGCGAGGCAAGATAGGCCCGTTCCGCCTCCTTCCAGCCAAGGGCCATTTCCATCCGGCCCCCGGCGGTAAAAGAACCGCCGCCACATTCCAGCGTGACAGCGGTTTCAGCATAGGTATGGGATTCGCCCACGGCGCACAGCAGGCGGGCGGCGATCATGGCGAGGATGTTCCGCTCCCCGGTGGGCAGGGGGGCGAGGTCGGCCACGGCGATCTCCGCCGTAGGGATGACGGCGTGGTGGTCGGTCACCTGGGCGCTGTCCACCACCTGGGCGGCATTCACCAGGAGGGTCAGCCCCTCCATGCAGGGCAGCACCCTCGCCACAGCTTGGCACAGCGCGGGCAGGCCGCCCGCCATATCATCCGTCAGATACCGGCTGTCCGTCCGGGGATAGGTAGCCAGCCGTTTTTCATAGAGGGATTGGAGATAATCAAGGGTCTGCTGGGCGGTGTAGCCGAACAGCCGGTTGGCCTCCCGCTGGAGGGTGGTCAGGTCATAGAGGGCGGGGGGCCGCTCCGTCCGCTCCTTTCGTTCCACCAGCCTCACCGTGGCGGACGTGCCCAGGCAGGCCCGCCGCAACTTCTCCGCCTCCGTCTTGGACTTGATGCGCCCGCTCACCGCCGTCAGCCCCACCAGCTTCAGCTCCACCGTGTAGAATTTCTCCTTTTTGAAGCTGGTAATGGCCGCTTCCCGCTCCATCAGCAGGGCCAATGTGGGGGTAAGCACCCGGCCCACGTTCAGCGTCTGCCCCTTGTAAAGCGTGGAGAACAGCCGGGTGCCGTTGATGCCCACCAGCCAATCCGCCTTGGCGCGGCACAGGGCGGCGGCGTAGAGGTTGTTATAGTTGGAGCTGTCCAGCAGGTTCTCAAAGCCCTTTCGGATGGCGGGCTCCTCCATGGAGGAGATCCACAGCCGCTTCACCGGCTTGGTACACCCGCACAGGTCGTAGACCAGCCGGAAGATCAGCTCTCCCTCCCGGCCCGCGTCGGTGGCGCACACGATGGATTCTACCCGGCTGTCGTTCATCAATCCGGCCAGGACATTGTACTGCTTCCTGGTGTCCGGCAGCACCCGGTACTGCCATTCAGCGGGGACGATGGGCAGGTCGGCATAGCGCCACTTAGAGTATTTGGGATCGTAGGCATCGGCGGGGGCCAGCTCCACCAGATGGCCGACACACCAGCCTACCAGCCAGCCGTTCCCTTCCAGAAAGCCGTCCCGTTTTTCCGCGGCCCCCAGCACTTGGGCGATGGCACGGGCCACGGACGGCTTTTCGGCGATTACTAATTGTATAAGTATTGCACTCCTTCCTTCCGGTCGTATACGTTATGTTTTATCAGCGTTTTTGCATCAGTTTTCGCAAACACACCCCAATGCAGGGCGCGCCCTTGTCGTAGGGGCACCCAGCGCAGGGGTGGCCGGGGGGCCGGGAGGGAGGGGACGGCGCACCCCTCCTCCCGGCGGGCACCTGGGTCATGAACACCTCATAGGGGCTGTCGGTGAAGCGTGTCATACGTCACCGTCACCGCCGTAGTCCTCGGGGTAGTCCGGCTCATAGGGTTCCTCCTCATAAGAATGGGGTGCGGGCTCCTCATAGGCGCGGGGAGCGGGCAGATCGTCCTCGTTGACCGTGGGCTCCTCACCGGCCCCCGTCAGCTCATCCAGGTCCTCCGCGTCGGCCAGATCATGCTTGGGCTTGTAGATCTTGATGTACCAGCCAGCGCCACCCACCGCCAGCGCTGCCAGCAGCACGATGATGACCGTCCCGGCCCCGCCGCTGTCCTGGGGCTTTTCCGGCTCCGGATCCGTCTGGCCGGGGGCCTCCGCCGTGGCGGTGCAGTCCTGCCAGGACAGGACGCAGACGGGACAGGCGGCGTTCACCGCGCCGGGGACGCATTTCTGGGTGCAGGAGCACACCGGGGCGGGATCGGGCACAGCGGACTGGGAGGGCCCCTCCGCATCCTTCTGCGCCAGCGCCATCAGGTCGGACTCCGTAACGGCGTTGAGGAAGTACACGTTCTCGCTGTCCCGTTGACGGTCGATGACCAGATAGAAGACGTTCTCATCGGGGGTGGCGATGGTGAAGAACTCCCGCCCGCTCTCGGCGGCGGTGCCGGATGCGTTGTCGATCACCGTGCCCTGGCCTCCGGGCGGGGTGGTCAGCCCAACCGAGGGCTGGGGCGCGGGGCTGGAGGAGGGCGAGGACGGCGCAGCCGAGGTCCCATCCCCAGGCTGGCCCTGCGCCGGATTCTGGTAGTCATTAGTGGTGTTGAAGCAGCGGACATACTGGGATTTCTCATAGATGGTGCCGTCCCTGCCCGTCACCCGGACGTAGACGGTGCAGTTCTCCGTGAGCTCCACCACCGTGTACCAGCGGTTTTCCGTCTGCTCCAGCGCTCCGGTGATATCCTGCCAGCTCCC
This sequence comes from uncultured Oscillospiraceae bacterium, assembly GCA_949494735.1. GTDB lineage: Bacteria > Bacillota > Clostridia > Oscillospirales > Oscillospiraceae > Enterenecus. The sequence continues at coordinate 18,856 of CATABD010000047.1, forward strand.
GCCGTCCGTCTGGACCTGGGCGCTCTGAAAGCCGGTCCCGGCGTTGTCGGTAAGCCGCACCTCCACCTCCGCCCGCTGCTCGGCCCAGCCGCTGGGCGGGGTGATGCGGATGGCAATGGCCTGTTCCTCCCCGCTGCCGTCATAGGCCAGGGCGGTGCCCGTCAGGGACAGCGCCATCGCCAGACACAGCAGAACACAAAAAATGTGCCGAATTTTTCTATTCAAATTGTCTTATTCCTCCTGTTTTATCGTATTTGTCTGGGGCGGTTCCTGCGCCGCCCGGATCAGGTCCAGCAGGCCCCGCAGCTCCTCCGGGGAGGAGGCCACATCGCGGACCATCCGCAGGATCTCCGTGTTCTCCAGCTCGGTGAGCTGCCGCTCAAAATCACGGGCACGGGCCTGCCATTGGCTGGCCTTCTCCCGGGCGTTGGCAAGATCGGCCCTGATCCGCTCCCGCTTGACCTCAAATGCGTCACGCATGGGCCGCGCCTCCCCGTTTGTTGGGCACATAGTCCGCAAAGCTGTCTACCGTGCGGAACACCCGCTTGTTATTCACCCACCGCTGGAGCCGGAGGGTGATGAGGGGGGCGCTGGGCCGATCGTAGACCATCACATAGGGGTCGAAGCCCATGGCGCGAAGGGTGTCCACCCGGTACAGATCCTGTTCGTGGGTGCTGTTGTAATTGACCAGCACATACACCCGCAGCCGCCGGAAGTCGTGGATGTTGGTCAGCTCCGGGAAGCGGCGGAAATAAGGGGTCAGGTCCACGTTGGGGTCGTCCCAGGCGAAATGGATCATCTTGGCCCGCACCCGGTTCGGCAGGGCCACGTTGTCCGGCGTCACCAGCCGGATGTCCAGCCCCTGGGTGAAGTCCACCCACGCACGGCTGTCCGCCAACTGCAAGATCAGCTTTTCATGGTCCGGGCAGGCCAGCAAATTGGGGTCCAGCAGCTTGATCTCCCGCTGGCCGTCCCAGAACTCGGACAGGTCGGCCACCTGACGGCTCCGCCGCCCCTCCTTTCCCGAAACGATGCAAAATCCGCAGTTTCTGGGACAGCCACGGGTCAGAAAGCCGTAGGCGGTGCCTTGAAACTGCGGATATAAGCTGTAGTCCGGGCGGGTGTGCTCCACCGCGTCCGACAGGTCAGGGCCGGGGCCGTAGCCCGTGCCGCCGCAGATCACATGGGCGGCGTTGACGATTACCTGGGTGTCCTTGGAATAGCTGTCGGTGAACACCCGGCTTTTGTAGACCAGATCGTATTTGCCCTCGGGGGACCACATCTCCACATCGTCCCCCTGGGCTTTGTGGTAGGCGGACAGCTTCATGAGGCACAGGTTGGGCCAGTTGTGGCTGTCCGCGTCATATAAACCGATTTTCAAATCATTCCTCCAATCGTTAAGGTTCGGGCAGACGGCCAAATCCGTAGAAGTGGCCCTGCCAATAGGGTGTGTTGATGCTGGCGTAGGAGATGGGGTCGCCGCAGTGGATCATCCGCCCGCCGCCCACATAGATGCCCACATGGGTGGGCCGGTTGGGATAGGGCGCGTCGTAGGTGCCAATGAAAAACACCAGATCACCGGGCTGGGCGTCGGCGGCGGACACTGGGGTGCAGATATCCTCCAGCCCCATCACCCCCAGCCGCCCATAGCTCCAGCCGCTGTGATTGATGACCCAGGACACGTAGCCGGAGCAGTCGAAGGACGTGGCGGGGTTGGTGCCGCCCCAGACGTAGGGGTAGCCCAAATACTGCTCGGCCTCGGCCAGCATGGCTTGGAAGCGGTCACTCCCCATGGCCGCGCCGGGGTTGTCCGGGATTATTGGCCCGCCCGGTGTGCCGGGGAGGGCGCTGGCATAGCCGCCCGTGTCCACAAAGTAGTAGGGGTTCAGATATTCCCCGTTCAGCATAACCTCCAGATGGAGGTGGGGGCCGGTGCTGTCCCCGGTACTGCCCACCGTGGCGATCACGTCACCCCGTTTCACCTCCTGGCCCGCGCTGACGGACAGGCTGGCACAGTGGGCGTACCGGGATTGGTAGCCCTGATCGTCCTCGATCACCACGCACAGGCCGTAGCTGCCCGCGTTCCCTGCCGACACCACCCGCCCGTCCTGGGCGGCATGGATGGCCGTGCCCTGGGCGGCGGCAATGTCCACGCCACGGTGCAGGTCCTTTTCCCCGCTGATGGGGTGGACACGCCAGCCGTAGCCGCTGGACACATGATCCAGCCAGGGGAAGTCAAAGGGGTTGGAAAACCCCTGACGGCCCCCCAGGGTCTGCATATAGGCGCTGTAGCGGTCCGTCTGCTCTCCCGGCGTGAGGGTTTCGTCCATCAGGTCTGCCCACCGGCGCACGGTGAGGGTGGTTTTCAGCACCGTCCACTCGTAGGCTTCCTCGTTATCGTCGTAGCAGGTTTCCGTGCTGGGCGTCCGGGTGAGCTGGTACTTTTCAGAGAACAGCCGGTCCAGCTCCGGCTTCACCTGCTCAAAGGTGAAGGGGTCGTACCGGGTGGCGAGATAGGCCATCAGCTCGTAGGGGTTGTGGCTGATCTCGCCCACGCTGTAGCGGTATTCGTCATAGCCGGGGAAGCTGGCGGCGGTGCCGCTGATGTTGAGCTGAAGATCGGTTTCCAGCTCGGTGAAGTACAGCTCGGCATTGCAAATGTCCTGCTCATTCGCCAGATAGGTGGCGGACAGGAAGGAGGACTGGCCCCCGGACAGCATGGCGGTGCAGGAGGCCAGCCCCGATGAGAAAAAGGCGATCACCAGCGCCAGCATGGCCACGATCAGCAGGGCGCTCTTGTGCGCCGCCGCGTACTGCTGTACCGCCCGGGCGATCTTCCCCACAAC
>CATABD010000048.1 GCA_949494735.1 uncultured Oscillospiraceae bacterium
TGCCGAGATGATCGGCACCCAGAAGGCCACCACCGGCTATATTTACTGCTCCGACACCCCGGAGAACGGCGGCTACGGCGAGGACCACGTCACCGCCTATGACACCGGCGCGCTGGCCGTCATGGACCTGGTGACCGGCAAGATCGACGCGGTTATCATTGACAACGAGCCCGCCAAGGCCTTCGTGGACCAGAACCCCGGCCTGAAAATCCTGGAGGCCGCCTGGGTGGAGGAGGAGTACGCCATCGGCTTCGCCAAGGGGAACGACGCCTTGCGGGAGGCGGTGAACGCCGCCGTGGCCGAGCTGAAGGCGGACGGCACCTTCCAGAAGATTGTAGACCAGTACATCAAGGCCGACTGAGCCGTTGTGAGCAGCGGGCTAAGTCCGCAGCGCAGGGAAAATCCAGAGGGGGCCGAGGCCCCGGCGGGATTTCCCCGAAGCCGGAGGGCTTAGAACCGCGTCGCGAACAGGCGAAGCGCAACTGCATCAAGGCCGACTGAGCCGTCGTGAGCAGCGGGCTAAGTCCGCAGCGCAGGGAAAATCTAAAGGGGGCCGAGGCCCCCGGCGGGATTTTCCCGAAGCCGGAGGGCTTAGAACCGCGTCGCGAACAGGCGAAGCGCAACTGCATCAAGGCCGACTGAGCCGTCGTGAGCGGCGCGGCCACATCAAATCCGACCTGATTGGGGGAGGGCGGCCCGCACAGCCGCCCTTCCCCTCCTCTCCGCGCGAGGGGGAAAGGAGGGCCCCATTTTGCAAGCATTGACCGACTGGCTGTCCGGCCTGCCGCCCATCCAATGGCTGGCCGAGCTGGGCCCGCGGTTTTACAAGGCCTTCTTCGAGGCCGGCCGCTGGCAGCTCTACCTCAAGGGCCTGGGCGTCACCTTCCAGATCACCATCGCCGCCATCTCCATGGGCCTTGTCCTGGGACTGGCGGTGGCCATGGTGCGCACCGCCCACGACCAGCAGCGGCCCGGCCGCCGCAACCCCCTGCTGGGGCTGGCAAACCTGGTCTGCAAGGTATATGCCACCGTCATCCGGGGCACCCCCATGATGGTGCAGATCCTGATTTGGAATTTCGTGGTCTTCAGCACCCGGAACAAGATCCTGGTGGGCATGGTCGCCATGGGCATCAACGCCGGGGCCTATATCTCGGAAATCATCCGCGGGGGGCTGATGAGCGTGGACCCGGGCCAGAGCGAGGCGGGCCGCTCCCTGGGCCTGTCCTACCTGGACACCATGCGCTTTATCGTCATCCCCCAGGCGTTCAAGAACATCCTCCCCTCCATGGGGAACGAGCTGGTCACCCTGTTCAAGGACACCTCCCTGGTGAACGCCATCGGCGCGGCGGAGATGACCTATTACGCCAGCCGGATCGGCGGCAAGACCTTCGATTACATGCCCCCGCTGCTCATCATCGCCGCCATCTACTTAGTATTTGTCATGGGCCTCACCTGGCTCCAGGGCAGGCTGGAAAGGAGGCTGAGGCAGAGTGAACGGCGCTGAACGCAGTTCTGCCCCGCAGTTCCCGGACAAGGAGGGGCTAACATGATAGACGTGAAAAACCTATCCAAATCCTTTGGGGATAACCTGGTGCTGGACGGCATCTCCGAGCACATCCGCCCCGGGGAGAAGGTGGTGGTCATCGGCCCCTCCGGCTCGGGCAAGTCCACCTTCCTGCGCTGCCTCAACCTGCTGGAAACCCCCACCTCCGGCACCATCACCTTCGACGGCACGGAGATCACCGACCCCAAGGCGGACATCAACGCCATCCGCCGCCAGATGGGCATGGTGTTCCAGCACTTCAACCTGTTCCCCAATATGACCATCCGCAAAAATATCACCCTGGCCCCGGTACGCGCCGGGCTGATGTCCCAGGCCGAGGCGGACGGGGCCGCCGCCGCCCTTTTGGCGCGGGTGGGGCTGGAGGAAAAGGCGGACGCCTACCCCGCCCAGCTGTCCGGCGGGCAGAAGCAACGCATCGCCATTGTCCGCGCCTTGGCCATGCGGCCCAAGGTGCTGCTCTTTGACGAACCCACCTCCGCGCTGGACCCCGAGATGGTGGGCGAGGTGCTGGAGGTCATGAAAGAGCTGGCCCGGGAGGGCATGACCATGGTGGTTGTCACCCACGAGATGGGTTTCGCCCGGGAGGTGGGCACCAGGGTGCTGTTTATGGACGGGGGGAGGATCCTGGAGCAGGACGAGCCCCACGCCTTTTTCGCCCACCCCAGGGAACAACGCACCATCGACTTTCTGTCCAAAGTGCTGTGAAACGCATTCACGCCTCACCTGTTCGCGACGCGCGGCTTCCTTCCGACTCGGACTGGTCTCCGTGCCGCTATGCGGCCCCGCGCTTGTCCTCGCTTCAGTCCATCCGCGCTGCTCACGACGGTTCGGACGCTATCACGCAAAAACGCCCGGATAAACGGGCGGTTTTCGTGCATTTTTACAGCTTGCATTCCCTGCCTGTTTCTGGTATCATGGAACGAACGCAAAAGGAGGGGAACGATATGCGCCAGCTCACGCCGCTGTCTTTCAAAGCGCCCGGCCTGGGGGCGTACCGTTTCTATTTCCATTTTTAAAGCAATCGCCGTTGGGGCGGTTGCTTCTTTTTTTGCGCGCAGCTGCTGGAATACGTCATGAAAGGGAGAGAGTACAATGAATCACCAAGAGCCCATCCGCGACGCCCGCACCCTGGGTATGCCCAAGATGCTCATCCTGGGCCTTCAGCACATGTTCGCCATGTTCGGCGCCACCGTGCTGGTGCCTATCCTGGTAAACAACTACGGCCTGCCCCTGTCCATCCAGACCACCCTGTTCTTCGCGGGGGTGGGCACCCTGTTCTTCCATGTGTGCACCCGGCTGAAGGTGCCCGCCTTTCTGGGCTCCTCCTTTGCTTTCCTGGGCGGGTTTGAGGCGGTGTCCAAGCTGGACTCCGGCAAGTACGCCGGTATGGACGCCGCGGAAAAGCTCCAATACGCCTGCGGCGGCATCGTGGTGGCCGGCCTGCTGTACGTGGTGCTGGCCCTGGTCATCAAGGCGGTGGGCGTGAAGAAGGTCATGCGCTTCCTGCCCCCGGTGGTCACCGGCCCCATAATCATCCTCATCGGGCTGAACCTGGCCCCCTCCGCCGTCAACAACGCCAAGACCTGCTGGTGGCTGGCCCTGGTGGCCATGGCCATCATCGTGGCGGCCAACATCTGGGGTAAGGGCATGATTAAGATCATCCCCATCCTGCTGGGCGTGGTGGGCTCCTACGTCATCGCCGTCATCGCCAACGCCCTGGGCGCCCAGAACGCCGCCGGGGAGGCCCTCATCGACTTCTCCGCCGTGGCCGCCTCCAGCCCCATTGGCCTCCAGCCCTTCTTCACCAACTTCACCGGCTCCATCGCCAAGTTCGACCTGACCTCCATCCTGGTGATGGCTCCCATCGCCATCGCCGCCATGATGGAGCACATCGGCGACATGTCCGCCATCTCCGCCACCGTGGGGGAGAACTTCATCGAGGAGCCCGGCCTGCACCGCACCCTCATCGGCGACGGCATCGCCACCTCCCTGTCCGCCATCTTCGGCGGCCCCGCCAACACCACCTACGGCGAGAACACCGGCGTGCTGGTGCTCTCCAAGGTGTACGACCCCCGGGTGATCCGGCTGGCCGCCGTCTACGCCCTGGTGCTGTCCTTCTCCCCCATGTTCGCGGCGGTGGTCAACTCCATGCCCGCGGCCATCGTGGGCGGCGTGTCCTTCATCCTGTACGGCATGATCTCCGCCATCGGCGTGCGCAACGTGGTGGAGAACCGGGTGGACTTCACCAATTCCCGCAACCTGATTATTGCCGCCGTCATCCTGGTGTGCGGCCTGGGCTTCTCCGGCGGGCTGACCTTTGAGGTGGGCGGCACCCACATCACCCTCACCGCCCTGGCCGTTGCCGCCATCGCGGGCATCGCCCTCAACGCCATCCTCCCCGGCAAGGACTACGAGTTCGGCTCCGATGTGACCCAGGGCCGCTCCGGCGACTTCGGGAGGTATTGAGAAGGGAACCCTTTGAACGGAGAAGAACCGCCCTGTATCCACAGGGCGGTTCTTTTTTATGGTTTCCGGCTTTCAGGGAAGCGCCCCTGAGGCGCAGGCTGCGGCCCCCGCCCTGCCCCAATGGCCAGACACAAGCGGCAGCACCGATAGGGTGATACCAGTCGTAAAGCCGCTGGCGCCGGAACACGCCCGCCAACGCACTGTATAGGGCGTCCCCACGGGGTACATAGGGGCCGCAGCCCCTATGCGCGCTCGTTGGTCACTTTCTCTCGCGTGAGAGAAAGTGACATCCGCCTACTGGCACATATCCACGATGATGTGGGCAAACAGCTTGGCGCTGAGCATCAGGTCGCTCACCCGCACCCGCTCGTCCGCGCCGTGGAGGTGGGTGTCAAAGCCGGGCAGGGTACAGCCGAACGCCACGCCGCCGGGAATATCATGGACGTAGGTGCCCCCGCCAGTGGACAGGCACTCGCCCTTCAGCCCGGTGTACTCCTCGTACCGGCCCAGCAGCGTCTTGATAAAGGGGCTGTCGGCGGGGACGTGGTGGGGCTCGCCCTGGACGGCCTCAAAGGTGAAGCCCTTCCCCTCAAAGGCGGCCTTTGCCACGTTCAGGCAGTTCTCCTCCGTGGCGCACAGGGGCACCCGGCTGTCGAAGCGGCCGGCCAGCCCGGTTTCGGTGACCTCCAGCAGGGAGAAGGCCAGGGTGAGCGGCCCGGCGATGGGCTCCTGCTGGGCGATGCCCAGCGCCCGGCCCAGGTAGTCCCCGTGGGGGATCAGGGCGTTGAGGGCGGCCAGCGCCTCCCGGCAGGGGCCGTCTGCCAGCGGCAGGGCGCACAGCAGGGCCACCAGCCCCGTGATGGCATTGTTCCCTCCCTTGGGGTAGGCGGCATGGGCCCCCTCCCCCTTGGCACGGATGACGGTGGCCCCACCCTCGCTGGCAAAGGTGAACTTCACACCCGTGCGGGCGGTGATGTCCCGGGCGCAGGGCTGGATGTCGTAGATGGACAGCCCCTCCACACCGGCAGAGGCGTCCCCCGGCAGCACGTTGATGCGGATGCCGCCGTGGAGCCAGTTCACCCGGGGCAGCTCGGACTGGGCGGGCCAGCTCCTGGTGAAGATGGGCCGGGGCTTTCCATTTTCAGAGCCGGCGGGCCGGATGTTCCCCTTCTCCGTATTGATGACGGGGAAGCCGGAGTCGGGGGAGAAGGTGGCGGGGGCGAAGGGGTGCCGGGCGAAATACCAGGCGATGTCCCCAGAGCCGCTCTCCTCGTTGGTGCCCATGATGAGCTTGCAGTTTTTCTTCAGCGGCACGCCCAGGTCCTTCACCGCCTTCATAGCCAGCAGGGAGGCGGCCACCGGCCCCTTGTCGTCATCGGTCCCCCGGCCGTAGAGCAGGCCGTCGGCCAGCTTGGGGGTGTAGGGCTGGGTTACCGTCCAGCCCTCGCCGGGGGCCACCACGTCCAGGTGGCCCAGAATGTGCAGGGCGTCCTCCCCGCCGTTCAGGTCGGCGGTGCCCACATAGCCCTCGTGATCTTCCGCCGCCAGACCCCACTCCTGGGCGATGGACAGCGCCTCCCGGAGGGCGGCGGCGGGGCCGGGGCCGAAGGGCGCGCCGGGGGCCGGGGCCCCCTCCACGCTGTCGATGGACACCAGGCGGCTCACCGCCTCCACCAGCAGCCCTTCCTTATCCGCGAAATAGGCCTCGATCTGCTCTTTTGATATCATATGTAAAACACTCCTTCACCGGCGCAGTGCCAAAGGGAGCCCCGCCCCCCCTTGGAGGGCGCGGAATCCCTTGGAAAACGCAGCTTTTCCATAGTATACTCTTTTTTCCTGTCAATTACAAGGGAAACGGGGCGGTCACTCCGCCTCCCCACGCTCCACCTCGTCCAGATATTTGTACACCGTGTACCGGGACACCCCCAGCCGCCCGGCGATGTAGGGCACCGACTTGCGGTAGGAGAAGGCGCTGCGCCGCCGCAGCAGGCCGATGAGCTTCAGCCGGTCCCCCTTGGTGAACTCCTCCGGCGGCTTGCCCAGCCCGGCCACACACTGGTCGAAGAGGTCGGCCAGCTGCCGGGAGTCCCCGGGCTGCCACAGGGCCGAGCGCAGGTCGGAGGGGGCGTTCATCAGGTCGGACAAAATCCGGTTGGCGAACACCAGGGAGGTGTAGTCGAAGTTGATGCCCAGGGCCAGGTTGTAGTCCTCCCCGATCATGTGGAAGGTGGACGACTTGGTCTGCCGCCCGTCGGGGGTGGCGGCGGCCAGATTCACCTGGTCGGTGGTGGCCGCCTGCTCGTCCAGTTCCAGGCCGATGCCCATGATGTCCATGGTGGAGCCCACCTCCCGGCCGGACACGTGGCCGTTATAGATGGACAAGATGGGGTGGGTGGGCACCCCCATATCGTGGACCAGCGTCTCGCAGGAGGAGCCGAACATCTCGGCGATCCCCCGGGCGGTGCGGTCCAGGAATTCAAAGGCCTGGTCGCGGGTCATGGCTGACAGCTCCTCTCCGGGATCTGCCCCGGCTGCGGGGCGCGGATATCATTATAGCCCTTTCCCCGGGAAAAGACAAGCCCCGGCCCTGTGACAAACATTTGCGGTTCCGGCGGAAAAAAGTTGTTTACTTTATCTCTTTTGTGTGCTAAAATAGGGTGGCATGAGGAGCGGAGGGACATTTTATGCCAAAAACTACCAACAAAGAGCGGAGTATGGCCCTGTATGAGAGCATTTTGGAGCTCAAGGATCTGGACGAGTGCATCGCCTTTTTCGACGACTTGTGCACCGTGGGCGAGCTGCGGGCCATGGAGCAGCGCTTTGACGTGGCCTGCCTGCTGGACGACGGGCTGGTGTACACCGAGATTTTGGAAAAGACCGGGGCCAGCTCAGCCACCATCAGCCGGGTGAACCGCATCTTCTCCTTCGGCGCGGGGGGCTTCCGCGCCATGATCCAGCGCCGGAAGCAGAAAGAGCGCGAATAACCGGCAGGCCCGCTGGATGGCGGGCCTGTTTTTTGGATTGGGGCGCCATGCCGTGCCGGCATCCCGCCGGAGCCCCCTCAACTATTTTCACTTCAACGATAATCCGGCAGAATAATACTTGCCAATTCCCCGTACAAATGATATCATAAAAGTAATGGAACTTTAAAATGATTTTAAAGTCTACAGGATAAAGGCGAGGGATATACGTGTCAATCTTTGACTATTTTGCCTCAAAAGCGGCGGATGAGCAGGATCGGAAATCCGTTTCCCCCAATCCTAACAAAAAGCTGCTTTCAGAGCTGGATGCGGCGGGCGAAGAAGTGAAAGCCCAATATCCGGATGACAGCAAATTGATGGACGATTTTGTCAAGGTTTTAAAGAAAGCGTATAAGCTCCGGTCTAAAAAAGCGCCGGACGGCACCCTGCCGCCCATGCAGGCGGAGGCGCATTTTTCCCTGTCAAGCGACCGGATGCGCGCCTATGCGTGCCTGCTCCCGCCGGAAAACGGCGGGGGAGGGATCTCCCTGGAAGAATTCCTGGAGGGCATGCACTATGAGGGAATCTGCTACGGCATTTTGCAGGAGGAAATCCGGCAGGAGCTGGGGCGCGGATATTTCCGCGTATTCCCGGTGGCGCGGGGGGAGTTCCCCAAGGCGGGGGAAGACGGCAAGGTGACGGAGCTTTTTCAGCGGCGAAAGAATATGCACCTGGAAGTGCAGGACGAAAGCCAGGTCGATTTCAGCCAGGACGTCCAGCTGCAGCCCATCCGGAAGGGCGCGGTCATCTGCCTGATCCGGCCCTCGAGGGCGGGAACGGACGGCATGGACGTAACGGGGAAAACGCTCCCCTGCCCGCCGGGCATCAGCGTCCATATCCCGCAGGGGGAGAACACCGCCATAACCAGGGGCGGCCAGGCGCTTACGGCCAGCGCGGATGGGCTCCTGTACATTGAGGACGACCAGTTCTGCATCCATGCGCAGAAAATCATCGACGGCGATTTAGATCAATTCCAGGGGATGCTGCAGATTTCGGGCAACCTCTACATTGGCGGGAACGTGGACGGCGAAGTGGATATTGAGGCCTTCGGCGACATCGTAATCAACGGAAAAGTGGGGCAGGCCCGGGTGCGGTCTTTAAACGGGACGATCCGCATCCAGCAGGGCGTTTACGGGACGGAGGGGAAAACCTTTATCACCGCCGCCCGCCAGGTGCAGTCGCCTGTGCTGGAAGGGGCTGAGGTCCATGCCGGGATCAGCGTAATCACGGAGGTCATTTCAAACAGCACGATTTACTGCCACGGCATCGTTTACGCCATGACCGGGCGCGGAATGATTACAAGCAGCTTGATCCAAGCGGAAAGCAGTATCTTGTGCCGCCGGATCGGCAATTTGGCCGGCGGCCGCAGCCGGTTCTCCGTTGGATATCCCCTTCATAGCGCCGAGTCGTGGAAGCGGGTCAAATCAGAACTGGCGGAAGTGGAACCAACCATCAAAAAGCTGTGGGCGGCCATCACTGATTTGAAAAAAAAGGGGAACCGTATTTCAGACACGGAAAAATCGGTGCTGGACCAGCTCCTGGAACAGCGGAATCTCTATATTGAGCGGCGGGACGCCCTGACAGCGGAGATGAAATCCCTGAACAAGGTCCTGGATAAAAGAGCCAACGGAAAAATACAGTGCGCGCAGCTGTTTCCTGTGCTGGAGGTCCAAATCGGCAGATTGTCGGAAGAAATTACGGAAGCCCACGAAAATTGTAACATCCATGTGGGGGACAACCAAATCATTTTCAAGTAAAAAGCGCCCCGCCTTGCGGGGAAGAGCTGAAACGCAAAACCTCCCCGCTGTGGCGGGGAGGTTTTCCCTATCTGAAATACAGCGCCCCGGACTCAAAGATAGGCTGGAGCTTGCCCCCTGGGATATTTTTCGCTACGAACTCCCCACGGCGCTCGGAGTGGCCCATCTTGCCAAACACCCGGCCGTCGGGGGAGAATACCCCCTCGATGGCCCACGCCGAGCCGTTGGGGTTGGCTGCGATGTCCATGGAGGGCACGCCGTCCAAATCCACGTACTGGGTGGCGATCTGGCCGTTGGCGGCCAGCTGGTTCAGCACGGGCTGGGGCGCCACAAACCGCCCTTCCCCGTGGGACACAGGGACGGTGTGGAGGTCGCCCACATGGCTGAGCAGCATCCACGGGGACTTCACCGAACCCACCCTTGTGGTGACATACCGGCTCTGGTGCCGCCCGATCAGGTTATAGGTCAGGGTGGGGCTGTCCTCATCCACAGGCGCGATCTCCCCCCGGGGCAGCAGCCCCAGCTTGAGCAGGGCCTGGAAGCCGTTGCAGATGCCCAGCATCAGCCCGTCCCGGCGCTTCAAGAGGTCGTGCACCGCCTCCGTCAGCCGGGGGTTGCGGAACAGGGAGACAATCAGCTTGGCGGAGCCCTCCGGCTCGTCGCCGCCGGAGAAGCCGCCGGGCAGGAACACGATCTGGGCGTTTTTGATGGCCCGCTCCAGCTCCAACGCGGAATCCGCCAGGTCCTGGGGGGTGAGGTTGCGGATGACCACCGTCTCGGCGTCCATCCCGGCCCGCAGGCAGGCCCGCACGCTGTCGTACTCGCAGTTGGTGCCGGGGAACACGGGGATGACCACCCGGGGCCGGGCGATCTCGCCGTCGAACACGGCGGGGGAGCGGCGGTCCCAGGTGACGGCCTCCACCGGCTCCGGCGTGCCCGCGCGGGTGGGGTAGACCTCCTCCAAAACGCCCTCGTTGAGCTTGAGCAGCTCGCCGATGGGGGCGGAATCGTCCCCGATGGCAACGGAAGACTCCGGGATGGTGCGGCCGATCTTGGCCCACAGCCCGTCCGGGTGGCAGTTCCCCAAATCCTCCGCCAGTTCCGCCACAATGGCCCCCGGGCGGGGAACATACCACGCCGCGCCGCCCTTGTCCAGGGACTGGAAGCCCACGCGGTTGCCGAAGGACATTTTCATCACGGCCTCGGCCATACCATTCTCCACCGCGTAAGCCGCCTTTACCTTCTCCGCCTTTGCCAGGGCGTGCAGCTGCGCCCACGCCGCCTTCCGTTTTTCCGGGCTTCCGTCCAGCCCGTCTTCCTGGAACAGGTAGACCGGGTGCCCCGCCTCCTTGAACTCGGGGGAGAGCACGTCCGATGCCTTCACCGGGGCGATGGCAAAGGAGATAAGGGTAGGGGGCACGTCCAGGTCCAGGAAGGAGCCGGACATGGAATCCTTGCCGCCGATGGCGGCGGCCCCGTAGTCCAGCTGGGCGTCCAGCGCCCCCAGCAGGGCGGCGAAGGGTTTGCCCCAGCGCTCCGGGTCGTCCCGCAGCTTCTCGAAGAACTCCTGGAGGGTGAGGTAGGCCTTTTTGTAGTCCGCCCCCGCCGCCGCGAGCTTGGCCAGGGAGAGGGTGACGCTGGCCCGGGCCCCGGCGAAGGGGTCGGCGGACAGCAGCTCCGGGTCGCAGCCCCAGGCCATCACGCTGGCCTGGTCCGTCTCCTCCCCCGGCATGGTGGGCAGCAGCGCCGCCATGGCCTGGGCGGGGGTGGTCTGTGTCTTGCCGCCGAAGGGCATGAGCACCGAGCCCGCGCCGATGGAGCCGTCGAACCGCTCCACTAAGCCCCGGCGGGAGGCGCACTTTAAACTTGCCGCCATATCCCGCAGATTGGAGAACTCATGGCCAACCACAGAGAAATTCCGCTCCGGCACGGACACACGGGCCCGCTTCACCGCGCCGTTGGTGTTCAAAAACTCCCGGCTCAAATCGGCGATGGTCTGCCCCTTCCAGGTCATCACCATACGGGGGCTTTCCGTCACCACCGCCACCCGGTATGCCTCCAAATTCTCCGCCTGGGCGGCGGCGATGAACGGCTCCTCGTCCTCGGGGGAGACCACCACCGCCATGCGCTCCTGGCTCTCGGAAATGGCCAGCTCCGTGCCGTCCAGCCCGTCGTATTTCTTGCGCACCGCATCCAGGTCGATAGCCAGCCCGTCGGCCAGCTCTCCAATGGCGACGCTGACGCCGCCCGCCCCGAAGTCGTTGCACCGCTTAATCATCCGGGTCACGTCTCCGTTGCGGAACAGCCGCTGGAGCTTGCGTTCCTCGGGGGCGTTGCCCTTCTGCACCTCGCTGGCCATGGTGGACAGCGATTTTTTGTTGTGGCTCTTTGAGGAGCCGGTGGCCCCGCCGATGCCGTCCCGCCCGGTTCGCCCCCCCAGGAGGATGACCACGTCCCCGGGGGCGGGGCGCTCCCGCCGGACATGGCCCGCCGGGGCGGCGGCCACCACCGCGCCGCACTCCAGGCGCTTGGCGATGTACCCGGGGTGGTAGAGCTCGGCCACGTGCCCCGTGGCCAGGCCGATCTGGTTGCCGTAGGAGGAGTAGCCCGCCGCGGCGGTCTGGGCGAGCTTGCGCTGTGGCAGCTTGCCCTCCAGCGTCTCAGACAGGGGGACGGTGGGGTCGCCGCCCCCCGTGACCCGCATGGCCTGGTGGACGTAGGCCCGCCCGGACAGGGGATCCCGGATGCAGCCGCCGATGCAGGTGGCCGCGCCGCCGAAGGGCTCGATCTCGGTGGGGTGGTTGTGGGTCTCGTTTTTGAACATCAGCAGCCAGTCCTGCTCCTCCCCGTCCACTACGGCGGGGACGTGGATGGAGCAGGCGTTGATCTCCTCGCTCTCGTCCAACTCAGGCAGATGGCCCCGCTTTTTCAGCACCTTTGCGCCAATGGTAGCCAGGTCCATCAGGGTCTGGGGGCGCTTTTGGGCCTTTTCCGGTCCGTATACCTCCTCCCGGGCGGCCAGGTAGCGCTCATAGGCCCCCCGCACCCGTTCGTCACCGATGTCCACCCCCTCCAGATGGGTGGAGAAGGTGGTGTGGCGGCAGTGGTCGGACCAGTAGGTGTCCACCACCCGCACCTCGGTGATGGTGGGGTCCCGCCGCTCCCAGTCCCGGAAGTAGTTTTGCAGGAATTTCAGGTCGTCCAGGTCCATAGCCAGCCCCAGCCTGTCCAGCTCTCCCTTCAGTCCCGCCTCGTCCAGGGCGGTGAAACCGTCCAGCGTCACCACCCGGTCAGGGGTGGTATATGTGCGCGCCAGGGTGTCCGGCTTGTCCAAAGACGCCTCCCGGCACTCCACCGGGTTGATGAGGTAGCCCCGGATCCGGTCCAGCTCGGGGACGGACAGCACCCCCTCCAGCACGTAAACCTTGGCGTAGGCAACCAGGGGCCGCTCCCCCCCGGTCATGAGCTGGATGCACTGCCCGGCGGAGTCGGAGCGCTGGTCGAACTGGCCCGGCAGGGCCTCCACCGCCAGCAGGGTATAGCTGCCCGCCGGGCGGGGAAACTCCTCGTCATACGCCGCGTCCACCTGGGGCTCGGAGAACACCGTCTCCCTGGCCCGTTCATAGACCTCCCGGCCGACGCCCTCCACATCGTAGCGGTTGAACACGGCCAGGCCGTCCAGCCCCCCGATGCCCAGCTGCTCCCGCAGGTCCCGGAGCTGCCCCCGGGCCTCCACATCGAAGCCGGGGCGCTTGCGCACATAGCAGCGAAATACTTGGCTTTTGCTCTGATCCATGGTTCATTCTCCTTGCGCTCATACTTTATTTATATGCCGCGGTGGTGGTCCACTCCTCCATGCGGTAAAAGGGGTTCCCCCTGGTGGGCTGAAGGTTGGAGGCCATCCCCCACCGCACCAGCAGCGAGCCCCGCTGGAAGCACACCGGGGCGATGGGCGCCTCCTGGGCGAACCGGGCCCACAGCTCCCTGGCCGCCCGGACCCGGGCGTCCCCCTGGGCGCCCCGCCAGGCGTCAACCGCCTGGGCCAGCTCCCAGCCGTCATATCTGCCGTAGTTCAGCGCGCCGGTGAGCAGGGGGGAGGGGTCAAAGTCCCCGGTGAGGGTCACCTCGCCCAGGTACAGGTCGAACTGCCCTGCGGCCAGCGCGGCGGTATAGCCCTCCCAGGGCAGGGTATCCACCCTCACCGCCACCCCCAGCTCCGCCAGGGACGCGGCCAGCGCTTCCGCCGCCCCCTGGCGGGACTCGTTGTCGCTGTTCACCAGCAGCGTCACCTCCAGCGCCTCCCGGCGGCGGTAGAGCAGGCCGTCCTCCTCATTGCGCTCATAGCCCGCCTCGGCCAGCAGGGCCGCCGCCTGCTCCGGATCAAAGTCCAGCAAGGCGGCGGCCTCCCCGTCATATTCCCTGTGGAGGGGGGATATGGGCAGGCAGGCCGGGTCGGCGTGGCCGGACAGCAGGGCCTGCGCCGTCCCTGCCCGGTCGATGGCCCGGGCGAAGGCCCGGCGCACCGCCTCCGACCGGCACGGCCCGCCGGAGCAGCGGAAGCCCACATAGAGCAGGGTTGCGGTGGGATAGTCGCAGGTCTCATAGCTACTGGAATACCCCAGGGCGTAGGGGGAGGAAAACCGCGTGGTGACGGCGGTGACCGCCCCGCTGTCAAAGGCGGCGATGCGCTCGTCCGCGCCGGACACCGCCGTGAGGGGGATGGCCGCATAGGGCAGGGCCGCCGCCCCGCTGTGGCGGGGGTTGGCCTGGAGGTACAGCCGCTCCCCGGCATACTCGTATTGGTAGTAGCCGGTGCCCAGGGGCAGGCCCTCCTCCCGCTCCAGCACAATGGGCACGTCCAGCAGGGCGGGCAGGCTGCCGTTGGGGGCGGCCAGGGCGATGGACAGGGTGGCGTCGTCCTGCGCCGCCACCGCCGTGATCCCGGCCAGCCGGGCGGCATAGGGCCCCCCGGCCCGGGCGGCGTTGAGCGACGCGGCGGCGTGGTGGGCGGTGAGGGGGGTGCCGTCGGAAAACACCGTGCCGCCCTTCAGCGTGACCCTCCAGCTCAGCCCATCCTCCCCCGGCGCGGCGGAGGAGGCCAGCACCGGCTGGGGGGCAAACCGGTTGTCCAGCTCATACAGCCCCTGGTACACCAGTCCCGTCAGCTCCTGGTTCACCTGGCTGCTCCCGGCGAGGGGGTGGAGGGAGGCGGCGGGGTCATACCCCAGGCTGAAGCGCGCCGCCTCCGGCGCGGGGGTGGGGGTGGGGCCGGGCGTTTCGGACGGGGAGGGCAGGGGAGAGGGCTCTGCGCAGCCCGCCAGCGAAAACGCCAGCAAAACCGCCAGCAAAAGGGGGAGGAGCCTCCTCATTTAAGCTGGATGGCGGCGGCCATGGAGCCCCGGCTGGTGCCCAGGCTCCGGTGGCTCCAGAACAGGTCGGGATGGCAGGCGGTGCACAGGGGGCTGACGGCGATGTGCCCCGCCTCCAGTCCCGCCTGCTCCAGGCGCATGGCGTTGATGCCCTTCAGATCCACGGAGAACTTGCCGTTGGCCTTGATCTTGATGTGCTGGAGCACCGCGGTGGACAGCGCGGCGGTCATGGCGTTGGGCACGTCCTCGTGGGTCTCGAAGCAGTCCGGGCCGATGCCGGGGCCGATGGCGGCCAGGATGTCGCCGGGGCGGCAGCCGTACACGTCCCGCATCCGCTCCACCGCCTGGGAGGCGATGCCGGCGGCGGTGCCCCGCCAGCCCGCGTGGACGGCGGCGGCCACCCGCCGCACCGGGTCATAGAACAAAACGGGGATGCAGTCGGCGGTGTAGACCAGCAGCGTCACCCCCGGCAGGTCGGTCATCAGCCCGTCCGCCTCATAACCCACCTTGTCGTAGGGGTCGCCCTTCACGTCGGCGGTGGTGATACAGCGCACCGCGCCGCCGTGGACCTGGTTGGTCATGGCAATATGTCCCTCCGGCGCGCCGATGGCCTTGAGGAAGCGGCGGTAGTTCTCCCGGACGTGGTCGGGGTCGTCCCCCCGGCTCACCCCCAGGTTGAGGGACTCCCACATCCCCCCGGACACGCCGCCCAGCCGGGTGGAAAAGCCGTGCGCCGCGCCGCCGGCGGCGTCCATGCCGTCGGAGCCGAAGAAGGTCACGCCGTTACAGATGCGCTTCGTGATTTCCATTACCATACTCCTCTCGCAGCAGGCCATACCAATAAATGTCCTTCCACGCCCCGTCCCGCCCCAGGGCGTGGCGGCGCTGGATCCCTTCCCGGACCATGCCCAGCCGCTCCAGCAGGGGGACGGCCCGGCGGACATCCTCCGTCTGGGCAATCACCTTGTGGGCGCCCAGCGCCCCGAAGGCGTGGGCCAGCAGGGCGCGGCTGGCCTCCCCGGCCAGCCCCTTCCCCCAGCAGTCCCGGCGCAGCACCCAGCCCAGCTCGTAGATGCCCGGGGCGTCCACCTGGTTGAACAGCAGCCAGCCCGCCAGGGCGCCCCCCTCCCGCAGCCGGGCGGCAAAGGCCCCGGGGGCCGCGCGCTCCAGGCAGAAGGCGCGCAGCAGCTCCTCCGTCCCCTCCCTGGTCATGGGGGCCATGTGCTCCATGGTCTCCCCATCCCGGAAGATGTCCCACAAAGCGGGCAGGTCGTCCATGGCGAACTCCCCCAGGGTCAGGCGCTCCGTCTCCAGGTACATCTCACGCCCCCCTGTGGTACTCCGCGCAGGTGCACTTCTTCCACTTCAGGCCGGAGCCGCAGGGACAGGGGTCGTTGCGGCCGATCTTGACGGTTTTCTTCACCGGCTGCTTTTTCACCGTCTCGTCCCCGCCGCCGGACTGGCCGGTGATCTTGGCCACCCGCTCCCGCCGGATCTCCTCGTTGGTCTTGACGCGCACGGTGAACAGCCGCCGCACCGTCTCCTCCTGGATGGCGGCGATCATCTGCTCGAACATCTCGAAGCCTTCCCGCTTATACTCCACCACCGGGTCGGACTGGCCGTAGGCCCGCAGGCCGATGCCCTGGCGCAGCTCGGTCATGGCGTCGATGTGGTCCATCCAGAACTCGTCCACCACCCGCAGCAGGATCACCCGCTCCAGCTCCCGCATGGCGGACTTGCCCGGCTCCATCCGGCCCTCCATGGCCTGGTTAATCATCTGCTCCCGCTGGGCGTAATTGCTCCGGGCGGTGTCCATCAGCTCGCCGGACAGCTGCTCCGGGGCGGTATTGGCCGCCTGGGCCTGGAACTGCTCCAGCTGCCGGGGGGTGAACACCGAGCCGGCCAGGTGGGCGGTGGCGGCCTTGAAGTCCTCGCCGCTCAGCCGCCCCTGCTCCCCGGTGTGGCCGGCCACCAGCGTGCCCACGGCGCTGTCCAGCATGTTCTCAATGGCGGCGTGGACGTCCTCGCCGTCCAGCACCTGGCGGCGCTGCTTGTAGATGACCTCCCGCTGGGTGTTCATCACGTCGTCGTACTCCAGCACGGTTTTCCGGGTCTGGAAGTTCCGGGACTCCACCTGCTTCTGGGCGTTCTCGATGGCGCCGGACAGCATTTTCTGGTCCAGCGGCATGTCGTCGTCCACCCCCAGCCGCTCCATCAGGCCCTGGATGCGCTCGGAGCCGAACAGCCGGAGGATGTCGTCCTCCAGGGACAGGAAGAACCGGCTCTCCCCCGGGTCGCCCTGGCGGCCCGCCCGGCCCCGGAGCTGGTTGTCGATGCGCCGGGACTCGTGGCGCTCGGTGCCCAGGATGTAGAGGCCGCCCGCCTGGCGCACCTGGTCGGCCTCCTCCCGGATCTCCTCTTTATACTTGGCCTCGGTGTCGGCGAAGAGCTTCCGGGCGTCCAGGATCTCCTGGTCGTCCGTCTCGGCGTGGCCGGTGGCCTCGGCCAGCAGCTCGTCGCTCATGCCCTGGCGGCGCAGCTGGGCCTTGGCCATGAACTCGGCGTTGCCGCCCAGCATGATGTCGGTGCCGCGCCCGGCCATGTTGGTGGCCACGGTGACCGCCCCCAGCCGGCCCGCCTGGGCCACGATCTCGGCCTCCTTCTCGTGGTGCTTGGCGTTGAGGACGTTGTGGGGGATGCCCGCCCGGGCCAGCATTTTGCTCACCAGCTCGGAAATCTCGATGGACACCGTGCCCACCAGCACCGGCTGGCCCTTGGCGTGGCAGGCCTTGATCTGCTCCACCACCGCGTTGTACTTGCCCTGCTTGGTCTTGTACACCAGGTCGGGCTGGTCGATGCGCGCCAGGGGGCGGTTGGTGGGGATCTCCACGATGTCCAGGTTGTAGATGGCGCCGAACTCCTCCTCCTCGGTCATGGCGGTGCCCGTCATGCCCGACAGCTTGTCGTACAGGCGGAAGTAGTTCTGGAAGGTGATGGTGGCCAGCGTTTTGGACTCCCTGGCCACGGTGACGTGCTCCTTGGCCTCGATGGCCTGGTGGAGCCCCTCGTTATACCGCCGGCCGTACATCAGGCGGCCGGTGAACTCGTCCACGATGATGACCTCGCCGTCCTTCACCACGTAGTCGATGTCCCGGCGCATAATCCCCCGGGCCTTGATGGCCTGGTTGATGTGGTGGGACAGGGTGGTGTTCTCCGGGTCGGACAGGTTTTCCACGTTGAACGCCTGCTCCGCCTTCTTCACGCCCTGGGCGGTGAGGGTGGCGGTGCGGGCCTTCTCGTCCACGATATAGTCCGCGCCGTCGGATGCGTCCTCCTCCTCCTTGGCGTCCACCGAGGCCACCCGGCGGCACTTGAGCCGGGCGGCGAAGTTGTCCGCCAGCTGGTAGAGCTGGGTGGACTGCTCCCCCTGGCCGGAGATGATGAGGGGGGTGCGGGCCTCGTCGATGAGGATGGAGTCCACCTCGTCCACAATGGCGAACACATGGCCCCGCTGGACCAGCTCGTCGGAGTAGATGGCCATGTTGTCCCGGAGGTAGTCGAAGCCGAACTCGTTGTTGGTGCCGTAGGTGACGTCGGCGGCATAGGCCCGCTTCTTCTCCTCCTTGCCCACCCCGTGGATGATGAGCCCCACGGACAGGCCCAGGAATCTGTACACCTTGCCCATCCACTCGCTCTGGTACTTGGCCAGGTAGTCGTTGACGGTGATGACGTGCACGCCCTTCCCCGTCAGGGCGTTGAGGTAGGCGGGCAGGGTGGCCACCAGGGTTTTGCCCTCGCCGGTCTTCATCTCGGCGATGCGGCCCTGGTGGAGGATGATGCCGCCGATGAGCTGCACCCGGTAGGGCCGCTGGCCCAGCACCCGCACGGCGGCCTCCCGCACGGTGGCGAAGGCCTCGGGGAGGATATCGTCCAGCGTCTCGCCGCCGGCCAGGCGGGACTTGAACTCGTCCGTCTTGGCCCGGAGCTGCCGGTCGCTGAGGGCGCGGTACTCCTCCTCCAGCCCCTCGATCTTGTCCACCGTGGCGTTCAGCGCCTTGACCTCCCGCTGGGAGCGGGTGCCGAATACTTTTGCAAACAGACCCATAGCTTATGTGTCCTTTCTATCGTTAAAGTACAATAACCCAATTTAAAATTAAGCGCACCTAGTATATCACAACCCCCTGGCAGAAAAAAGAGGAAATTGTAAATAATATGCGGGGTGGAAAACCTTATTTTGTTGTGGTAGAATGTTAGAAAACCCACCGCCGTTGTCACGCTTCGCCTGCTCGCGACGGCTCCATGCTTCTTTGAGAGGAGTGGTTCCATGCCCCGTCCCGCCTGGGTGATCCGGCCCGAAATCGAACCCGGCCGCCGGGTCGTGGCCGTCAGCGACGTCCACGGCAACCTGCCCTTTTTGAAGGGGCTTCTGGAGCAGGTCCGCCTTACCCCCGCCGACGTGCTGGTCATCGTGGGCGACCTGCTGGAAAAGGGGCGGGACAGCCTGGCCACCCTGCGCTATGTGCTGGAGCTGCAAAAGGCCCACACGGTCTACACCCTGTGCGGCAACTGCGACTATATCGACCACATGTTCCTGGAGGGCGGCGTGCCCGGCGACGGCGCCTTCCGCATCGGGATGAACGGCCGGCCGGGCGCCCCCGCCCGCAGCCCCGGCGTGGACGGGGAAATCTGGCCCGTCCTGTCCGACTTTTGGCGGGGCACTTCCGTCCTCCTCCAGATGGCGGCGGAGGCGGGCCTGCCCATGCCCCGGGGGCCGGAGGAACTGCCCATGCTGCGCGCCGCCCTTTTGGGGCGCTTCCCGGAGGAGACGGATTTTCTCCTGCGCCTCCCCCACATCCTGGAGGCGGGGAACTTCCTCTTCGTCCACGGCGGCGTGCCCAGGGAGGACCGGCTGGAGGAGCTTTCCGCCTACTCCTGCATGAAAAACGATGACTTCCTGGGGCAGGGGCACAGCTTCCGCAAATGGGTGGTGGCAGGCCACTGGCCCGTCACCCTGTACAATCCCCGCGTACAGCGTTCCGCCCCCCTCATCGACCGGGAACGGCACATCGCCTCCATCGACGGCGGCTGTGTGCTCAAGGTGGACGGCCAGCTCAACGCCCTCCTCATCCCGGACGTGTGCGGGGAGGGGATGGGGTATACCTGGTACGACGGCCTGCCCGTCCTCACCGCCCTGGACGGACAGGAGGCGTCGGCGGATTCCATCAACATCCGCTGGTCGGACAGCGTGGTGGAGGTGCTGCGGGAGGAGGGGGACTGCGCCCTGATCCGCCACCCCTCCTCGGGACGGGAGCTGTGGGTGCCCGGCGACTTCATCTGCGTCCGGCGGGACGGGCGCACCCACACCGAGGACGCCACCGACTACGCCCTGCCCGTCTCCCCCGGGGACCGGCTTGCCCTGGTGCGGGAAACCAGCCGGGGCCGGCTGGTGAAAAAAGACGGGATAACGGGCTGGTATTACGGCCGGGCAAAATACGCCGGGCAATCATAGGCTTGGGCCCTCCCCCATGGCGGGGGAGGGCCTCTTCGCGGAAAGATTACAGCTTCATGACAAATGGTTACAGATTTACATAACCCCTTGATTTTCGACAAGATCCGACATATACTGGAATCCACTTGAGAGGATACGGGGGGCGGCTTGGCATGGACCACACGGCGGGACACAACACAGATCCAGACCAGACGGAGGAGCTGCGCCTCTCCCTGGAAAAGCTGGAAACGGCGGTGAATACAACGCCCGCCCGGGGCGTGCCCAAGCCCCTGTTCATCGCCGTGGCGGCGCTGGCGATGGTGCTGGGGATCATGGCGGCGTACCTCCTGTATTTCGACCGCGACTACCAGCGCAATCTGGCTCTGGCGCACGCGGGCTATGAGCATGCAAGCCAGGAGCGGGACGAGGCACAGTCCGCCCTGACGAAGGTCCAGGACGAGCTGTCCCGGGCCCAGGCGGACCTGGCCCAGGCCCGGGACACCATCGGCCTGCTGGAGGAATACTCCCTGGCCGCCCCCGACGGCACGGTGCCCGAGTACACCCGGCTCTACCCCGACTTCTACGCCCCGGCCTGGGAGGGGGAGGCGGTCACAGGAGGAAAGGTGTGCTGCCTCACCTTTGACGACGGCCCCTCCCCCAACACCGGCCGGGTGCTGGAGGTTCTGGAGCGCTGCGGCGTCAAGGCCACCTTCTTCGTGGTGGGCAGCGCCTGCTCCGGCCAGGCCGGCCAGGAGCGGATGCGGGCCATCGCGGCGGCGGGCCACACCATCGCCATGCACAGCTGGACCCACGACTACAAAACGGTATACGCCTCGGTGGAGGCCTTCCTGGACGAGTTCAGCACCCTGTATCAGTACATATATGAGGTCACCGGCGTCCATCCCCAGCTGTACCGCTTCCCCGGCGGCAGCATCAACGGCTATAACCGGGGGGTGTACCAGGAGATCATCGCCGAGATGACCCGCCGGGGCTTCGTCTACTTCGACTGGAACGCCTCCGCTCAGGACGCCACCCCCCGTCCCCGTCCCGCCCGGGACATCGCCGCCGACTGCCTGAAGGGGGTGGGCCGGGAGCTGGTGGTGGTGCTCGCCCACGACAGCGCCGCCCGGGGCACCACGGTGGACGCCCTGCCCGCCATTATTGAGGGCTACCAGAACGCGGGCTACACCTTTTCCGCCCTCCATCCCGGCGTTACGCCCGTCACCTTCGGCTACCCCAAAATACGCTGACGCCGCCCGCCCGGCCCCG
>CATABD010000049.1 GCA_949494735.1 uncultured Oscillospiraceae bacterium
CGGAGGCGCGGGGCTGCTTTTTGCAAGCGCGGAGGGGGAAGGGTCACTCCACTGTTTTCAGGCTTTCCACCATGTCCACCTTTTTCAGCTTGAAGTGGGCGGCGATGTTCACCGCCACGGAGAACACCACGGTCAGCCCGGCGGCCAGCCAGTAGGCGTAAGGCGGGGCCACCCGGCCGAACATGACCATCTCCACCTCCACCGTGAGCACCATCCAGGCGTGGAGGAAGCGGCCCATCACCAGCCCCAGCACGATGCCGAACAGGGTGAGGAAGATGTTTTCCCGGTAGACGTAGGCGGTGACCTCCCGGTCGAAGAAGCCCAGCACCTTCAGGGTGGCCAGCTCCCGGATGCGCTCGGTGATATTGATGTTGGTCAGGTTGTAGAGCACCACGAAGGCCAGGGCCGCGGCGGCGGTGATGATGATAACCACGGCGTAGTCGATGGCCTCCATACTGTCGGTGAAGTTGTCCCGCAGCGTGGCGATATAGGAGTAGGAGTCCACCCCGTCCAGGGCCATCAGGTTGGCGGACACGGTATCCGACTCCGCTTCCCCCGCCCCGTCGGCGTAGCGCAGCAGCATCTCGTTCAGCTCGGGGTCCTCGCCGAACAGCGCCCGGTAGCAGCCGTCGGACAGGTATACGTAGTGGGAGACATAGTTTTCCGCGATGTCGTCCACCCGGGCCTGCACCCGTTTGCCGTCGTTGTCCAGGGTGACGGTATCGCCCACCGAAACCTCCAGCAGCTCGGACAGCTTTTCCGTGATGACCACGCCGTCGTCCGGCAGAACCACCGGCGCGTCGTCGGTGCGGTGGCCCAGCTGGATGAACTGCTCAAACCGCTCCTGGTTGTCCACCGCGAACAGGTAGACGTTCTGGGCCGGGCCGGCGGCGGACGCCTCCAGGGCGGCGGTGCTGGTGAGCAGGTAATCCTCTACCCAGGGGCTCGCGTCCAGGTAGCGTTCCACCTCGGCCAGCTTGTCCGCCCCCGCGTGCTTGTCCAGGCCCAGGGTGGCGTCGTAGAGGAACACGTGGTCGAACTGCTGGTTTAAAATGGAGAAGATGGATTCGTGGAGCCCGAAGCCGGTGACGATCAGGGCGGTGCACCCGCCGATGCCGATCACCGTCATCCAGAACCGCCGCTGGTAGCGGAACAGGTTTCGCATGGTCACCTTCCAAGTGAAGGTGAGCCGCTTCCACACGGGGCGGACGTACTCCAGGAACACCCGCTTGCCCGCCTTGGGGGCCCGGGGGCGCATCAGGTTGGCGGGGGTGGCGATGAGGGTGGACAGGCAGGCCCACAGAGCCGCCCCGGTGGTGCAGGCCACCGCTGCCAGCACCGCGCCGACATACAGCTCCACCTGGGGCTTGAACTCCAGGGGGGGGATGGCGTACATGATGTTGAAGGCGTTGGCGATGACCAGGGGGATGAGGGTGCAGCCCAGCCCCAGCCCCACAATGCCGCCCACGAGGCTGGCGGAAAAGGCGTAGCCGATGTACTTTTTGGAAATGGCAAGGCGGGAAAAGCCCATGGCCTTGAGCGCGCCGATCTGGGTGCGCTGCTCTTCCACCATCCTCGTCATGGAGGTAAGGCAGGCCAGCGCCGCCACCAGGAAGAAGATCACCGGGAACACGTTGGCCAGGTTGCTCACCCGGTCGGAGTCCTGGGAGTAGCCCACGATGCCCGCGTTGGTGAACCGGCTGAGGACATACCACTCGCACTCCTCCACGTCGTCCAGCTCTTCCTGGGCGTCGTCCAGCTTTTTCTGCGCGTCGGCAATCTCCTCGTCCGCCTCCTTTTTCCCGTCCTCATATTCCTGGAGGCCGTCGGCGTATTCCTTTTCGCCGTCGTTGAGCTCTTCCAGCGCGTCGTCCAGCTCCTGGCGGCCCTCAATCCGGGCGTCCCGCAGCTCCCGCACGCCTTTGTTATACTCGTCCCAGCCGTCCTTTATGTCGGCCTCCGCCTGGTTCATTTCGGCCAGGGCGTCGTCCAGCTCCTTTTTGGCGTTGTCCAGCTCCTCCAGGGCGCTATCCAGCTCTTTTTTCACCCCGTCCAGCTCGGCCTTGACCGGGGCGAGCTGTTCATAGGCCGCGTCGATCTGGGACTGGGCCGCGTCCAGCTGAGCCTTTTGCGGAGCCATTTGGGAGACGATCATGCCGTACTGCGGCGTGCCCTCGTAGGGCTTGAGGGCGGCGTGATACTGTTCCCAGCTCTCGTCCAGCTGGGCCTTCTGCCGGTCCAGGGGGGCGGCGGCCTCCTCATATTGTGCCAGACCGTCCCTGTATTGTGCCAGCCCGCTTTTATACTGTGCCAGCCCATACTGATACTGTGCCAGCCCGTCCTCATACTCCGCCCGTCCGTCGGCCAGGTCGGCCTCGCCCCGGCGCAGGTCGGCCAGGGCGTCGTCCAGCTCCCGCTGGGCGTCGGCGGTCTCCCGCGCCAGGGTGTCCTCCCCGTCCCGGTAGTCCGCCCAGCCGTCGTCCAGCTCCTTTCGTCCGTCCTGGAGCTCCCGCCAGGCGTCGGCCAGTTCCTGTTCCGCCTCCGCCTTGGCGTCCTCAAGCTCCTTGCGGGCGTCGTCCAGCTCTTCCTGGGCGTCCCCGATGAGCTCGTCGTACCGAAGCTGTGAGCGCTCCTGGGCCAGAGGGTCCAGACTGTCCACCAGGGCGTCGATTTTATCCTCGTACTCGTCCCCATAGGTGTCCAGCACGGCCAGCCCTTCCCCGGTGAAATAAGCGCAGGTATAGTGCTCAAAGGTGAAGTTTTCCCCCGGCACATAGACGAAGGCGTCCACCGAGCCGCTGCCCAGGGAGGAGGCCCCCCGGTCCAGGGACACATACAGCGGGGAGTTGACCACGCCCACAATGGTGTAGGAAGTGCGCGCCAGATCGTCCACGTTGTCCTCCTCCAGGGCCAGCTCCAGCCTGTCCCCCACCTGAAGGCCCAGCTTGACCATCAGCAGGCTTTCGGTGACGCACTCGTCCGCCGCTTGGGGCAGGCGGCCCTCCTTTACCTCCAGCAGGTTGAGCTTTTCCGGCAGGGAGCGCACGTTGACGATGCGGTCTGTGGCAATTGCGTCCAGATCCCGGCAGCCCTCCACCTCCCCGACGCCGCCTGAGGCGGCCAGGGCGTCCAGATCCCCGTCCGTCAAGCCCAGGGTGGACAGCACATAGCCGTCCATCAGGTGGGTGCGGTCATAGTAGTTGTCGGCGGTGTACTGCATGTCCGGCGCGGCGGTGCGCAGGCCGGACAGGAAAGCCACCGCCAGCGCCGCCAGCACCAGGATGGACAGGTAACGGTTCATGGTGCCCCGTATTTCCCGGATGGCGTCGGTATTCAGATGGTTTTTCCGCGTTACCATTCAATCTCCTCCACGGGGGTGGGGTGGGCGTTGCGCTCCACCGCCGCCACCCGGCCGCTTTTGATGTGGATAACCTTGTCCGCCATGGGGGTGAGGGCGGTGTTGTGGGTGATGACGATGACAGTCATTCCCTCCTGGCGGCAGGTGTCCTGGAGCAGCTTCAAAATGGCCTTGCCCGTCACGTAGTCCAGCGCGCCGGTGGGCTCGTCGCACAGCAGTAGCTTGGGGTTTTTGGCCAGGGCGCGGGCGATAGCCACCCGCTGCTGCTCGCCGCCGGACAGCTGGGCGGGGAAATTGTCCAGCCGGTCGGCCAGCCCCACATGGATCAGCACGTCCCTGGCGTCCAGGGGATCCCGGCAGATCTGGGCGGCCAGCTCCACATTTTCCAGGGCGGTGAGGTTCTGCACCAGGTTGTAAAACTGGAACACAAAGCCGATATCATGCCGCCGGTAGGCGGTGAGCTGCTTGGCGTTATAGTCGCTGACCCGTGCGCCGTCCACGGTGATGGTGCCGCCGGAGCAGGCATCCATGCCGCCCAGCATGTTGAGCACGGTAGTCTTGCCCGCGCCGGAGGGACCTACGATGATGGTGAACTCCCCCTTGTCCACGGTGAAGTCCACCCCATCCACCGCTTTGATGGTAATCTCACCCATTCGGTACTCTTTCTTTACGTTTTCAAAGGATATGTAGCTCATAAGGCCCTCCGTCTGCCCGCCGGGGCCGGCGGGACACTGTCATATTGTATGATTCATATCTTATACTTTTTCACCAGAAAACGCAACCGTCAGCGGGAAAAATTCAAGGTTTATTCAAAAGATAGGGATTTGTTCCGCCCAAGTATGGAGAAAACGTCCGGCGCAGGGAGGTTGTGGTTGACTAACCGGCGGCGGGAGGAGTAAAATACGCCCACTGATAAGGGAGTAGTCGGCAGTTTGCTGCGGCACAGTCAACATACTGGTGGTTGGACCGCCTGGCTGTGCCTTTTATGATGAGACTTATCCGCGTTTGTGTGCGGGTATGGTCTCTTTTTTTCTCCTCCCGCATACCCTCAAATCAACGAGAAGGGATGATTATCATGGGGTTTGCCGAGCTGTTCATTTTAGCCGTAGGGCTGTCTATGGACGCCTTCGCCGTGTCCGTCTGCAAGGGGCTGTCCATCCGGGCGCTGATGCCCCGCCACGCCGTCATTGTGGGGGTGTGGTTCGGGGCCTTCCAGGCGCTGATGCCCCTGGCCGGCTGGCTGCTGGGGGCGGCCTTCGCGGATATGATCGCCGCGGTGGACCACTGGATCGCCTTTGTGCTGCTGGCCTTCATTGGCGGCAACATGATCCGGGAGGCGCTGGGGTGCGGCGAGGAGGACTGCGACCCCTCCCTGGCCCCCCTGGCCATGCTGGTGCTGGCGGTGGCCACCTCCATCGACGCGTTGGCCGTGGGGGTCACCTTTGCCTTTTTGCGGGTGGACATTGTGCCCGCCGTCGCCCTCATCGGAGTTTGCACGTTTGTCATTTCCGCCGCAGGGGTGAAGGTGGGCAATGTGTTCGGCGCGCGGTATAAATCCAAGGCGGAGCTGTTCGGCGGGGCGGTATTGGTGCTCATCGGGCTGAAGATCCTGCTGGAGCACCTGGAGCTGCTCCCTTTTTGACCGGGGATCGGCAGGGAATTGACAGCGTACCTAGCGGCGGGGGATTTTTTCCCCTGCCGCTTTCCTTTTCCGGGAAAAGCTGATATAATCCTGTCAGAACAGGACAGGGGGAGACCGCCGTGAAAATTCTCATCGTAGAGGATGACAGGCCCTTGAGCGATTCGCTCCGGGCGCTGCTGGAAAACCGGGGCTACCAGGTGGAAACCGCTTACGACGGTGAAGCCGGGGTGCAGTGCGCCATCCGGGGGGAATGCGATCTGGTTATTTTGGACGTGATGCTCCCGCTGCTGGACGGCCGGCAGGCGGCCCGGTGGCTCCGGGAACAAAAGTGCGCCGTCCCAATCCTCATGCTCACTGCCCGCGGGGAGCTGGAGGACCGGGTGGAGGGGCTCAACGCCGGGGCGGACTACTACCTGACCAAGCCCTTTGACACCCGGGAGCTGCTGGCCTGCGTGGGGGCCCTCCTCCGCCGCCAGGGGGGGCAGGGGGACCAGCTTGCCTTTGGGAACACCGTGCTGGACCTGGACGGCTCCACCCTGGCCTGCGGGGACAGATGGGTGCGGCTGTCCGCCCGGGAGCTGGATGTGATGCGCTGCCTGATGCGGGCGAAGGGCCGCAACCTGTCCAAGGAGGCCATCCTGACCCGGGTGTGGGGGTATGACTCCAACGCGGTGGAAAACCACGTGGAGGTTTACG
This sequence comes from uncultured Oscillospiraceae bacterium, assembly GCA_949494735.1. Classification (GTDB taxonomy): domain Bacteria; phylum Bacillota; class Clostridia; order Oscillospirales; family Oscillospiraceae; genus Enterenecus. The sequence continues at coordinate 5,697 of CATABD010000049.1, forward strand.
TGGGCTTCCTGCGAAAAAAACTGGGGAGCATCGGTTCCAATGTGCGCATCGAGGCGGTGCGGCGGCTGGGCTACCATCTGGAAACTGACGGGACATAGCAGGGGCCTCTCCCTATGGGAGAGGCTTTTTTTGCCCGGTTCATGTAACCTGGGCGGGGCATCCTGTGATATGATAGGTGAAAGCAGCTTTCAACCGTGACAAGGAGCCGTTCAATGAGAGAAGAGACCATTCTGCGCAAGCTGCGCGCCCGTGACCCCGCGGGGCTGGAGGGGCTGATGGACCGTTACCTGCCCTATGTATCCGCCGTGGTATGGGGTATCCTCCGGGGGGCCATGACGGCGGAGGACGGGGAGGAGGTGGCGTCCGATGTGTTTCTGGCCGCCTGGGAGCAGTCGGGCAACCTGCGGGCGGGCCGGGTGAAGGCGTGGCTGGGGGCGGTGGCCCGGAACAAAGCGAAAAACAAGCTCCGGCAGGCGGGGCATACCCTTGCGCTGGAGGAGGACGCGCTGGAGCTGCCCGGCCCGGACGATCCCGCCGGGGCGCTGGAGCGGGCGGAGGAGCGGAAGCTGGTGCGCCGGGCGGTGGACGGCCTTCCGCCCCGGGACCGGGAGATTTTCCTGCGCCACTATTACTACGCCCAGAGTGTGAAGGAGGTGGCCGCCGCCGTGGGAATGAGCGAGGGGGCCGTCAAGGCCAGGCTGCACAGGGGACGGCTCAGGCTGAAGGAACTGCTGACGAAGGAGGAGTTAAGGTGAACAAAAGGATCTCCGACCTGCTGGACGGTTATGAGGACGGCGGCGTGGAGCTGCCCATGGATACGCCACTTTCGCCCGCCCGGGTCAAGGGGCTGGCCATGAGACAAATCAAAGACGGGAAAAGGAACCCGTGGCGCGGGGTCCCCCTGCGGGTGCTGGCGGCGGCTGCCGCCCTGGCCGCCCTCACCATGACCGCCTTCGCGGCGGCGCGCATATTGGGGGCGGGGGATCTGATGGCGGGGCTGTTCGAGCGGTGGGGGGAACAGCCCCTCACCGTCACCCAGGTGGAGACCCTCAACAGTGTGGGCTGCCTCTTTGACGGCAGCGAGCAGTTCAGCGTCACCAGCGGCGGGGCCACCATCACGCCCGTGGCCGCCCTGGCGGACGAGGACTGCTACTACCTGCACCTGCGGGTAGAGGCCCCCGAGGGCGTTGTGCTGCCCGACCTGGACAGGGGCACCCAGGGCTTCTATACGGTGTACGGCGATGAGTGGGCGGATAAGATCCGGCTGGGGGTGGCCTACAGCAGCTGGGCCGAGCGGGGCGAGGTCTACCGCGGGGGAGTCACCCCCTTTGACCAGGGCCTGGTGCCCATGGTGGAGGGGCTGAGCTACGGCTGCACCACCCTGCCCGACGCAGACCCCACGGACAATGTGAAGGAACTCGTACTGACCATTTACTCCGGGGCGTTCAACGACATCCGCTATAACGACGGCAGGGCCAAGCAGCTCATTTTGAGGGGGCTGTGGGTGGAGCGCTTTGACGAGAGACTGGACACCTGGGTGTTTACAAAGGTGTTTGGCGGGGAGTTCAAGCTGGATATCGGCGGGCACTTTGAGAGCCGGATCGCCGCCATCGACTGCGCCGGGGCGGAGTGGACCGACCCGGAGACAGGGGAGAAAAGCGTACTGAAGTCTATGAAGCTCTCCCCCCTGGGGCTGAAATTTGAGTTTTACAGCAATGTGTCAGAGGACAACGGGCGTATCCAGCCCGCTTGCCCGGGGAACACGCGCATCGTTATGAAGGACGGCACACAGCTGGTCCGTGCGTACGGCTTTGACGTTTTCCTGACCGATGAACACCAGGACAGGTCCGACCCCTATTTCCAGGTGACGCCCGGCATGCTCACGGCCCGGCCGGAGTGGGAGCTGGGCCGGTACTGGGGGTTCGATACGCCGCTGGAGCTGAGTCAGGTGGACTATGTGCAGTTTGGCGAGGACTATATCTACCCCATCAGCGCCGACTGAGCATGAGCAAGGCCCCTCCCACATGGGAGGGGCCTTGACTTTCCCTCCGGCCGGGGTTAAAATAGAAGGAAATTCTAGGCGCTGTTTGAAAATTGGCGACGTGCCCAACGGCGATGGATTTTTTCGCCAGACAAGGCGGTTTGGCGCAGAAATACTTTGTGTATTTCAAGTCAAATCAACGCCGTAAGGCGGGAAAAGACCTGCCGCTTGGGTATGTTGACAAGTTTCAAACAAGCCCTAAGTAAAGGAAATGATTTCCCAATGGCAAAAATCGACATTGTGTCCGGGTTCCTGGGGGCGGGTAAGACCACCCTCATCAAAAAGCTGCTTGCGGAGGCGTACCAGGGCGAAAAGCTGGTGCTTATTGAGAACGAGTTTGGCGAGATCAGCGTGGACGGCGGCTTCCTGAAGGACGCGGGCATCGAGATTTCCGAGATGTCCTCCGGCTGCATCTGCTGCTCCCTGGTGGGGGACTTCGGCAAGGCCCTCCACGAGGTGGAGGAGCGCTTCCACCCTGACCGCATCCTCATCGAACCCTCCGGGGTGGGCAAGCTGTCCGACGTGGTGGCGGCGGTGGAGAAGGCCGCGGGGGAGGACCCGGCGCTGAAGCTCAACAGCTTTGTCACCGTGGCGGACGCGTCCAAGGTGAAGGTGTATATGAAGAATTTCGGCGAGTTCTACAACAACCAGGTGGAGCATGCGGGGACGATCCTCCTCTCCCGCACCCAGAACCTGACCCAGGACAAGCTGGAGGGGGCGGTGGCCCTGCTGCGGGAAAAGAACCCCGCGGCGGTCATCCTCACCACCCCCTGGGACCAGCTGGACGGCAAGACCATCCTGTCCGCCATCGAAAAGACCTCCCTGGAGGAGGAGCTTTTGGCGCGCATCCGGGTGGATCACGCCGCCGGGGAGGAGGCCCACGCCCACCATCACCACGGCCATGACCACGGCGAACACTGCGGCCATGACCACGGGGAGGACGGGGGCTGCCACGGGGAGCGCCACCACGGACACGGACACTGTCACGATCACGATGATGAGGGGCATGACCACCAATGCTGCCATGGCGGGGAACATCATGGTCACGGCGGGCACTGCCATCATGACCATGAGGAACACGAGCACCACCATGGCCCCAGCGGGCACAATCGCGACCATGACCACGGGGAGGGATGTGCCTGCGGCTGTCATGACCACCACGAACACCACCATGCGGACGAAGTGTTTGCCAGCTGGGGCAGGGAGACCGTCAAGCCCTTTGCCCGGGAAGAGCTGGAGCGCATTCTGGCCCAGCTGGATTTGGGCGAGTGCGGCGCCATCCTGCGGGCCAAGGGCATCGTCCCTGCGGGGGACGGCAGCTGGCTCCACTTCGACTACGTGCCCGAGGAACACGAGGTGCGCACCGGCCCGGCAGATTACACCGGGCGGCTGTGTGTGATCGGCGCGGGGCTGGACGGGGACAGGCTGGCCGGTCTGTTTGGCCTGTAAAGGGGCGTACCATCTATGGATATCCCTGTATACCTGTTCGCCGGCTTTCTGGACGGCGGTAAGACCACCTTCATCAACGGCATACTGCGCGACGGCTTCGCCATCCAGGACCGCACACTGTTGCTGTGCTGTGAGGAGGGGGAGGAGGAGTACAACCCCAAGGCGCTGAAAAACGTTACCGTGGTCAATGTAGGGGAGGAGGGGGAGCTGACCCCTGCCTATCTCAGACAGCTGGAGAAAAAACATCGCCCCAAGCAGGTTTTGATTGAGTTCAACGGCATGTGGTCCCTGGCGCGGCTGTACCAGGAGGCGCTGCCGGACAACTGGGTGCTCTACCAGGTCATGACCATGGTGGAGGCGGGCACCTTCGATACCTACGCCAAAAATCTGGGCCAGATCATGATGGAAAAGCTCATCAACGCGGACATGATCGTGTTCAATCGGTGCGACGAGGCCCTGAGGGCTTCTCTTCGCCAGCGCAATTTGAAAATGGTCAACCGCCGGGCCAGCATCTATCTGGAGAACACTGATGGAACCAGCGAGGATTACGCCGACGATACGGTGTGCCCCTTTGATCTGGATCAGGACATCATCGAGATCCCCGACGGTGACTTCGGCATCTGGTACGTGGACGCGATGGAACACCCGGAGCGGTACAACGGCAAGGCCATCCACGCCAAGGTGGTGGTGTGCCATCTGCCCCAGTACCCGGAGGACACCATTGTGGGACGGTTCGCCATGACCTGCTGTGAGAACGACATCACCTTTCTGGGGCTGGTGGCCAAGGGGGAGGGGTTCCGCGCCTTCGAGAACCGCGCCTGGGCGGATGTCACCGGGGTGGTGCGCATGGAGCCCCACAAGGCCTATGAGGGAGAGAACGGCCCGGTGCTGTACGCCGCCGCCGTCAGTCCCGCTGAAAAGCCGGGGCAGGAGGTACTCATGTTCTAGCAAATCGAGAACCTGAAAATGACGGAAAATGCGCAGCTCGCCAGGAAATCCCGGCGGGTTGTGGCATGTATGGGAGAAATGGGGCTGGGCAGGAATATTTTTCCTGCGGCGGAAAGCGCATACTGCCTGTTGCAATCGGAAGGATTCTCCGATATAATAGGTTTAGTATGAGTTCCGCCTCCCGCCGGGGCACAGTTGTGTGTTCTGCGGCAAAATTAATGAAGGAGGATCTATGCCATGGGAAAGAGTATCAAGAGGTCGGTCAGCATCCGCATTATCTGCGCCATTGTGGCGGTGACATTGTTCAGCGTGGTGACCACGGTGAACATTCTGCGCATTGAGGGCACCCAGGACAAGAGCATCCAGGCCAACGCCATGCTGGACAGCATCCAGCGGGCGGAGGTGGCCCACTACAAATGGTCGGCCAACCTGAGCAACGCGCTGTACGCCGGGACGGAGTTCACCGGCAGCCTGGACCACACCGGCTGTGTGCTGGGCAAGTGGCTGTACAGCGAGATGAGCCTGCATGATGACGCCATCGATGCCCTGCGCGGGCAGATCGAGCCGCTGCACAAGGAGCTTCACGCCTCCGCAGGGACCGCGCTGGATATGTACGCCAACAGCCGGGCCCAGGCGCAGCAGTATTATCAGCAGACCATCCAGTCCAACCTCACCACCCTGGTGGGCCTGATGGACGAGGTGGTAACCCGGGGGCAGGAGCTGAGCGCCGGGTATAACGAGAGCATGCGCAGCACGGTGACCCAGATGCACCTGATTACCTGTGTGTGCCTGGTCATCAACCTGATCTGCATGATCAGCCTGGTGTATTATGTGCTCACCCGGGTGATCAAGCCGTTGCTGCTCATCACGGAGAAGGTCAAGCCGCTTCAGGACGGCAAGCTGACGCTGGCGCTGGATTACAGCTCCAAAAACGAACTGGGCCAGCTGGCCCGGACCCTGGAGCAGTCCCTGGGCCGTATCCACGAGTACGTGAACGATATCGACCGTATCATGGGCGAGCTGGCCCAGGGCAATTTCGACGTGGCCACCTCCACCCAGTACATCGGCGACTTCCAGTCCATTGAGACGGCGCTGGACCGGTTTACCGCAGCGGTGTCCGACGCCATGGGCAACGTGGTCCAGGCGGAGCAGCGGGTGAGCAGCCACGCCGAGCAGCTGTCCAGCGGGGCCCAGGCCCTGGCCCAGGGGGCCACGGAGCAGGCCAGCGCGGTGCAGGAGCTGTACGCCACGGTGGACGACCTGTCCAAGAGCGCAGACCGCAACGCCCAGACCGCCGCCGGGGCCCAGGAGAGCGCCCGGCTCACCAGCGAGCAGGTGAATGTGAGCAGCGGGCAGATGGAGCATATGGTATCCGCCATGGCGGACATCGCCGACGCTTCCGAGCAGATCGGCAAGATCATCGCTACCATTGAAAATATCGCGTTCCAAACCAATATTCTGGCGCTGAACGCTGCGGTGGAGGCCGCCCGGGCGGGGACGGCGGGCAAGGGCTTTGCCGTGGTTGCCGACGAGGTGCGCAACCTGGCCTCCAAGTCGGACGAGGCGGCCAAGGCCACCAAGGATCTCATTGTGAATTCCATCCAGGCCACCCAGCGGGGAACCAAGATCGTGGGCGAGGTGTCCGACTCCCTGAAGAGGACCCAGGAGCTGGTGGTGCAGTCCAACGACGCCATCGCCACCATCGCGGAGGCCATCAAGGAGGAGGCCGGGTCCCTGGCCCAGGTGTCCGAAGGCATCGGCCAGATTTCCTCGGTGGTGCAGACCAACTCCGCCAGCAGCGAGGAATCCGCTGCGGTGAGCTCCGAGTTGTTTGAGCAGGTTCATGTGCTGGAGGACGAGACCAAGCGCTTCAAGCTGAAGGACTCCCACCAGATGATGGGCGGGGTTCGGTAAGAAAAACGAAAAGAGCGGGCCGGCCGGAGGGTGTGAAGCGCCCCCAAAAGGTTAGGCGCCGTTTGAAAATTGGCAATATGCCCAGCGGCGAGGAATTTTTTCGCCGGGCAAGGCGATTTGGCGCAGAAATACTTTGTGTATTTCAAGGCAAATCAACGCGGCTCAGCGGAAAAAGGCCCGCCGATTGGGCGTGTTGACAATTTTCAAACAAGCCCTAGACAAAGATTGGGAGAAGAAATTGTTCAAGCAGCCGAAAGGGCTTGTTGCCTGTGAATGGCAGGCGGCAAGCCCTTTAGCTTTGCCTTGATGCGGCGGTTGTTATAGTAGTCAAGATATTCGAAGAGTTCCCGTTTGAAATGCTCCATGGACTGAAATTCCTGCATATAAAGGAGTTCGCTTGTAATGCGGCGATAGCCGTACCTTCCTCGGTTTTCATGGTAGATTGCCATGATTTCTTCCTTGGCTGTACTTATCTGAGCACTTCATCCGTTTCAGACGATAATAGTATACCATACTGTCTAACAAATGGGGTGCTGTTCACTGCCGGACAGCCGCTTTGCTTATGTCGTATTCCGCTCCGCCGCCGGGCAAGAGCGTGCCGGACAGCGCCCCGGACCGTCAGCGGATGAAAGCCTCCCGGTTGGCAAAGTACCGCTCCCGGTCCATGACGTGGGTGCGCAGGTAGTCCGCCCAGCGCCGATACGCGTTGTAGGCGAAGTGGCACCCGTCGGCGGCCAGCTCCGCGGGGAGCTGGCCGTCCTCGCCCGTATACGCCTCGGCGGTGTTGAGCAGCACCACCTTTTTCTCCGCCGCCAGGCGGACGATGGCGTCGTTGAACTGGCCCAGCTTCTCGTTGTTGATGTAGTCGGCCAGCTTGTTTGCGCGGCACAGCGCGTCGTTCACCGGGGGCATGACCTGGAGGTATACCACCGCGTCCGGCTGGAGCTGGATCACCTTGTCCAGCACCTCGCCCAGGCCCTGCTCGTAGCTCTCGGCGGGGAAGCCCAGCTCGTTTATCCCCAGCATGATATACACGCTCCCGTACTGCTTCAGCGCCAGCACCTCCAGCAGGCTATACTTCTGGCCGTCCACCTCAAACACCCGGTAGTCCTCGCTGTCCGCCTTGAACACCGTCATCCCCCGGGCCCAATAGAAGTCGCCGTGCTTCAGGCCGCTGAAGAGCTGGAGTCCCTCGGTGCGGGAGTCGCCCAGGTACGCCGCCGTGTCGAAAAAAGCGTCGTCCTCCACCGATTCCCCCTCCTCCAGCGGCGTGCCGAACTCATAGGGCTCCGCCGGCTCCGGCGTGGGTGTGGGCTCCGGCGTGGGTTCAGGGGAGGGGGTGGGGGAGGGCGAAGGCTCCGGGGCGGAGGGAACCTCGGCGGCGTCCGGGGAGGGTCTGGGCACATCGTGCCCAGATGTGGTCCCGCAGGAGGACAGCGGGACCAACAGCAGCATGCACAGCAACAGGGACAGGGCTTTGACGGGCATTTCGATCAGGGCTCCTTTGTGTTGACTTCCGTGTTATGTTAACATCTGGCCCCAACCGGGTCAAGACGGGAATGGTTACGAAGCGGAATCAAAATTGTTACAGGGGAAGCTCACCCCCGCCGGGTCCGCCGCCACAGCTGGAGGGAGGCGGACACCAGCAGCAGCCCCAGCGCCAGGCACCCCGCGATGCCGAAGGTGCGGAAAAAGGTGTTCCAGAACAGCTCGGTGTGCCCCCGCAGGCCGTAGTCCATGGCCTGGTAGACGGTCAGGCCGGGGACCAGGGGAAAGATGCCTACAACCAGATAGGAGGTGGCGGGGCAGCGCCGCCGCCGGGCCATAGCCTCCGACCAGGCGGACACCGCCACCGCCGCCAGCAGGTTGGCCAGGAATATGTTGGCCCCCAGCCCGGAGAAGAGCAGGTACACCGCCCAGCCCAGCGCGCCCCCCAGGGCGCACAGCGCCGCCCCCACCCCCTGGGCGTTGACGGGCAGGCAGAAGCCCAGGCAGGCCACAAAGGCCAGCAGGCAGGACACTGCCGGGGGATAGGCCGCGGTGCTCCCCCCGGCCTGGACGGGCCACAGCCCCCGGAACAGCGCCATGGCGGCCCCCGCCCCCAGGGCGATGGCCGCCGCCGACAGCAGCGCCCGGGCAAAGGTGGCAAGGCCGGACACCATATCCCCGGTGAGCAGATTGCTCATAAAATTGGTGAATACCAGCCCCGGCACCAGCACCATGATGCCCCCGGCCAGGGTGACCTCCAGGCTGATGGGCGCGCCGAAGGCCCGCAGCGTGAAGGAGACCGCCCCCAGCACAAAGGCGGACGCCAGGGTGGACAAAAAGGCGTTGGCCCCCGCCCGCTCCAGGTAGGACAGCACCGCGCCGCAGGCCAGCCCCGCCAGCCCCGCGCACCAGGCCTCCGCCCAGCCGCCGCCGAAGAACAGCGCGAAGAAAAATGCCCCCACAAAATAACCCGCCACCCGCAGGTGCATGGGGTAGCGCCGCAGCAGCGCCGCCTCCCGGCGGCACTGGGCGAGCAGCTCCCCCGGGTCGTCCGGCGGGGCGGCGCACAGGCGGCGGGAAAGGTCGTTGAAGCGCTCGATGCCCTCGATATTCAGCGTGGAGGGGGGCACCCGGCGCATGACGGTACACACCCGGCCGTCCGGCTCCCGGGCGCTGGCCCACACGCAGTTGGGGATGGCGAATACCTCCCCCTCCAGGCCGTAGGCCGCCAGCAGGCGGCGCATGGTGTCCTCCGCGCGCTGGATTTCCGCGCCGTGGCGCAAAAGCTCCCGGGCCACCTCACAGCAGCCGGAGAGCAGGGTGTCGTAGTCCATAAAAGGGCCTCCTCAAGGGAAAAGGGGCCGGTATCCGGCCCCTTTTTGGGTGGGTTACTGCTGTGCGCCGGTGATGTAGGCGTCGATCAGTTTTTCCAATTCCTCAGCGGTGTACGTTTTCTCCGGGTTTTGCTTCAAAATACGGAGCAGATCATACGCCATGGCCTTTGAATGTCCTTGCGCTCGTTTTCGGCGGGCATTCTGCCAGCCTCCCCGCAATTTTGGAGCATAACACATTATACCATATGGCGGCGGGGGCGGTCAATACGCTTTTAGCGCTTGACAAAGCCCGATGAGCTGGTATAATAAGCGTATAGAGGCGCTGCCGCAGACGGTCAGCCCTCACGAATCAAACAAAATCAAACGTTCTGTATTGACCGCTTGGGTGCCAGCCGAGCGGTCAATACGCTTTTGGGGATATGTAAATCATCAGTAAAAGCGTGATGACAAAGCATATCAGGATGCGCAGAACTGAGGTTCCGCGTCCATTTCCCACCTGCCTCACCCCCTTTCACAAGGGAGTGGCTGACCGCCTTTTTGTACGACAGCGCCTATTTCTCAGTATATCACACCGGGGCCGCAAAAGCAAGCGAGCCCCCCGCTGGAAGGCCATGGAAAAAAATCCATGGAATTTTTCTAAAAAGTTCTGTTAATCCCTTGCAAATTTTTGCCGATAGAGTATAATAGTAGCCGTATAACTGTGGCGTCGGAGGCGTCAGCCAATCATTCCGATGGAAGGAGGGCCGAATGCCCGGCCACACCCCGCAACGGGACAAACCCGAGCCGGCCAGACCGGCGAGACCCAGGCACTCCCTAGAGAGATCTAAACCAGAACAGGAGGAATACGTACATGAAGAAACGGATTTTGTCAGCCCTGCTCGCGCTCGTCATGGTGCTGGCATTACTGCCCGCCACGGCTTTCGCGGCGACGCCTGCCGAAAGCGGCAAGACCAACGTCAAATACTACGACAAGATTCAGCCCACCCTGCTGGACGAGGGCGGTTCCCCCATCGGGCCCGGCTGGTACTACCAGTTCCAGATGTATGTGGGCAACAATCGGAAAGAGACCCGCTACGAGCAAGTCACCGGCGGCGTTGTTACCGGCACCAGCACCAGCGGCACCTGGTACTCCAGTGCCCAGGCCGCCCTGGACAAGGGCCAGGCCAGCTTCACCCTGCTGGGCAACGAGAGCATCAGCGGCCTGAGCCGGAACCTCACCGTGGACACCAACGGCCATACCCTGACCATCGGCACTGCGGACATGACCAAGGTGACCTCCCTAATCGTGGAGGACTCCCAGTACGCCGCCGCCATGAAGGCGGGTCGGCTTGCCACCCAGGGCGCGGTGAGCTGGAACATCGTCAACAGCGGCACCGGCACCCAGACCTTCACCCTCACCCTGCGGGACGGCGGCCAGCTGAGCGGCGGTGTGCAGCTCACCAACTACGCCAACCACACCATCTCCATGAAGGACTACGCCACGCTGAACGGCAGCGTTGAGATGAGCGGCAACGCCACCACCCACGCCAACGCCCAGAACGTCACCCTGGACAACCACAGCGAGATCACCGGCTCCGTGACCCTCACCGGCAACAGCACCCGGGTGTCCGTGACCAGCAGTGAGATGGGCGCGCTGAACCTCACCGGCACCGGCACCCAGCTGGCTGTCAACGGCATCATCTCCGAGGTGGGCGCCGTGACCCTGAGCAGCGGCCAGCTCAAGGACACCGGCACCAACGCCACCGTGAACATCAGCCAGGGCACCGTGGCCTCCATCACGCAGCAGGCCGGCGAGCCCCTGAAGAGCGCCGTCAAGATCACCGTGGGCGAGAACGGCACCGTGGCTGGCGCTACCATTATTAACAACAACGCCGATATTGTGGTCAATCGGGGCAAGATGGGTTCTGTCACCCTGCCCACCGGCTCCCTCACCGTCAACGGCCCCAGCGCCAGCCTGGGCGCTTTGAACCTGAACGGCGGCGGCAACACCACCTTTAAGGTGACCGGAAGCGGCAACGCCATTGAAAGCGTCTCCGCCTCCAACGGCGCCAGCCTGAAGGTGGACATCGCCGCCGAGCCCACTAACACCTTTGGCAACGTGACCCTGGTCGGCTACAAGGGCCACGGCATCAAGGGCGGCACCTATACCGGCACCGCCCCCACCGCCGATGCCCTGGCCAACTCCGGCAACGACGCGCTGATTTACCAGTGCGTGGGCGGCGGCAGCACCACCTTCTACACCTCTGCCCAGCTGGCCGACGGCCTGTACAAGCAGGCTACTACCAGCGGCACCCTGACCATTGTGGGGCAGACGGCTGGTTCTACCCCCGCTGGCACCATCACCTTTATGCGCGGCACCAATAGTGCGGGCGTACTAAACTACTATGGCGTGACTACCATCGCCAGACTGCCCGACAAGGCGCTGGGCACCCCGGTGGCCACATGGACGGACAAGAGTAATAGGACCTATAACGCGGGCAGCAGTTACGATGTGCCCCAGAGCGGCGGCAATGTGACCCTGACCACCCAGGGCGCCAGCCAGGTGGTCACCAAGATTAACGGCGTGAAGGCGAGCGGCGTTAACGGCAACATCACGGTTTCCCTGAACGGCAACGTGATCACCCTGTCCGGCGCGGTGAACCCCATCGGCGGCATCGCCAGCTTTGAGCTGAAGCTGCTCACCGACCTGGTGGACGACAACCAGAGGCAGGTTGAAATCCCCGTTTGGGTGAACTACGACAGCGTGAACGGCCGCACCTACTTCGGCAACCAGTACGACACCCTGACCGGCGGCCTGACCGTCAACGCCGACGGCTCCAGGCTGACCCTGTTCGACGGCAGCACCTACTATACCCTCAACGGCTCCGGCCTGCGGGTGATGGACGAGAACTTCACCACAACTGTGGATACGGATGGCAAGGTCAAGGCCACCTATACCGGCCAGGGCGACGCCTCCACCAAGCAGTATGTTGCCGACCTGATTGAAAATGACGGTTCCTCCTTCAACTGGAGCAACAGCACCGCCGTCAAACAGGCGGTGAACGCCGTCCAGGCCGGGATCACCAGCAGCCAGATTCAGAACTGGCGTGACCAGGCCCAGCGCAAGGCGTGGCAGAACACCTACGCCGGCAGCCCCACAAAGGACAAGTACACCACGGATGAGGCCTCCAAGTACTACACCGAGGTCGTCCTGGTGCCCTACCTGAACGTGACCGCCAGCAACTTTAACCAGAACGGCACCCTGACCGCCGCCCTGAGCGTGTACTACCGCGTAGAGGTGCATAGCACGAACCCCGGGCAGAACCCCATTGAGGTGCAGGCGGGCCGGGCCATGAGCAACCTGGGCGAGGAGTTGGGCACCGGCGTCGTCGTGAAGTTCGGCAGCAAGCTGAACAATGTGATCGGCAACAACGCCTACATGAGCCAGGATGACACCTATGTCTACAAAATGAACGGCAGTAGTGCGTTTACCATCAGTCACAGCGGCAGAAGCGGCCTGGGCACCATCGTCATCAACCAGACCGCTCCGCTGGTGGCCCTGACCCGTTCGGCTGGCGCGCCGAACGGTACCGACCGTATCGCCGGGGGCGCTACCGCCTACTACAACAGCCTCCAGGCCGCGGTGAACGACACCCTGCCCCAGCCTGAGAAAGCGGAAGATATCATCACCGTGATGAACGGCTATAAGGCCAGCGACTCCATCGACGTCACCGGCCTGGCCCGTATCTTCAAGATCAATACCCAGGGCAATACCACCATCACCCGCGCCAGCAACAACTTCACCATGATGCCGGACAAAACGGGCAACCTGTGGACGGTTCAGCTGTCCAGAGAGGTTAACACCGGCACGGTCGCCATCTACGTGAGGGACGTGCCCAACGGCAACGCCAGCGCCAGCGTCACCCGCGCCAAGGCGGGCGACACCGTGACCATCACCACCCGGCCCAACGGCAGCTACTACACTCTGGGCGTGTCCGCGGTGGGCAGCAACAACGTGAACATCAGCGTCAGCGGTTCCGGCACCAGCTGGTCCTTCAAGGTGCCCGACAACGTGAGCAGCGTCACCGTCACCCCGAGCTTCGGCAACGGCAGCGGCCAGGCCGTCGTCAACGTGAACAGCGTAGCCAACGGCACCGCCACTGTCAGCGGTTCCGGTGTGGTGGCCCCGGGCAGCACCGTCACCGTGTACACGGTGCCCAACGCGGGCTACCGCGCCACCGGCGTCAGCGTGTACTTCAGCAACGGCACCAGCGTGAACGCCACCAACACCGGCGCCAACACCTGGACGTTTACCGTGCCTGCGGGCGCCACCACCGTTTCCATCACGCCCAGCTTTGCCGTCAGCGGCACCACCGGCGTGCCCTTCACCGATGTGCCCGCCAACAACTTCTACATGCAGTATGTGAACTTCGTTTACAAGCACGGCATGATGCAGGGCGACGGCAGCAGCTACATCTTCAACGGCAACGGCAACGTCACCCGCGCCCAGCTGGTGCTCATCCTGTACCGGCTGTCCGGCAGCCCCGCGGTGTCCTCTTACTCCGGCTTCAAGGATGTGCCCGCCAACGCGTGGTACAGCCAGGCTGTGGCTTGGGCTTCCGCCAACAAGATCGTGAGCGGCCGTCCCGGCAACGTCTTTGACCCCGGCACGGCGGTCACCCGTCAGGAGTTTGCCACCATCCTGTACAACTACAATAACTTCCGCGGCCTGGGCGCCGGTAACACCTCCAACCTGAGCCAGTTTACCGACCGGGGTTATGTCCAGAGCTACGCCCTGAACGCCATGCAGTGGGCCGTGGGCAACGGCATCATCAGCGGCACCAGCAACACCACCCTCAGCCCCAACGGCACGGCCATCCGCTTCCAGGCGGCGGCTATGCTGACCCGCTACTGCCAGACCTTCCTGAAGATGAGCTGAGCGGCGGACAGAGGCTGAACCAGAAAAACCTAAAAAAAGAGGCCAGCCGGGAAATCGGCTGGCCTCTTTTGACGAGAGGCGGTCTGGGGGGGTGGGAGGCGGCGCGCCAGGGCGGTTTATCCGCCCTGGGCGGCCAGGTATTCCTCCCTGGTGAGCAGCAGGCGATGCATGCCGTCCGAGACGCCCAAATCCCGGAAGCCCGCTGCCAGATGGGTTTTCCAGGCGGCGTCCCGGGTGGTTTCAAAGTAGTTGTGGATGCGGGTTACGCCGCACTCCTGAAAGGCGTGGTCCAGCATCAGGCGCAGGGCGGGTTCGGCATAGCCCTGGCCTCGGTAGGGGGCGTAGATGACGATGCCCATGTCCCACCAGCCCCTGTCCGGCGTGTAATGGAAGCAGACGTCGCCGATCCACTCCCCATCGGACTTGCGCCGGATGTAGGCGTAGAACCGCTCCGGCTCCCGGTCCACCCATTGGGTATACCATCCGTCCCACTCCTCACGGGGGAAGTCGATGCAGCCTGTGTCCCGGTGGTAGCCGGGCCAGGGGTCATACCCCGCGTTATAGGACATGGTGGCGGGGTCGGACATCATTTGCTGGTAGAACCACAGCTCGTCCAGCGTAGGGACGTATAGTTCCAGCTCCATAATCAGCCCTCCGCGTAGTAGTTGATGAGGCAGCCCGCCAAGATGATGTCCCGCTCCTCCCGGGTCAGGCTGGGGAGGCGGAGCTTCACCGGGGTCTGTGTTTTTTCTTCGCCGCCGCCCTGGAGCAGCAGGGCTTCGATCTCCTCGCCGTCCCCCTCCAGCAGGGCGCGGATGCCGGGGATGTAGAGGGAGTCTCCCGGCTGGAGGTTCCAGGTGCGCACACCGTCCGCCACAAAGGGCAGCATCCCCCAGTTGACCACGTTGGAGCGGTAGCGCTTGGTGGCGTACTCCTCCGCCACGTTGGCGCAGCCGC
>CATABD010000050.1 GCA_949494735.1 uncultured Oscillospiraceae bacterium
CGTAGGCTCCGAAAAGCCTTGATATTACAGTGTCCCTAATAGGAGCCATTCATATTGGACATGGTGGAGTGGGCGATTTTATTCCCCTTCAGGTTGCGGTAGCCCTTGTCCCAGAAGATGGTCTCGATCTGCTTCATGGAATGTTGATCGATGGCATACAGCTCAAACAACTCCCGCACCATGGCGGCCTGCACCTCATCCACCACCAGCCGCTTGTTCTCCTTGCGGTAGCCGAAAATGCGGTCGTTGCCCAGCACCACGCTCTGCTTGATGGCCTGCTGGTGGCCGAACTTCACCCGGCTGGACAGCTTGCGCAGCTCGTCCTGGGCGATGGAGGACATGATGGACAGGCGAAGCTCGCTGCCCTCGTCGAAGGTGTTGATATTGTCGTTCTGGAAGAACACCCCAACGCCGCTGGGCAAGAGCTGTCGGGTAAACTGGATGGAATCCAAGGTGTTGCGGGCAAAGCGGGAGATCTCCTTGGTGATCACCAGGTCGAACTTGTCCGCCCCGGCGTCGTCGATCATGCGGTTAAAACTCTCCCGCTTTTTGGTGGAAATGCCGGACAGTCCCTCGTCAATGTAGCCGGGGATGAAGGTCCAAGCCTTGTTTTTGCGGATCAGGTCCTCATAGTAGGTGATCTGGTTGCCCAGAGAGTTGAGCTGCTCATCGCTCTCGGAGGACACCCGGGCGTAGTAGGTCACCCGCAGGGGGATGTCGTAGACGGCGTGGGTACGCAGCTCCTGGCGGATAGTATGTAAATCCATGGCTGGGCCTCCTGAAATTCGTTATATCATGTTCTATCTTGCATTAGATCACGGAGTATGAAAAAGTCAAGGACCGGGCCAGCAGCTGTCGTACAGAATTTTGTTATATTTAGTCGTTCAAAGTCGAAGAATTTTGTTACAAGCTATTTGACGAAACCTTTGAATTATGTTACAATCACGGAGAAGACACATCACGGCTATGGAAAGCGGGGCATGATTATGCTGCGGCGCAAGGCATACGAATATTTCTTGAAATGGAAAAATCAGAAGGAAAAGAAGGCCCTGTGTGTCACCGGCGCCCGCCAGATCGGCAAAACCACGCTGATCCGGGAGTTCGGTCGACGAAACTACGAGCACTTTGTGGAGCTCAACTTCGTCACGGAAAAGGATGCTGGGGCCATTTTCTCCGGCAGTCTGGACGCGAACACCATCATCACCAACCTCAGCGCCTACACCCGCAAGCCTATGGAACCGGGGCGGACGCTGGTACTGCTGGACGAGGTACAGGAGTGCCCCGAGGCCCGCACCGCCATCAAATTTTTGGTGGAGGACGGGCGGTTCGACTATATCGAGTCCGGCTCTCTTATGGGGGTGCGACACAAGGAGGTGGCCTCCTACCCGGTGGGGTTCGAGGAGCTGTACCGGATGTACCCCATGGACTTTGAGGAATTTCTGTGGGCCAACGGGGTGCAGCAGTCCACCATCGACTACCTGCGGGGGTGCTTTGACAAGCTGGCCCCGGTGTCCCAGGCCGTCCACGAGACCATGAAAAAGCTGTTCCTCAGCTACATCGTGGTGGGCGGTATGCCGGAGGCTGTCCAGCTCTACGTGGACACCCACGATATCGCCAAGGTGGCGGCCCTTCAGACCGACATCCTGGAGCTGTACCGATTGGACATCTCCAAATACGCCCAGGGAAACGACAAATTGAAGATCCGAGCCATTTTCGACAGCATCCCCTCCCAGCTCAACGCCAAAAACCGCCGATTCGTTCTCACCGATGTGGACGCCAAGGGCCGCCAGCTTCGGTACGCCAACAGCTTCCAGTGGCTGGCCCAGGCGGGGGTGTCCCTGCCCTGCTACAACGTGTCCGAGCCTAAGGCCCCGCTGGCGCTGAACGAAAAGCACAGTCTGTTCAAGCTGTTCATGGGGGACGTGGGGCTGCTGTGCGCCGCGTGCATGGAGAACGTCCAGTTTTCTATCTTACAGGGGGATCTGGAAATCAATATGGGCAGTATTTTGGAGAACGTGATCGCCCAGCAGATCAAGAGCGCCGGGTTGTCCCTCCACTTTTTTGACGCGAAAAAATACGGAGAGCTGGACTTCGTCATCCAGAACGGCCTGCGCATCCAGCTTGTGGAGGTCAAATCGGGGAAGGACTACAAAAAGCATGCATCACTGGATCGGGTGCGGCAGGTTAAGGAGTGGCAGGCGGAAAAGTCCTACGTGTTCTGCCAGGGCAATATTGAGGAGGCGGACGGCGTGACCTATCTGCCCTGGTATGAAATCATGTTCCTCCAGCCGGACCGTTTGCCGGAGACAATGAAGTTTGAGGTGGATATCAGCGCCCTACCATGAGCGTGAAACAGGGGACCGCGGGAATTCCGCGGTCCCCTGCGTTTACATGGACGGGCCTCTCCATCTATTGATCTTCAGCGCCATTTTGTTGCGCTCCCGCTCGGTGATGACGCCCCTCTCATACAGGATCTGGTTGTAGTAAGCCAGCCAGAGGCGGCCGCCCAGCTCCCGTTTCGTCTGCTCCTCAGGTGTGGCCGCTTGTTTCGTCATGGGCAGGCCGCCTCCCTTCAGGAGCAGGATGTCCAATTTTTACATTTTATATGCCTTGGTCATGGCGCGCTCCCCTCTCCCGGGTTGGTCCGGGACAAAAATGGCGCGGACCTCACAGGGTCCACGCCATGGTATCGTCCTCGTGGTCGTCGGGTCTGCGCCCGGCGGCAATTTCCTTTTCCACTCCCGAGAGCTTTGCCACCAATAGTAGCCAGGCGGTTTGGGTTTTGGCTGCCCATGGTTTCCTCCTCCAGCAAAATTTGTCATAAACAAATTTTCACTGATTTCAATAGGATGGGACGCCGTGGCGCCTGCGCGGACAGTCCGGTGTGCCGGAACCCCCTGTGGAACCCAGCGGATTAGCATTCCGTCTTAGGGAGCCAATCCAACTTCAATTCCAATGCGGCCAGCTCCGCGTCCGGTTTCACCCGTTCGCCGTGGAAATCGCTGCCTCCGGTGGCGTGGAGTTGATATTTTTCCAACAATCGGAGATAAAACGCCTGCTGTTCCGGTGTGTATTTGGGGTAATAACACTCAATGGCGTCCAATCCCCAGCCCTTGAGCTGTCCCACCAGCACGTCCAGTTCATCATCCAGCAAACCCATTTGATAGGGGTGGGCCAGCGAGACCTTCCCGCCCGCCGCCTTGATTGTCTCCACACAGGTTTTGGCATCCGCCTTGAACCGCTTCACCTTTTGCCGGAATTCCTCCGTGTCCAGATAGCGGTCAAAGGCCTCCCGATTGGTGGACACGTACCCGCGCCGCACCAGAGCCTGGGCAAAGTGGGGCCGGGCAATGACCTCGCCCCCCGCGATGTCCTCCACCTCCGCCAGGTCGATATCCACGCCCTTTTCCCGAAGAAAGCCCACGATCCTGTACTTTCGTTCGTCCCGGCCCGCCCGCAACATTTCGCACAGTCGGGCCAGTTCCGTCTCCCCGCCCCGGAAGCCATAGCCCAGAATGTGAAAATTGGGGTACTCCCTGGCGCTTAGCTCCACCCCCCGAATCACCCTCAGACCCAGAGCCGCCCCGGTCTCCATGGCCTCGCCCACCCCCGCAATGGTGTCGTGGTCGGTGACAGCCAGCACGGACAGGCCCCGCTCCTTTGCCAGCTTCACCAGTTGCCCGGGGGTGTACTGCCCGTCGGAGGCGGAGGTGTGGGTGTGGAGATCGCAAAAATTCCGCACCTGCCCCGCACCTGTCACAGCGCAATTTTCTCCGCCATAATCTCCTGATCCATCTGCTCCAGGAGGCGGACACACTGGGGGACGTAGCGGCCCACGGCGGTCTCCTCAGACATCTGCACGCCGTACACACCGGACTTCATGATCTCGTACAGGGCCTCAATCTCCCCGATGGTGGGGATAGGCTTGGTCTCCATGTTTTTCAGCACCTGGGTGGCCAGGAACACCTTCACGTCGAAGTACAGCGCCTTATCGATGATGTATTTCTGGAAGCGGGGGATCTTCTCAATGCCGATGTCGGTGGACAGGTCGCCCCGGTCCACCAGGATATACTTCACCAGGGGCAGGATCTCGTTGATGTGCTCCACCGCGTTGATAGTCTCGATCTTGGAGATTACCTGGGTGCCCTCGCCGATGAGGGCTTGGGCCTCCTTCACGTTGTCCGGCGTGCGCACAAAGGACAGCCCCACATAGTCCAGCTTGTACTGGTTGGCCAGCTCAATGAGCTGCCGGTCCTTCTCGAACAGGAAGGGGATGTCCTGGTGGATGCCCCGGACGTGGACGCCCTTGCCGTTGATCAGCACCCCGTCGGACTTGGACAGGAACACGATCTGCTTGCTGTCGGCGGACACCACCTGGAACTCAAACACGCTGTCGTTGGCCCAGGCGGTCATGCCGGGCCGGAGGTGGCGGTAGAAGTCCGGGTAGTTGAACTGGACGGCGCGCAGGGCGAAGGTCTTGCCCTTCTCCAGCGGGACGCCCGCCTCAAGGTTGGCGGTGCGCACCTTATTGCCGGGCAGATCCATGAGAATGGCCGCCCCGGGGATCTGGCTGCGGATATTTTTGATGCTCTCCTCAATGTCCGCAATGGTCCCGTGGGCGCCGTTGATACGGTAGATATTCTTGTCACTGTGAATTTGGGCCAGAGGCACTTCCCGGCCCAGGGCGGGCCCGGTGGTGAGAATATATTTCTGCATGACAATGCGCTCCTTTACGAGTGTTTGGTCAGCTCCACGAAGATGGTCTCGTCCTTCTTCTGCTGATACCGCAGCCAGTACCCCGCGATGAGGGAGGACAGCATGGTGGTAAGGATCAGCACCGTGAAGAACTCCACGCTGATGATCTCATAGGAATAGGCCACCGTGGCCAGCACGATCCCCGGGCCGCCCCGGGCGTTCATGGTGACGGCGAAATTGACGATCACCTGCTTTTTCAGGTTGGTGAACAGCAGCATAACCACCGTTCCCGCCGCCTCCAGCCCGAAGGCGACGGCGAAGAACAGCAGGAACCGCCCCAGGGAGAAGTTGTGGATCAGGTTGAGCTGGATACCCACCAGGGCGAAGTAGATGGGCACAAACAGGGAGAAGGAGAAGTTGGCCACCGCCTCCATCCGCCCCTCCGCCTCCGGGTCGTTCTGGGAGACAGCCTTGACGATGTACCCGGTGAGGAAGGCGGAGTACATGATGTTGATGCCCGCCCCGTACAGCGCCGCGGAGAACAGCAGCAGGGCGATAAAGCTCACCGTGTAGAAGTCGGTGGCCTTCACCCTGTTCCGATAGCCGCCGCGGAGGTGGTCCGCCGCCAGCTTGGCGATGACGAACATCCCCAGGGTAAAGGCGATGACCAGCAGCATATCCGGCAGGTTGACCTCCCCGGTGGTGGCCATCCGGGTGGCCGCGTTCAGCAGAATCCACAGGCACAGGTCCTGGAAGGTGGACACCGTCAGCACCGTGTTGGTAAAGGCGGTGTTCATCACGCCCATATCAAAGAAGATCTTGGAGATCACCGGGATGGAGGTGATGGCCACGCCGATGACAAACACCAGCAGGAAGGAAATATCGTTCCCCCGAACGCCGATGAACGCCTCCTGGAACAGCCCTGCGAAGGGGGCGGCCGCCAGCATGGGCAGCACCGTGGCCCCGGTGAACACGCAGCCGATGATCTTCATGTTCTTCCGGTCCACGTCGATGCGGGTGTTGAAGCCGGAGGAGAACATCAGGAACACCAGCCCCAGCTGGTAGAACAGATTCAGCACCTTACCCTCCTCTGGGTAGGCCAGAAAGATGGACTCCACCTGGGCGGGGAAGAAGTGGTACAAGAAGGTGCCGCCAAACAGCAGCCCGCCGGTGATCTCCCCCACCACCTTGGGGGCCTTGACGGCCTCCATCAGCTTTCCGCACAGGTACGCCCCCGCCAACAGCAGGGCCAGGGCCAGGAACGTGACAATGATCTCATGCTCCGAGAGTGTTTGCAGCGTCACTTCAACCGCCTCCTCACTGTCCAAATTTTACAGGGTTTTCGGACAAAAGCAAGGAGATTTGCCCACCTTTGGCTGCACTCCAAGAAGGTGAGAAACGGGCGGCCCTGTCATCTGGCCTGGATGATCTTATACACTCGGGAGATGCTCAGCTCATACTTACGGGCCAGGTCCGCCACCTCGTAGTCCCCGCTGTAAAAATCGTCCCGGAGTTGGAGATTGCGCTCCTCCAAATCGGTGAATTCCGTGTTGGCGGGGAAGTAGACCGTGGTTCCGGCCAGGGCGGACACAATGGAGGCGTAGGTCGTTTCATCCACCAGCTCCCGCAGCTTTTTCAGCGCGGCCCTGGAGTTCACGGGATAAACACCTGGCCGCAGCCCAGGATGGCGTCAAAAACCTCCTTGCGCAGCATGATCTCGTCGGGGATAGAACCGTCGCTGATGTACTTGCGGATGATGGTGCCGCTGATCTCCACCCGGTGGGTGCTGTAGTGAGCGCAATGCTTGTCCGTGACGATCTGTCCACACTTTTTGCAGAAATAGGGCTCCCGGGTGAGGAGGAGGTGGATGCCCAGCTCCGGCTCCAGCTCCCGGGCCAGGGCGTGGGCGTCGTAGGCGCCGTAGTAGCCGCCTACCCCGGCGTGGTCCCGGCCGATGATGAAATGGGTGCAGCCCAGGTTGCGGCGGATGATGGCGTGGAACACCGCCTCCCGGGGCCCGGCGTACCGCATCTGGGTTTTCAGCCCCGCGATATGCACCCGGCCCTTGGGATAAAACTCGTCAATCATCCGCCGGTAGGCGGCCATCACCGCCTCCTGGGTGAAATCCCCCGTCTTTTTCCAGCCCACGATGGGATTGATGAACAGCCCGTCGCACACCTCCAGACCGATGCGCTGGATGTGCTCGTGGGCCTTGTGAATGGGGTTGCGGGTCTGGAAGCCCACCACTGTTTTCCATCCCTTTTCCTTGAAAGCCCGCTTCGTGTCCTCCGGCTTCAGCGCGTCCGCCAGCAGGGAGCGGTTCGTGAGCCGCACGGGCCCGCCCACCCGGCAGGCGGAGCGTTCCCGCTCCTTGCGCACACCGGGGTGGGCGTCCTCCAAGGTGCGGAACACCTTCTCAAGATCCGCGTCCGTCATATGGAATTTGCTCTCCACGTCCAGCTCAGCCACCGGGGCACCCTTGTGCTCCAGGGTCAGGGTTTCGCCGGGCCGGATGGCTTCAAACTGGGGCCGCGGTACGTCCAGGGTGATGGGCAGGGGGAACACCTGCCCATCGGACAGATGCCATCTGTCCACCACCCGCCGAAAATCCGCCTCCCCCATAAAGCCGGTGAGGGGGGCCAGCAGCCCGGTCTCGATATTGATGATGTCCTGTAAGGTCTCCTCGTTGATGGTCACAGTCATAGCGCGCGCTCCTCTACTGGTACCGGGGGCCGTACTTGGCGGCGATATAGTCCAGCACCGCCTGATAGGTCTCCTCCTCGGTCTGCTTGTCCACCTCCAGCACCAGGTCTGGGTGCCTGGGTTGGTCAAAAGCAGCGTCAATGCCCACAATCTGGGTCTTGCCCGCGTTGGCCCGGTACATCCCCTTTACGTCGTTCTTCATGCTGATCTGCAAATCTTTTTTCAGATAGACCTCGTTATACCCGGCAATCTTCCGCCGAGCTAGGGCCCGCAGGCGCTCCAAGGGGGAGATATTGCAGACGATGCCCACGATATCATTCCGATCCAGCAGGTAGGCCCCCAGGATGATCCGTTTGATGTTGGCCTCCCGCTCGGCGTCGGAGTAGCCTAAGTCCCGGTCAAAGAGATCCCGCACCTCGTCGCCGTCCAGCAGGTAGTTTTTCACGCCAAGTTCGTTAAAATGGGCCTCCAGCCTTCGCCCTATGGTGGTTTTACCCGCGCCCGATATGCCCATCAGCCAGATAACCATGTTCACTCCCCCTTATAAAAATGGATAGAGATCATCAAACTCCGCCGCCTTCAGCGACCCGTCCGGCATCACCCGGGAGGCAATTTTGGGCGCGATCTCCCCGAACTCCTGCACCCGGAGCTGGCATACAAAGGGCCCGTCCTTCGCCAGGATTTCCTGGAACCGCTCCTCCAGATTGTCCTCGGCGGTGAGCTCACAGCTGTCCAGCCCGTACGCCGCCGCCACCTTGCAGAAGTCCGGTGTCTCCAAGCCACTGCCCGGGCCCACACCCAGGAAGCGGTCATTCATGTAGTTATGCTGGTTGTGCCGTATGAGCATGTAGCCGCCGTTCTGGAACACAAACAGCTTGACAGGCAGACGATTGTAACGCAGGGTGGCAAACTCCTGCACATTCATCTGCACGCTGCCGTCCCCGGACAGGGCGATCACCTGCCGCTCCTCCCGGGCCGCGCCGATGGCCCCCGCCCAGAAGCCCATGGAGGACAGGCCTCCGGAGATCAGATAGCGCTGGCCCTCCTTCAGCTCCCAGCTCTGGGAGACGATGTTGCAGACGCTGCCCGTGTCCACCACGATGTCGCAGCTGGCCGGGGTGCATTGGGAGAGCAGCCTGGAAACGTGGTAGCTGTTCAGGGGCCGCTCCTGGGCGTAGCCCGGCAGGACGTTGGGGTACTGCCGCCGCATTTCCCGGCAGTGGGCCAGCCATGCGCTATGATCCGGTTTCAATCCGGCGCAGCAGTCGAGAAGGCCCTCCAGGAACGCCTTGACGTCCATGGAAATCCTTTGATCCACCGGCACATCCGGCTTGTCCAGCTCCTTCCGGTCAATGTCCACCATCACCTTATAGGCGTTCTGCCCGAACCGCTGGGGATAGTAGCCCGTGGTGGAGATGGACAGGCGGCTGCCCAGAATCAGCAGGTAGTCGCACTGCTGGATGGCGAAATGGGAGGCGCGGTCGCCGTAGCTTCCGGGGCGGCCCACAAAATAGGGGGAATCGGAGGCAATCACGTCGATGCCGCCCCGGGAGGTGGCCGCGGGTATCTGGAGCGCGTGGCATAGGCGGTTCAGCAGCTCCACCGCCCCGGCGCCGCGCACCCCGCCCCCGGCCAGGATTAGCGGTTTTTCCGCCTGGGCCAGTCCCTGGGCGATGGCCCGCAAATCCACGCTGGCGGTCGACTTTTCAGAGGCCTGATACCCCTCCATTTGCTCCGGAACCTGCTTGTTCTGCACGTCCACCGGCACGTCGATCCACACCGGCCCCTTCCGGCCCTCCATGGCCTCGTGCCAGGCCCGCTCCATCACCCGGCGGATATCGGCGGGCTCCAGCACGCAGGCGAAGTATTTCACCAGGGGGGACACGATGGGCTCCAGGTTCAGGCTCTGGGTGCCGTGCTGGCGGATTCCGGTCTCCATCTCGTACCGGATCAGCCGGGAGTTGGCCTGCCCGGTGAGCACAAACATGGGGGAGGAGTCCACAAAGGCCCCCGCTACCCCGGTAATGGCGTTGGTGGCCCCCGGCCCAATGGTGGCAAGGCACACGCCGGGGACGCCCCGGGTGCGGCCGTAGCAGTCCGCCGCCATGGCCGCCGCCTGCTCGTGGTGGCAGCACACAGCCTTCAGGGCACGGCTGCGCTGAAGGGCATCGGTGAGCCACATGGCGGAGCTGCCGGATACCATGTAGACGGTGGTGGAGCCCCTCTTTTGGAGAAAGTCAAAAATGTACTCGGAGACGGTCATAAACACCCCTCAAATCAGCACAATGTCATGTGCAAATAATATTTTTCTGCATTGAACTGCACGCCTCGATGGGGTATCCACCTAATTTCCCCTTGGGCTTCCTCTTTCGTCAGCGGAATGAGCTCTCCTTTTTGGAACCCACACCGTTCGTAAAAAGAGATTGCGTGTGCATTGTCCCACAGGACATCCAGGCTGATGTGTTCCAGACCAAGTTCCCGCTTTCCCCAGCGTGCCAACGCCTGAACCGCATATTCCATCAGCCCCAATGCGACATTTTTCTCGCCCCGTACCACTAAGTCAACCTCCGCCGACTGTGTCATGCAATCAAACCCGGCGAACCCCATGTGCCCAATATAATTCTCCCTGAGATCCTGAACCATAAACAAAATGCGTTGGTCGTTACCAATAACCAGATTGTTGATCCACCGTTCGGTTCC
The DNA here is from genome assembly GCA_949494735.1 of uncultured Oscillospiraceae bacterium. Lineage (GTDB taxonomy): Bacteria > Bacillota > Clostridia > Oscillospirales > Oscillospiraceae > Enterenecus. The sequence continues at coordinate 10,099 of CATABD010000050.1, forward strand.
CTCTAACGTTACACGAAATCGTGTGGGGGAAAGTGTCGGGTTTTCTGCCCTCCAGCGGCTCAGCAGTTCTACACACCTGTTTATGGTTTCTTTGAAGTCTGCCGTAATCGGACGTAAAAAGCCAACTGTATTTTTATTTGCGTCCAAGATTGGAATTAGGATTAAATTGTCACTGTTTTGCTTTCTTTTATATTGATCGAGTTTTTCTTTCAGCAATTTCTCATTCATTATGATCTGCTGTCCTCCTTTAGAATCCCTTCGATTACCCGCCTCATCTCATTGCAGACACGGACAATATCTTCCTCGGTCAGGGAATGGGCCGTCGGCAGGACAAGCCCCCGCCGGTCATAGCGGTCAGAGTTCGGAACCGAATGCGTTTGTTCATAGGGCGGCATTCTGTGCATGGATGGGTAGCCTGGGCGGAAATGGATGTTCATGTCCAGCATTTTTTTGACCAGTTCGTCTCGATCAATTTGAATACCATCCCGTAAATAGCCCAGCACATAGCCATAATTCGGTTCGCAATCCACCGGGGGCAGTAGCATTTCAAAATAGGGATCATCCCTGAGCTTTTCCCTGTAGCTTTCAAAAATGCGCTTTTTGTTGGCAACAAGCTCGTCGATCCGCTCAACCTGCGCCAAGATCAGAGCGGCGGTCACATTGGAAATCCGATAATTATAACCCACATCGTCGGACCACAGGTATTGAATCCCATCGTTCCGGCAAAAGGTTCCGTAGTGCTTGGCGCGCTGGTAAAGGGCCTCGTCATTGGTGACAAACATTCCGCCCTCACCGCCGACTGCGATCTTCGCACCCTGGAAACTGAATGTTCCAACATTTCCAATTGTTCCTGTGTGGGTGCCGTGGTAAAATGTTCCCACAGATTGGCAGGCATCTTCTATCACAGCCAGCTGATGCTTCCGGGCAATCTCCATGACGGCATCCATGTCGCAGGCGAATCCCCCAAAGTGAACCACCATGATCGCTTTTGTTTTGGGCGTGATGAGCAGCTCAATTTGGCTGGGATCAATGCACAGGGTATCCGGCAGCACGTCTGTGAAAACACACTTCGCACCCACGTAGGAAAGCGCATACGCCGTGGCGATATAGCTCTGATCCGCCACGATGACCCCATCGTCAGGCCCCAACTGTAACGCCAGCGCCGCCAGATGTAGCGCGTGGGTTCCGCAGTATGTGGCGATGGCGTATTTTGCGCCCACATATTCCGCAAATCTTTTTTCCAGTTTCCTGATGTGCATATCATAGGTTTCATACCAGCCGTTCACCACCGCATCGTGGACATAGTCGATCTCCTTCTGCGTGATAAACGGCCCGGCAAGTGGAATTTTTTTGTGTTGCTGCTCCATGAACCTACACTCCTAACTCCTTACATAGTCTATCTTGGGCGGCATCCACCGAGTCCTCATTCCGCATGGTATACGCATACGCCTTGCAGCCTTCGCAGACAGGAATACCACATTTTGCGTCAGCAAGCATTTTCTTCAGAAATCCATGGTACTGCTCGCCTTCCCAAACTTCTTGGATACTCATCTGGCACACATTTCCCAAAACAGCGGCATGATCATAGTAACAGCAAGTGGTGATACTGCCGTCTGTCATGACGTGCAGGCTATAAAACGGCAATGGGCATATCCTCATCTGCGCTACGGAACCGGTATTAATACCCTTTTGGAACTGATCAATATCTTCCTCGGACGCATTTGCCAAAACCGGCACCAGTGACTCAAACGCGATTTCATCGCAGCAGTCCTCAAACATTTTTAAAAACGCTGCCCGTTCCTCGTCGCTTTTTAATTGCTCATTCATGATCTTTATATATACCCGTTGGCCGGCTTTCTTGTGCGAATAATAATATTGGATGGATTGAACCAGCTTTTCTATGTTAACCTGCCGACCACTCTGCTCCAAATACTCCTTGGAGGTAATTCCTTGTATAGAAATACGCATCAAATCAAGTCCGGCATCAATCAATTTGTCCGACAGCTCCGAAGTCAGTGCAACAGCGTTGGTTACGATGACAGTTTCCTTGCACACTCGGCCCTTCTTTGTGTATGCGATAATATCGGCAATTTCCGGATTGAGTAGAGGCTCTCCATATCCCGCATATGTGATCCGGCACAATGGGGGAACTCCTTTTCCACAAAATGCCTTTAAGCCGTCTACCAGTTCCTTCGCTGTTTCCAGTTTGAAGAAATGTCCATTCCTCTGCACAGTTTCAAGCCATGGCGCGCCCAAACCGTGCACACAGTATGTACATTTAAGGTTACATAAGCTGGATGCCAGCACCGTGAGAGAGAGCGGGGCGGGGAGCGGGACAATTTCGGACAATATCTTTCGGCCATGTGAATGATCTTGGACAAGCTGCGCTTTCATGTTTTTACCTCCTGCGCAAAAAACAATATTGATTGGATTGCCGCATCAAAACATAGGGATATCAACCCCCGAGACGACCTTTGTACCTGTCAGATCCGCGATGCAGGTATATCGGACAAGCTCCAGCACCCTGCTTGTAATCAGAGTTCCGCAAGTTGAAATCAGCGCGGGGATTTCTTTGCGCTCCGTACATCGGACATAGAGACCGCAGTCGGCGGTTATCCCCTCCGCAAATTCATAGATCGCACGCGTCTTCGCTTCCTCTGTACCATCTTTTGGAACGGAGATGATTAAACAGTCTTTTTCGGAGTGAGCCTGGGCAAACGCCTCGATGATCCGAAACAAGATACTATGTGGACGATCCAAATCCGCAAAGGTCAGATACAGGTCGTTTCGCGCGGCGCCCTCAAGCTGTCTGTCGCAAAGTCCTTGAGCTGCGCACATAAATCTCCCTCCTTCGGACAGATCGAACCTTTTCGCAAACTCCTCCGGCGGGCGCTTAAACCACACTCCCCGTTCTTTTATGGTTTTCTCATCCCAGTACCACCACTGAATCCTTTGCAGACGCTCAATTGTCTTCGGATCGAACCGGTATTTGACTACACGTGCCGGACTTCCGGCAACAATGGCGTAGGGGGGCACATCTTTCGTCACCGTGGAATTCGCCGCGATTACCGCACCATTGTGGACTGTCACCCCGCCCATAATGGTGACCCCATATCCAATCCAGACATCATTTTGAATGATAATGGAGCCCTTCCGCCTTTTCCTACTGGAGGGCGGGATCACATCGGGAACCTGACCCGACATAGACACTGACGCATAATCATGGTCAACATCAACCAAGAACATGATCTGGTTGGAAATGGGGCAGAAGGCCCCAATATGCACGGAGTAGCAGCCGCTTTCCACGCCGACTTCCTCCCCGAGTTTTGACCAGACTGTCAAGCCGGTAATGCCGCTGTAACGATCCAAGACCAATGCCGGAAAGTCCTTTATTCCTAAATCATTTTGTTGCGAATAGGTAAATGTGGACAGCCCTTTTATATTAGCCGCCGCAATCCCATTTATGCTGATCAGCATACTCGTTCCTCTTTTCCCAAAAGACATGAGTGGTCACTCGAGTCCATAAAACACAAACGACAAATGGTGCATATAAGACCGCAGATAAACCTCGTACCCCGCTCCCAGCATCCGCTCCGGCACCTTCCAGAAGTCCCAGGTCTTGTGATACCCCGCGATCATTAGCTTGGGATGCCAGCGGCAGATCGTCTCCTCCGCCCCCTTCAGCGCGGCCAGCTCCGAGCCCTCAATATTCATTTTGATGGCCGTGGCCCGCCGCCCATCCAGCAGCCTGTCGATGGTGGTAGCCGCCGCCTGCGTCCCGCCGTAGGGCGCGGCGAAGCTCCCCGGTCCGTGGAGGGCGTACAGCGGGATTTCACCCTCCCCGCTCCACGCCGCCCGGGGGGACAGCTCTATCTTTTCCCGCAGCCCCTCCGGTAGCTGGGCGGCGAACGCCTCCAGCCGCCGGAAATTGGCCGGATCCGGCTCCAGAGCGTAGTACGCCCCGATCCGGTTGCTGGTCAGCGCCAGCAGATCCCGCAGGGTCTGCCCGTCGAAGGCGCCGCAGTCCACGAAGTGCTCCTCCCCGGACGGGACGAATAGCTCCGCCGGAAAATACTTCTCCTCCTGGGCCAGGGTGGGGATCTCCGGTCCCTCCCCAAACAGCCGGAAGTTGAGGATATTGGCGTAGATCTCTTGGGACTGCCTATCCGCCAGGCGCTCATACACCCGCCCAATCCGCTCCCGGTTTTCCCAGAGGCAGTCCACGTCCGGGCAGGAGGGCAGGTTTCCCGTATTGTCCCCACGGAACAGCGCGAAGCACCGGCGCAGGGCGATATAGTCCACCACATTGGCGCAGCCGCATTCGTGCAGCCGTCGCTGGACACCGCTGTGCCCCCCGTCCCGCAACGCCTCGTCAAAGCTGCGGCAGTAGGCTTGGCCGTCGGTGTTGATACAGACAAGCACCAGGATATTGGCGCCAAACCGCCCCGCCAGCTCCTGGGGCGGGAGCACCTCCAGCCCCATGCACGCTGTTCCCCATTTTTTCGGTGCGCCGTCGGCAAAGCACAGCGGCTCGACGCCCGCCCGGCGCAGGGCCAACAGCAGGGCGATCCCGCTGCTCCCCGCACCGTAAAGCACGATTCCGTCATACCGGCCCAGGGCCAGCTTCAGCTCGTCCACCGTCTGTTCCAGCCGGGGGCACTCCCGCTCAAAGCGGGCGAAAATCTCACCAATCACGCCGCTCATTGCCCCTCGCTCCACCGCCGCCACATATCCGCCGCCGCCTTCTGGGGGGACAGGCCGAAGTAGTCCAGCTGGTAGTCCCGGGAACCGGTGAGCATGGCGAAGGAGTCCGGCACCCCGTAGCGGTGGAACACCGCCGGATGCTGTCCCCGCTCCGCCAGCAGCTCCGCCACGGCGCTGCCCAGGCCGCCGGTAACCCCGTGCTCCTCCATGGCGAATACCGCCCGGTGCGTTGCGGCGCAGCTTAGCACCGCCGCCTCGTCCAGAGGCTGTACCCTCGGCACACTGTACAGCGTCACCGAGCACCCCCGCTCCTCCAGCAGCTTTTGCACCTGCACCGCCTCCCGCAGGATGGTGCCGCAGGCCAGGATCGCGATGTCCGTCCCCTGAGACAACGGGATGGCACGCTCCAGAGGCGCGTCCACCGGGCCGGGGTGGATGGGGGCGTCTACGCTGCGCCCAATGCGGATATAGGCCGGACGATGTCGCCGGTAGGCCGTCAGCATCGCCGCCTCCATCTCCGCCGGGTCGGCGGGGCAGTATACGTCCAGGTTAGGGAATGCGCGCATCATGGCGATATCCTGGAGGGCGTGGTGGGTGGGCCCCGCGGTGCCGTAGGCGAAGCCGCCGCCCACCCCCACCAGGATCACCGGATTCTCCTGGTAGCACACGTCCAGCATGATCTGCTCCGCCCCCCGCAGGGTCATGAAGGACACCACGTTATAGGCGAAGGGCTTCATTCCCGCCGCCGCCAGCCCCGCGGCGAAGGACACAAAGCTCTGCTCCGCAATGCCCACGTTCACAAAGCGGGGGCCGAACTCCGCCTCGAAGGGCTCCATGACGGAAAACCCGGTGTCCCCAATCACCAGCATCACCTTAGGATCCTCCCGGGCCAGCCGGGCCATGGTCTGTACGAATGTGCTTCTCATCGGCTCAACTCCTCCAGTGCCTGGGCCAGCTGCTCCTCGTTCGGGGACTTGAAGTGCCACTCCAGGCGGTCTTCCATGAAGGACACGCCCTTGCCCTTCACCGTGTGGGCGATCACCGCCGTGGGCCGTGGATCCCCGTCCAGCCCGGCCCGCGAGAACAATTCTTCCAGCGCGGCGTAGTCGTGGCCGTCCACATCCACGGCATTACAGCCGAAGGCCCGGAACTTGTCGGCCAGATCCCCCATATTCAGCACCTGCTGGTCGCTGCCATAGGATTGCAGGCGGTTCCGATCCACGATCAGGATCAGGTTGTCCAGGGAGAATCGGGCGGCAAACATAGCCGCCTCCCAAGCGCTGCCCTCATTGCACTCCCCGTCCCCCATCAGCACGAACACCCGGCCCTTTTGGCCCTGGAGTTTCTTGGCATAGGCGATCCCGGTGCCCAGATTGGCCCCGTGGCCCAGGGAGCCGGCGGACATCTCCACCCCGGGCACCACGAATTTCCGGGTGTGGCCCGCATAGTTTTCCCCGTCCACCACGTGCAGCTCCAGATCCCCCATGGGGATCAGCCCCGCGTAGGCCAGGGTGGTGTAAAAGGTGGCGGCGATGTGCCCCTTGCTCAGCAGGAACACGTTCCGGTTTGGGTCGTCCAGGTTGTCCGGCGTCAACCCCAGAATCCGGGTATACAGCACGGCCAGAATGTCCGCCGCCGAGTAGCCGCCCCCGATATGGGAGTCCCGGGTGCGCATGAGCGTTTTTGCCACGTGCATCCGCACCGCTCGGGCGAATTCTTTTGGATCGTGGATCATTGCGGGTTCCTCCCCTCCCGGCGGTGGATCTCATCCGCCGCGTCCAGCCCGCGGCCCACCGCCTCGTCCATGTTGTAACACCGAAATTCCGCCAGCCGCCCCGCCCCGTAGAGATGGGGAACCCGGTTCAGCAGATCCCGGTAGCTCTGATACAGCGCCTTAGATTTCTCCGTCAGCACCACGTAGTACGGCTCGTCTTGCGGCCCCTCCATGGGGCCGGGGCGCTCGCCCGCCAGCAGGGTCTTGTCCAGCCCCGGCGGGTTTCCCGGCAGATAGCGGTAGTCCGTCCGCCGGGTCCATGGGATATCCAGGCCGGGGTAGTACATGGCCAAGCAGGGCAGCCCTTCCCCAGCCTTGCGGTATTCCAGGTCAAACCGAAGCGTGCGGTAGGGAAGTACCCCCTCCCGGCAGGAAAACAGCTCGTCCAGCCGCCCGGTGTAGAGGACGGCGTCCCACATCCGCCTGGTTTTCCAGACGATATGCCCGTCTGCGACCTCCATCAGCGCGGAGGCATCCGTATTGGTCAGCACCTCGATGGCGGGGTGGGCCAGGATGGACTGAAACAGGGCAGAGAAGCCCTCCTCCGGCATAAACTGGAACCGCTCCGGGCGGAAGTCCCGGCGGTTTCCCAGGTAGACCGGGGCCCGGGCGGTGACCTCCGGCGACAGCTCCTCCGGGCGCAGCCCCCACTGCTTCCGGTTGTAAGGGGCGCAGTCGCAGTCATACAGCCGCCGCCCCGCCTGCCGCAGCAGAGGATCGGCGGCGTTCAGCAACTCCAGGACGGTGACCCGGTCCCGGTTGGGGAACGCCTGCCGCAGGGCGGACAGCACCGCGTCCCCTTCCTCCGGGATCAGCCGCCGCAGCGTCTCCGGCTGGAAGGGCATGGGGAGGCTATCCCCCTCGATCCAAACCCGCAGGCCACACCGGAAGGGCGTCCAATGGGCGAAGGGGAAGAGAAAGCTCCACACCCGCTCCTGGTCGGTGAAAAAGGCGTGGGGTCCGTACACATGGTACAGGATGCCGTGCGCCTCCCGCCGGTCGAAGGCGTTGCCGCCGATGTGCCCCCGGCGGTCGATCACCGTCACCTGCCAGCCGTACTCCGCCAGACGGCGGGCGGCGCTGGCCCCGCAACAGCCCGCGCCCACAATGAGCGCCCTCATTCCGCCATCTCCTGGGTTCTGTCAAGGTACTGCCGCACCTGCTCCCGGCACAGCTGGGCGGTGGGCGTATGGGCAAGGCCCGCCTGGAAGGCTGCGGCCTGGGCCAGCGTCTGCTCCAGCGTATACAGGGCCCGCCAGCCCAGCAGCTTCCATGCTTTGCCGCTGTCCAGCCGGAGCAGCTGCGTCTCGCCGGAGCTGCCGCCCGTCCCCAGCTCGTACTCCGCGCCGGGGAAATGGGCCGCCAGCAGCTCCGCCACCCGCCCTACGGTCTGAAACCCGTCGGGGGCGGGGCCGAAGTTGAAGGACGTATCGCCCGTTATTGTGCCCTCTGCCAGCGCCGATCCCAGGGTCAGATACCCCCACAGCACATCCAGCACATACTGCCAGGGCCGGACAAAGCCGGGATTGCGCAACATGGCGGGCTGTCCGGTGGAGAAGCAGTCCAGCAGGTGGGGGATGAGCCGGGTTTTGTTGAAGTCCCCCCCGCCGATGGTATTGCTGGCCCGGGCGGTGGCAATGGGCAGCTCCGGGAAGGAAAAACGGTAGCACTGGGCCGCCAGATCCTGGCACGCCTTGCTGGTGGAATAGGCCTCCGCCGCGCCGAAGGGGTCGCCTTCCCGGCAGGGCCGCCCACCCAGGCCCTGGGCATAGCATTTGTCGCTGGTGACCACCACCGTGGGAATCCGGCGGCCGCTTTGGCGGATCGACTCCAAAAGCCCCACCGTCCCCATGACGTTGACCTGGAAAATATCCGCCGGGTACTCATAGGAGCCATCCAGATAGGCGTGGGCCGCCAGATGGAAAATCAGATCGGGGCGGAACTGGTTCAGCGCCCGCTCTACCTCGACCCGATCCCGGATGTCCGCCAGCCGCTCGCCCGCTACGAGGGGCCGGGCTGTTTCATACAGACACCCGGGGCAGGGCGGCAGAGCATACCCGTACACCTCCGCCCCCAGAGCGGACAGCAGCCAGCACAGCCACGTGCCCTTGAACCCGGTGTGGCCCGTCACCAGCACCCGCCGGCCCTGATAAAAGCATTTGTGAGACAGCACCTGGTTTCCCCCGTTCTCTCAGGACTTTTTTCTCCACACGCTGAATTTGCCAAGGGTCGACAGCATGGCCTTTGCCTCGTCCCCCTGCCGGAGGCCCAGGGCCGAGGCAGCCTTTTCGGCGGCGGGGTCCCAGGCGTTGTTGGTCAGGGAGATGGACCGTTCCAGTACCAGCCCCTCCTTTTGGAGCGCGGCGGATAACGCGCCGTCGGTGATAATCCGCAGATTCAGCCCCTCCTCCGGGTCGTGGAGAAACACCCCGTCCGCGGGCAGTTTTCCCTGCAAGGCCAGTTCCAGGTTGGAAAGGCTGTAAAAATTCTCATATTGGACGATCAGCAGCCCGCCGGGCTTCAGCCGCCCCGCCGCCGTGTGAAGTACGCGGCGCGGATCGGCGCAGCGTCCCAGATTGCAGCCCACGATGGCAAGGTCATACTGCCCCTCCAGCACCTGGCCTTCCTCATCTAACAGGCCGCTGTGCCGGAACAGTCCCTCCAAGTCCTCCAGATACCGGCTGTCCTCGGTGAGGGCGTCCACCGTGATCTCGCCGCCCCCGCACGCCCTGAGGCGGTTGGCCAGCGTCAGGACGCTCTCGCCGAACAGGGGGTTCAGCGCCAGAATCCGCGTGGGGCCGGAGGCGGACATGGAAAAAGCCCCCAGGGCCGAGCAGAGATCCATACCCAGGGAGGCCCAGCCGTCCACGCCGTATTTCTGCCGGAACTGGGCCCGTCCCAGCTCCATCACTTGGAACTGCCCCTCCCCGATGGTGGCGGAGCCGTAGTGGTGGACAAAGACATCCTTGCAGAGCACTTGGCGGCAGCCCATGCGGCGCAATACCGCACTGTGGTCGTCATCGGCAAACATATCATAACAAAATAATGGATCAAAGGCTAAATACAGCTGCCACAGAACTTGCGGGCGATAGCAGGCCAGAATCTGAAACAGTCTTGATCGATCCTCCCATGTCCTGGGATTACAGTGGTTGTAACCCTCCGCAAAGGAGCGCATCCCTTCCAAATCATTCTTCCCATAAGGCACGGAAATGGCTTGCAAATTGCTGGCTGAATTGCAGACGGGAGCCGCCATCGCGATGCGGGGGTCGCTCTCCATGCACGCCCACAGAATCTCATCATAGAGCGGCGTGACAATCACGTCGTTGCTGACGTACAGGAGGTACTTGCCCTCCATGTAGGCGGGCGCCATGGTGAAGATCAGATTTCCGGCGGCGGAGGAGCCCATATTGTGGGGGTAGTAGATTTTCTTCTCGTGGGACAGGCCCTCGCACCAGGCGGTGGTTTCGGGGTCGCTGCCGTTGTCAAAGGTGATCAGCTCATAACTGTGCCCCTTGGTGTGGGCCTCAATAGCGTCCAGACATTCCTGGGTCATCTTCTGGTTGCCGTAAAACAGCACGACGATGGACAGGTCAAAACGGTACTCCCGGGGCTCGTCCCGCTTGGATGTCTCCCGGATCTGCCGGATGTGTTCCCGCTCCTGGGCGTACCAATCCTTCAGCGCCCCGTCGGAGGCCGCGTGGAGCAGGAAAAACTCCGCGTAACGCCGCCAGAACAGGAACAGCGGCACAAACGAACAGGTAAACTGCGCCAGGGCCCGGTCCTCCTGCCCTTCCTCCAGCAGCCCGCGAACCCGCCGGGCCGTCAGCGGCGCGTTCATCCCGATCTCCTTCAGTTTGTTTTTCAGCTTGATCTGGGGGGCGAGCTGTTCGACGGCGGACGCGATGGCGGCGCACAGCGTCTCCAGATCCCCCAGCAGGTACTGGTTTTCCGCCAGCCCGCAGTTTTTTAAGTAGGCAACGGCCTCCTCGCCGGTGTCAAACAGCTCGAAGATCTGTGTGACCAGCGTATCCCGCACGTTTTGCTCCATCTGTCCCGCACCCGCTCTCAAGGTTCTTTACTGTCCTGCCACTCCGGCGAAAACTGCTTCCCGATCTGCAAAAACGACTCCTTCTTGT
>CATABD010000051.1 GCA_949494735.1 uncultured Oscillospiraceae bacterium
CCTGAATGTCTGCTATGATTTGCCTTCAGGAAATGAATCCCAGGGCGCCGCGCAATCTGCCGGGGTCGGCTTATACGCAGCTCAGATTGGCCTGGACCGCGGGTAATGGTCAGAGCTTTTTGAGGAAGTCACAGTCCATTTTGGCGCACTCCAGGGGAGTCAGCTTTTTCCCGCCAATGGTGTAGTATTCCCGCTCGTTGATATAAGCGGCGACGCCCTGGGCTTCCGCCGCGTTGCGGATGTCCGCCCAGTCAACCAGGCCCTCGCCCAGGGAAACGTTCCAGTTCCGGGACTCATAGAGCAGCTCCATCTGCTCGGGGGAGAAGGCGGGAGCGCCCTTGATGAAGTTTTTGTTGTCGCCGGCGGCGGCCTGCACCTTCATCATCTCCATGACAAACTTGGGGAAATGATCCAACTCGTCGTCGTTTTCGGCAACGCGGCTGCACTCCTTGACATGCAGCAGGGGGAAGCGGCCCGCGTACTTGCGGATCAAGCCGCCGCAGTTGACGCCGGCCAGCTGCGCCCAGCCGATGTCCAGCTCAAATCCCACATACTCAGGGTCGGTATTCAGCAGCAGCAGCTCGTAGATGGACAGATCCTGGCTGTCCAAAGGACGGCGAAATTCCGCCGCGTGGTTGTGCACCACGGCTTTCATGCCGAATTTGGCGATATGGCGGGCCTGGCGGTTCAGCTCGTCCGCGGCACGCTTGACATCGTCCGTTGTCTTGAGATTTTCCGCGGGGCGGATGTCGGTGAAGCGGGCGCCCATCTCCTGGCCGAAGGAGAGCATGGCGTCATCTTTCAGGGAGTGGAAGGAAATGCAGTCCAGCCCCAACGAATTGACATAGCTCTTGAACTCGGCCCGGGACAGGCCCTCGGTATTGTCGCCCATGCCCTCGATGCCGTCGTAGCCCATCTCGGACAGGCTTTTCAAAGCGTCCAGCAAGCCTTCGCGGGACGTCCGCAGGATGGAGTACATTTGGCAATAGACCTTGCTTTGCATAAGTAGAACCCTCCAGTATAAAATGATATTTCTTCAGGGCGCGGGCCCTGATAGAAACAAATGAAGGCAGGGGACGCTTGAAGAATCCCTAACGTCCGATGAGGGCGGTGGACTCCCGGACGACGATTTCCACATCCAGCAGGATGGATTTCTGCTTGGCGCTGGGGGATCTGAGCCGTTCAACCAGCAGCTCGCAGACGGTATAGCCCATCTGATAGCGGGGCTGGTTGACAGTGGTCAGGGAGGGCACGCTCATGGCGCTGATGGGCAGGTTGTCAAATCCGATGATGGAGAGGTCCCTGGGAACGTCGATTCCATACCGCTTGGCGGCGCGGATGGCCGCGATGGCCAGCACGTCGGAGGAGGCGAACAGCGCGTTTGGCGGCGCGGGGCTGTTGAGCAGCTGGCAAATGGAGGAATAGGCGATGTCGTAGTCGATTTTAGGCAGGTGGACGATCCACTTGTTTGGGACGGTCAGCCCATGCTCCTCCATAGCCTGCTTAAAGCCGGCCAACCGCTGGGTGGCATATTTGTAAGCGAGGGGGCCGTTGACAAGGGCGATTTTATTGCGCCCGCAGGAGATCAGGTATTCAGTGGCCGTCTTGGCGGCGCTGACGTCATCAATGCTGACAAAGGGCAGGTCGCAGGCTTCGTTGTATTCGCAGCACTGCACGGTGGGCACAATACTGTCAAGCTCCTGCAAAATACGCTGATCGACCCGCCGCCCGGTGGAAATCAACCCCACAATGGAGGGCAGGCGGACAATTTCACGCACACGGGAGAGGGTATTGCTGTTGATGTTTTCCTGAAGGATCACCAGGTGGTAGCCGTGCGCATCGGCGGACGCCGTGGCGCCGCTGACGATATCCCCATAGAAGGGATTGTCGATGGAGGGCAGGCTGAACAGGATCAGCCCGCCGGCTTTGGATTTCCGATCCCTGGGCTCCGATGTGACGCCGAGGGTTTCAAAGGCAAGACGGATCCTCTCTGCGGTTTCCGGTTTGACGGCCTTCGGGTGGTTCAGCGCCCGGGAGACGGTTGAAATGGAAACCCCTGCAGCTTTTGCGACGTCGGCAACGCGGACCTTTTTGTCAATCATGCTCATCTTGCTCCTTCCATTCTTATTATACACAGAAAATGCGACAATGCAAATCAAAATTTGCAATTTTTTCTGAAAATTTTAGTAAATTTTCAGAAAAAAGACGTAAAATTTAGGAGAGTCTCCATTTGAAGGGAGCTACTTTAAGGCATATGACCAAAAATTTGCCAAATAATCGAATTGGATTGAACATTTTGACAAGATAGTTTATAATGGCATTACACAAGAGGGAATGAAAAAACGTTTTAATCTTGTGAAAATAAAAGAAGGAGAGTATAGATCATGAAAAAGTTTTTTGCACTTGTCCTGGCACTGAGCCTGATGCTGACCTTGGCGGCCTGCCAGAAAGAGCCGGCAGGCGAGGAATCAAAAGCGCCTGCCGGCACGGCCGAACCGGGAACGCCTGCAAATTCCCCCGAAGGCGGCAAGACATACAAGGTCGGCCTTTCCTTCCCGGTCATGGACGCCGGCCAGACTGCCCTGTCGGGGCTGATTAAAGATACGCTGCTGGCGGCCGATCCGAATATGGAAGTGTTCATTACCAGCGCCGACGGCAATAACGAGAAGCAGCTGGCCGATGTGGAGGATCTGATCACCAAGGGCTGCGACCTGATTTACCTCATGGCGGCGGACGGCGACGCGATGGCGCCCGCTGTGGACGCGATCCATAACGCGGGCATTCTCTGCGGCATTGCCCGGGACGTCAGCAGCGAGAATTATGACTTCAAGTACGTTTCCGCCCCCTCTGAACTGCCCGGTGAGCTGCAGGGCGAATGGCTGGTGGAATACGCCAAGGCGCATCCTGACGAGACCTTCAATATCGGCCATGTCAGCGGTACGGCCACCAACTCCGGCGCCGTTGCCCGCAGGGACGGTTTTTACAACACGGTTATGGCGGCGGGCTTGGACAATGTCAACTGGGTCGTGGAGCAGGACTGCAACTATATTACCGAGACCGCCCAGGCCTGTGTGGAGGGCTGGCTGCTGTCCCACCCAGAGGTCAACGTGCTGTGCTGCGCCAACGACGACATGGCGATGGGCGCTTCCAACGCGGTTTTGGCGGCCGGCCGGAGCGATATCATGATCCTGGGAATCGACGGCCAGGATACGGGCATCAGCATGCTCAGCGAAGGCAGTATGAGCATGACGGTGCGGATGAATGTGGAATATGTGGGCAGCGGAGCTGCGGACGCCATCCTGGGTATGCTGGACGGCACGGCAGAAATTACGGACGACAAGGTGATCTACGGCGACATGGACAAGATCTATACGTCCCTGGATGAGTCCAACGTGGCGGAGTACAAGAAGTAATCATTAAAAGCGCGCGCTCGTTACATGTACACTGAGGCGGTGAATGCTGCGCCGGAAGGAGGATTTGTGTGGAAAGGGAAACCCTTTTGCATGTAAAAAATGTTTCCAAAAGCTTTTTGGGCGTAAAAGCGCTGGACAAGGTATCCCTGGAAGTAAAAAAGGGAGAGGTCCATGGCGTGATTGGGGAGAACGGCGCCGGTAAATCCACGCTGATGAATATCATCTTCGGGAGTTTGCCGCGGGACGAGGGCGAGATCCTGTTACAGGGCCGGCCGGTGTCCTTTGCCAATCCTGCCGATGCAATTGCAGCGGGTATTTCTATGATCCACCAGGAGACCAGACTGGTGCAGCAATTCACCGCCTCGGAAAATATCTGGCTGGGCGCGGAAAAACTGTTTTCCAGCCATGGTTTCACAGACAACAAAAAGCGGGACGCGGCCAGCCGGGAGCTGCTGAGTTCGCTGGGGCTGGAGCTTCCCAGCGACAAAAGGGTCTGCGATGTTTCGGCGGCGCAGATGCAGCTGATTGAGGTGGCGCGAGCCGTCGCCACAAAGGCGAAGCTGATTATTATGGATGAGCCCACCTCTTCCCTGTCGGAACGCGAGGTGGCCGCCCTGTTCAAAATCATACGGTCGCTGGCGGATCAGGGCGTCTCCATCGTATTTATCTCGCATAAAATTGATGAAATTATCCAAATATGCGACCGTGTATCCATTTACCGGGATGGGAAGTATATACGGACTTCCGACATTGCAGAAACCTCGGCCGAGGAAATCATCCGCGCGGTGGTAGGCCGGGAGTTGAGCGGTATTTTCCCAAAGGTGGAGGCCGAAATTGGCGAACCGGTCCTGGAGGTGCGCGGGCTCACCCGGCAGGGCGTGTTTGAAGACGTCAGCTTCTCCGTCAGGAAAGGCGAGATTTTGGGCTTTTCCGGGTTGGCGGGGGCCGGCCGGAGCGAGGTCATGCAGGCCATTTTCGGCATTGATCCCTTGGACCGGGGCGAAATTTATGTGGAGGGGCGCAAGGTCGCCATAAAGCACCCCTCCGACGCTGTGCGGCTTGGGTTCGGCATGGTGACTGAGGATCGGCTGCGCAAGGGCATTATCGCCAAATTCTCCGTCGCCTCCAACATCTCCATTGTCCGGCTGCGGGACTTCTGTACCCGGGCCGTACACTTCATCCGCAGGCGGCAGGAGAACGCGAAGGTGGACGAAACGATTCGGATGATGCAGATCAAAGCATCCTCGCCGGAGCAGCGGATTGATTCGCTGAGCGGCGGCAACCAGCAGAAGGCGATAATCGGCCGCTGGATCATGACCAATCCAAAAATATTGATTCTGGATGAGCCGACCCGGGGCATCGACGTGGGGTCAAAGAGTGAAATCCACCGCCTGATGGGGGAGTTCGTGAAGCAGGGGATGGCGGTCATCCTGATTTCGTCCGAACTGCCCGAGGTGTTGGGAATGGCGGACCGAATTGTTGTGATGCGGGAAGGCAGGGCGGTTTTTGAGTGCGACCGGAAGGACGCCACCCAGGAGCTGATCGGGAAATATGCGCTGGGCTAGCGTGAAAGGGAAGGTGGAAAGTATGGAAGGAAGTTCCCCCAAAGCGGAGAGAAAATTCTCGTCGCAAGATGTGGTTAAGTTCCTCATTCAGAATAAGGCGGCGGTATTGCTGCTGATTCTGTGCGTAGTATTGTCGTTTGTTTCGCCCTACTTCCTGACGGCGAAGAACCTGATTAACGTTGTCCGGCAGGCGTCCGTTTTGGCGATTATGGGCATTGGCTTTACATTGCTGCTCAGTTCCGGCAGCATGGATTTGTCCGTGGGCGATCTGATGGCTATGACCGGCGTGGTGATTGCCATTCTGGACGCCAAAATAGGGGTGCACCCGGTGCTTTGCATGCTGGCGGGGGTGCTGGTGTCGGTGACCGGCCTGTGCCTGAATACGTTTCTTGTTCAGACCTTCAAGCTCCCCGGCTTCATCCTGACGCTGGCCACCGGCATGGTATACCAGGGGATTTTGTGGCTGATTTCCGGCGGACAGTCCATTTCCGGCATCTCGGACACCTTGAAATTTATTGGGCAGGGGGAAATTTTCAGGATCCCGGTGCAGATTTATCTGCTGGCGGTCATCTTGATTTTTATGACGGTGCTGCTGCGCAGGACGGAATTTGGCAGGCATTCCCTGGCGATGGGCGGAAACCTGGACTCCGCCCGGGTTTGCGGGATTAACATTACGCGCAATAAGTATATCATCGCTGTGATTATGGGCGCCTGCACGGCGGTGGCGGCCATGGTGACGACCGGGCGGGCCGCCTCCGCCCAGCTGACGGCCGGCTCCGGGACGGCTATGGATACCATTGCGGCTGTCGTCATCGGCGGCACCCCGATGGAGGGCGGCATCGCGAACGTGCCGGGCACCCTGGTGGGCTGCCTGCTGATCCAGGTGATCTCCAATGGCCTGAACCTGCTGGATGTAAACTCCAACTGGCACAAGGTGGCAAAAGGGGTCATCATCGTTGTGGCAATCATTCTGGATGTCCAGGGGACCAAGATTCTCAACCGCTTTCGGATGAAGAGCAAGGCGGAATGAATTGAATAGGAAAGGCGGGAATTCCCGATGCGAAAAATGAAGTCTCTGTTCCATATCAACCTGACCGTGCAGGATTGGGACAAAATGGTTGATTTTTATTGCAACAAGTGCGGCTTTGACCAGTGCTTTGTGCTGACCAAGGCGGACATGAATAAAATGTTCGGCGCGCCGGTAAATCCCGGCGACGACCAGGTCCCGTGGATCACCTATATCCGGGTGGCGCCCAACCAATATCTGGAGCTGGTCAACTGCGCCACGAAGGACGGCGCGGTTACCCGGCCCGCGAACGGGGCGTTCCACCACATGGCCTTTACGGTGGAGGATTTGGAGTATACCGCCCGGGCCATGGCCGCGGCAGGCGCGCCGCTCATCCACTCCCCCCTGGACAGGACGCCCATCTCCCTTGACCCCTTTGAGTGCGGCATCGGGCAGGATAAATGCCGCATCGCCTGGATGCTTGACCCGGAGGGGAACCCCATTGAGGTGATGGAGCAGTCGGGCGAATCCACGCAGGAACTGTTCGAGCGGGAACACCCGATTGGGGAATGAAAGGAGAGCTGGAAATGAAAAAATTCAACAGCCTGTTCCATCTGGCGCTCCATGTGACCGACATGGAGCGGACCCTCGACTTTTATCAGAAGCTGGGCATGGATAAGATGTTCACCCTCCAGCTGCCGGACGGCCGGGATTGGCTGACCTATGTGCGGGTTGCGGAGGGACAGTACCTGGAGCTGTTCAATACCTATCCCGACCACCCGATGACGCCGCACGGGGCTGTCGAGCAGGACGGCGGCAATTTCTTCGGACACTTTTCGCTGCTGGTGGATGACTTGAAGTATACCGCAACGGAGTGGAAGAAGCAAGGAATTGATTTGGTTTACGCGCCCTTTAGGCCAGATCCCATCCCTCTGGGAGACGAATTTGACCCCCATGTGGGCGCGGACGGCAATAAGATCGGCTGGGTCGTGGACCCCGACGGCACCTGGATTGAGGTTATGGAGGAGCTGGACATCAGCTGGCAGAAGCAGTTTGAGGAAAAGAATCCATTCTGACGATGGGGTGGGATAAAATCCAATGAATAAAAAGAAATGTGCGGTGGTGGGGGCCGGGTTTATTGGCGCCGCCCACGTGGAAGCGCTGCGCAGGTTGGGAAGCGTGGAGGTTGTGGCCCTGTGCGACGCGCAGGATGCGGAAGAGAAGGCGGCGCAGCTGGGAATTGACCGCGCCTACAGCGATTACCGCGCCATGATGGACGAGCTGAGGCTGGACGCGGTACATATCTGCACCCCCAACTGCACGCACTATGAGATCGTAAAATGCGCCATTGAGCACGGGATCAATTTTGTCTGCGAGAAGCCTTTTACCACCACCATTGAGCAGGCGCGGGAGCTGGCCGCCATGGCGGAGCGGAACGGGGTTCGCGGGGCTGTAAATTTTCACAGCCGGATGTATCCGATGGTGCGGGAGCTGCGGGAAATGATAAGCGCCGGGGAGTTGGGCGAGATATTTACGGTGCATGGAGAATATGTCCAGGACTGGCTGCTGTACGAAACGGACTACTCATGGCGTCTGGAAGGGAGCCAGGTGGGGAGCACCCGGGCCGTGGCGGACATCGGCTCCCATTGGCTGGATATGGCGGAATTTGTCACCGGACTGCGGATTCGCCGGGTGATGGCCCAATTCCGCACCGTGTATCCGGTCCGAAAAAAGCCCGCCGCCAAGGTGGAGACCTTCTCGACGGCGGATGTGGGCCAGTATACCCACATACCTGTCGATACAGAGGACGCCGCCGTGGTGCTTTTGGAATTCGGCAATGGGGCTATCGGAAGCCTGGTGGTGTCGCAGGTGTTTGCCGGGAAGAAAAACACCTGCGCAATCAAGGTCGCGGGGAGCAGATCCGCGGCCAGCTGGGATTCGGAAGACCTGAATAACCTCTCAATCGGATACCGGGACCGGGCCAACGCGGTGCTGGCGAAGGATCCCGCCCTGCTGCACCAGGGAGCGGCTGAAACCGTTTCCTATCCCAGCGGGCACATTGAGGGGTTCCCGGATGCGTTCAAACAGAATTTCAAGCAGTTTTACGCGAGCCTCGCGGGGGACGGCGGTTACGATTACGCGACAATTCAGGATGGCCTGAGGGAGATGGAGCTGTGCCAGGCGATTTTTGACAGCGCACGGTCCGGCCGCTGGGTGACCCTGACGGAGGAGACAACGATATGAAGCTGGGATTTCTTACCTCAATCCTTCAGGATTACAATTTTGAACAGGTCATGGATTTTGCCGGTGAAAACGGGTTCCAGTGCGTGGAGCTGGCGTGCTGGCCCCAGGGCAAGGCGGAGCGCCGGTATGCGGGCGTATGCCATCTGGATATTGCGAACCTGGACGCCGGCAAGGAGGCCTATGTAAAGGGGATTTGCCGGGAAAAGCAGGTGGAAATATCCTCCCTGGCCTTTTATCCGAACACGCTTGACCCGGATCTGGAAAAACGCAGGGCGAATATTGAGCACCTCCACCGGCTGATCGACGCGGCCCACCGGCTGGGAATCAATATGGTCTCCACCTTCATTGGACGGGACCAGCGTAAGACCACGGAGGAGAATTTGGAACTGTTTGCCCAGGTGTGGCCGGAGATTATCGGCTATGCGGAGCAAAAAAAGGTGCGTATTGCCATTGAGAACTGCCCCATGCTCTTTGGCCCGGACCAATGGCCCGGCGGGCAAAACCTCTTTTACTCCCCGGCGCTTTGGCGGAGTATGTTCGAGATCATCCCCAGCGGCTATTTCGGCATCAATTATGACCCATCCCACTTCGTCTGGCAGTTTATGGACTATATCCAGCCGATCTATGAGTTTAAAGATAGGATTTTCCACGTCCATGTAAAGGACATCAAGGTCTATCCAGAAAAATTAAACCAGGTTGGCGCGCTGGCCTACCCGCTGGACTTTATGGCCCCGAAGATTCCGGGATTGGGTGATGTGAATTGGTCAAAGTATATCTCCGCATTGACGGATATTGGCTATGACGGGCATATCTGCCTTGAGATTGAGGACCGCGCGTTTGAGGGCTCGGGACAGTCGGTGCTCAATTCGCTGATTCTGTCCAAGCGCTATATTGACCAGTACATGATCTGAGGAGCCGTACCAATAGCCTCGGCGCCCGTCTGTGCGGCCAAAATCACCGCTGGGACCAGGGCTTGCTTGAAAACAGCCGGCAGACCCGGCCGGAGAAATCCGGCCCGGCCGAGGGCGGGTCATACCGGCCGCGATAAAGGAGGTGTCCCGGTGTTGGACGTTAAAAAGATTACCAAAACGGTGATGATGGAAGGCGAACCGGTGGAGGTCGTCATGACGGAGATGATGCGCCCGAAAACGAAGGAGGAGCTTGCCGCCATGACCCCCGGGGAGCGGGAGCATTGCAAATTCCAGTCCGCCCTGAATACCCGTGTTTATGTGGCGGAGGAAGGGATTGTCTGCATGCAGGACCAGCCCGTGGCCATGCGGGATGGGGCGACCATATACGCAGATATTTACAGGCCGAAGGGGGAGGGCCGCTGGCCGCTGATTATTTCGTGGAGCTTTTACGGGAAGCGGCCCTTTGAAGGGCAGAGCGAGTGGCAGATCATGGGGGTTCCCCCGCAGACGGTATCCAACATGTCAAAGTTTGAGAGCCCGGATCCCGGCTATTGGTGCCGCAGGGGATATGCCGTGGCCAACGTGGACCCGCGGGGAATCGGCCATTCCGAAGGGGACTTCATCCAGTTTGGCTCCCAGGACGGCAGGGACGGTTATGATTTCATTGAATGGGCGGCGGAACAGCCCTGGTGCAGCGGCCGCTGCGCCCTGGCGGGCAATAGCTGCGTGGCGATGACGCAGTGGCGGATCGCCTCCCAGCAGCCGCCCCATCTGGTGTGCTTCGCGCCGTGGGAAGGGACCAGCGACATGTACCGGGAGTCGCTGTGCGAAGGGGGCATTCCGGCAAAATCCTTTGTGCAGCTGGTCATGTCCGACGCAGTGGGGCCCAACTATATTGACAACACCCCGATGAATTTGGAAAAGTACCCTTACATTGATTGCGCGTACTGGAGGGACAAGGACCCTGTATGGAAAAACATTCGGATTCCGGTATACGTGACCGCCTGCTGGAACCATTTTCACCTGCGCGGCTCCATCAACGGGTTCCGTAAGGTGAAGTCCACGAAAAAATGGCTGCGGGCACATCGGAATTTTGAATGGCCGGACGCGTACAGCAATGAAAACCTCCAGGATCTGGAGAAATTTTTTGCCCGGTATTTGAAGCTGGAACGAAACGGCTGGGAGCTGACGCCCAAGGTGCGCATTGAGGTGCAGGATGTTTATGACTTCAACTACCAGACCAACCGCCCGGAGGAGAGCTTCCCGCTGAAGCGCACGAAATACGAGCGGCTGTATCTCTGCGCGGCGGACGGTTCCATGGGGATTGAGCCGCCGGGGCAGGAGGCGTCGGTCAGCTATGACAGCGCCGCCGGGGAAGTGACGTTTGACTACCGTTTCCCGGAGGATACGGAGCTGACCGGCTATATGAAGCTGCGGCTTTATGTGGAGGCGCGGGGGCACGATGATATGGACCTGTTTGTCAACGTGCAGAAGCTGAGCACATCGGGAGAATTTCTGCCCATCACCCTGTTTGGCGAGCCGCACCCCGGCGTGTGGGGGAAAATGCGGGTGTCCAGACGGAAGCTGGACCCGGAGCTGTCCACCGAATACTGCCCGGTGCAGGCCCATACCTGCGACGAGAAGCTGAAGCCCGGCGAGATTGTGCCGGTGGACATCGAACTGGTGCCTACAAGCCGCTTCTGGCACAAGGGGCAGCAGCTCCGTGTACAGATATCCGGGAGGTATATCCGGGAAAACTGGTTCGAGCCGCTGATTTGGGACACAGACAACAAGGGGGAGCACGTGATCCATACCGGCGGGGAACGCCAGTCCTATTTACAGATCCCGGTGGTGCCACCCAGATTTCAGGATAGAGGCATCATAATCCGTTAATGGAAGGGAGAACAACCATGAACGAAATTTTGGAAAAAATCATCCGGCGCGCCGCGCCGATTTGGGGCGTGGCGGAGGAGAGCCTGGGCGCGGACACCACATTTGAAGAGATGGGCGCGAAATCCGCGCATATTTCTCAGATTACCACGTATCTGGAGGACGTATTTGACGTGGAAGTGCCGTATATGGGCTTCCGCCGCTGCAAGACGCTGGGCGAGGCCGCCCGGTTTGTGGCGGGGCTGCTGGAGGAGTGATGAAAACCGTTTTGGGGATTGGGACCGATATTTTGAAAAAAACACAGGTTCCTTCAGCACACCTCAAGAGGGACGACCCCTTTTTCCTGCGGGTTTACAGCAGGGCGGAGCAGGAGGAAGCGGACAGGCGCGGCTGCCGCGAGGACTATCTGCGGGGGCGGTTTTCAGGCAAGGAGGCCGTTTTTAAAGCGCTGCGCACCTGCGGGGACGCCGTGCGCTTCCATGAGATTGAGATATTGTCCGAACATGGCGGAATGCCCCGCGTAACCCTGCGCGGCCGGGCAAAGGAGCTTGCCCGGCAAAAGGGGATTGACGAAATTTTGATCTCGCTGTCCTGCGACGGCGATTACTGTCTGGCCTTTGCCCTGGCCCAGGGGGAGGGCGGCAATGGAACTGGGGAGGGAGTATGACACCGTTTATAGAGAAAATGGCCGGACGGGCCGCGCGCGCTCCAAAGCGGATCGCGTTCCCGGAGGCGGAGAATCCGGATATCCTGCGCACGGCACAGCTGGCGGCGGAGCAGGGGATGGGCCGGCCGGTGCTGCTGGGCAGCCCGGAGCGGATTGAGCCGCTGGCACGGAGCCTTGGCGTCAGCACGGAGAAATTCTCCTATTTCGATTACACAAGGGACAGCGCGCTGCGGCGGCTGGCGGGGGAATACTGCGCCGCCTTTTCAGACCTTTCCGAAAAGGCCGTGTTGCGAAAGGCAAAGGATCCGCTGCGGTGCGGGCTGCTTCTGCTGAAGCTGGGCCAGGTGGACTGCCTGGCGGCGGGGAAGGACTATTCCACCGGGGACGTGGTTTTCAACGCCATCAGCATCATCGGGCTGCGCCCCGGCGTGGAAGCGCCCTCCAGCATCGGCCTTGCGGATATTCCGGGATTTGCCGGCGGTGAGGACGGCATGCTGGCATTGGCCGACTGCGCGATAACAGTGCAGCCGGACGCAAAGGATCTGGCCGGCATCGCCGTGGCCTCCGCAGATACGGTCCGCCGCCTGCTGGGCTGGGAGCCGCGCGTTGCGCTGCTGGGGTTCTCCACCTGCGGCAGCGCGGAGCACCCGAGCCTGGAAGTGATCCGCCAGGGCGCCGCCATCGCCCGGGAGCTGTGCCCCGGGCTGAAGGTTGACGGAGAGTTCCAGCTTGACGCTGCCATACTTCCACCGGCTGCGGCGAAAAAGGTGGCGCGGCCAAGCGATGTGGCCGGGCGGGCAAATGTGCTGGTATTTCCCAATCTGCATGCGGGCAACATCGGGGTCAAGCTGATCCAGATCTTTGGGAGGGCCAACGCGTATGGGCCGATATTGCAGGGGTTTGCGCAGCCCATATGCGATTTTTCCCGCAGCGCGCCGGTGGACGAAATGCTGGGCAACGTGGCGATGCTGGTGGTCCGCGCCGGGGACAGAGGGGCGGATCTATGAAGATTTTTGTGGTCAATCCGGGCTCCACATCCACAAAGCTGGGCCTGTTTGAAAATGAACGGGCGGTGTTCCTGCAAACCGTCAGGCATGAGGCGGGGGAGCTGGAAAGATTTGCCGCGATATCGGACCAGCTCTCCTATCGGATGGCTGCGGTCCAGGCGCTGCTCCGGGAACGCAGGGCCGGCCTGGAGGGGACGGACGCCTTTGTGGGGCGGGGCGGCGGCCTGCTGCCCATGGAGGGCGGGACCTACATCATTGACCCGTTGCTGCTGGCCCATGCGCGGGACGGGGCCAACGGCGTACGGCATCCCGCGCAGCTTGGGCCGCAGATGGCGGCGCGGCTGGCGCGGCAGTATGGCGGGCAGGCCTTTGTGGTCAATCCGCCGGATGTGGACGAGCTGCAGGATGTGGCGCGGATGACGGGCATACGGGGCGTGTATCGGACGGTACACCTGCACGCGCTGAACCTGAAGGAGACGGCAATCCGCCACGCGACAGGGATGGGGCAGGCATATGAAGCCAGCAGCCTGATTGTCTGCCACATCGGCGGGGGCGTATCGGTCTCCGCCCACCGGGGGGGACGCATGATCGACGGCTTTGATATCGTGGGCGGCGAGGGACCGATGGCGCCCACGCGCTGCGGCGGGCTCTCGGCGGCGGAGCTGGTGGACTATGCCAAAGACCACACCGAGGCGGAGATCAAGGCGCTGTGCACAAAAACAGGGGGCTTTGTCAGCCACCTGGGCACCTCCGACGCGCAGGAGGTGCTGGCGCGCAGAAACCGGGGGGAGCCGGAGGCGGCCATGGTGTGGGACGCCATGGTGTACCAGGTCGGAAAGTGCATCGGGGCCATGGCCAGCGTCCTGCGGGGAAAGGTGGACGGAATCCTGCTGGGCGGCGGACTGGTGCATGCGCAGGAGTTGGTTGGGCAGCTTACCGAGATGTGCGGCTACATTGCGCCGGTATACGCCTATCCCGGAGAATTTGAAATGGAGGCAATGGCCGCCGGTGCGCTGCGGGTGCTGCGGGGAGAAGAGCGGGCCAAGAGGTATTCCGGCAAGCGGCGCTGGAACGGGTTTGCGTGGGAGGGGGAGAGACAATGAACCGTTTTTACGCGGGAAGCGAAATTGTGTTTGGACAGGGGGCGCTGGACGCGCTGCCGGGGCTGCTGTCGGAGTACCGGGCGCGGCGGGTCATGATAATCTGCGACCCGGGCGTCCGCGCGGCGGGCATAGCGGAGTTGGTGATTGAACAGGTGCGGCGGCAGATTGCCCACGTATTCGTATTTGACGGGGTGGCGCCCAACCCCACCAACGCGCTGGTGGAACAGACCGTGACCCAGGCGAAAGAGTTTGCCGCAGACCTGTTTGTGGCGGTGGGCGGCGGCAGCGGCATCGACCTGGCAAAGGCGGTCAGCCTTCGGATGACAAATCCCGGGCCAATCGGCCGCTATGGGGGGATGGGGCTGGTGGAAAAGGCCGGGCTGCCCCTGATCGCAGTCCCCACCACGGCGGGCACGTCGAGCGAAATCACCAATGTGTGCGCTTTGATCGACCAGGAAACGGTTACCAAATATGTTATCATTGACAATAAGATCACGCCGGATAGGGTGATTCTGGATCCGCTGCTGACAAAATCGCTGCCCCCCTCCGTGACGGCCGCCACAGGTATGGACGCCATAACCCACGCCATTGAGAGCTTTGTCTCCAATATGGCGACGCCGCTGACGGAGTACCACTCCCTGCGGGGGCTTCAGGTGCTGTATAAAAACCTTCCCCTGGCCTATGAGGACGGCGGCGACTTGGCGGCGCGGGAACAGATGATGCTGGGCTGCGCGATTGTGGGCTTTGGCTTCCTGAACGCGAACCTGGGGCTGGTGCATGGCATTGCCCACACCCTTTCCGCCCATTTCGGGCTGGCCCACGGGGCGGCGAACGCGGCGGTGCTTCCCTATGTGCTGGCCTTTAACGCCCCGACCTGCGGGGAGAAAATGATTGACATGGCAAAGGCGCTGGGACTCCCACTGTCCGGCGACAAGGGGAGGGACTCGCTGGCGCTGTCCGAGGAAATGGAGCGACTGGTCCGCCGGCTGAATATCCCCAGCTTGTCCCAGAGCGGGGTTTTGGAAAAGGATTTTGACATGCTGGCGGAGTGTGTGCTGCGGGAGCCGGTTTTGCAGTTTAACCCCAGGCAGGCAATCAAGAAAGGGGACGTGCTGGCAATTTTGCGGCGGGCGCTGTAAGAGCCTGTTTCATATCTTGAAGAATGCCGGATGACGAGAAATTTCCCGTTGGCGTTTTGAGAAATTTTAAACAGGCTCTAGGCTGGCGTAAAAGCGGAAATGGAGTGGATGATATGAAAAAAAGAATGGCGCTGTGTACCGCCATACCGGAGAAGCAGCTGGAGGAGATCGGGCGGTACTGCGACATTGCCGTCTGCGGAGAGCTGAAGCACGGCAAGGGGCGGGCGGAGGAGAAGACGACGCGGGAGGAGTGCATGGGCTGCGAGCTGGTGGTGCTGGGCGATGAGACGGCCCAGGCGGACACAATCCACGCGTGGGCCCGGAGCGGGATGAAATTCCTGGGCGTTGCGAAGGGGACGCCGGTGACAGTCTCCTTTGAAGCGCTGCGGGAGGAGGGGCTGTCCCTGTCCTATACGCCAGGCCGGAACGCGGTGGCCGTGGCGGAGTTCACCATTGGAATGATGATTTCCATCGCCCGCAGCTTGAGCTTGAGCAGCGCCGGGCTGTGGAGGGGGGAGCACCTGGGGGAGCCGGTGGGCGATATCTACCAGGTGCCCGATGTAAAAAATGTGATCTGGGGCCCGCTGGACGAGAAGCACCCATTCACGGATTATGGAATCGGCTTTGAGCTGTACGGGAAGGTGCTGGGCATCGCAGGCTATGGCGCCATTGGCCGCCAGGTGGCGCAGCGGGCGGCCGCCTTCGGAATGGAGGTGCTGGCGTACGACCCCTATTGCCCGGCGCAGGAGATGGAAAAGAACGGGGTGGCCTGTGCCGGCTTGGAGGAAATGCTGGGGCGCAGCGACATTGTCAGCATCCACCTGCCGGTGCTGCCCGCCACCCGGGGCATTGTTGACCGCACGTGGTTTGAAAAGATGAAGCCCAGCGCGTATCTGGTCAATACCGCCCGCGCGGCGGTTATCCACCAGCGCGACCTGGTGGAGGCGCTGGAAAGGGGCAGAATACGCGGCGCGGCGCTGGATGTGTTCTGGCAGGAGCCGCTTCCCGCAAACCATCCGCTGCTGAAAATGCGCAACGTGCTGCCGACGCCCCACATGGCGGGCCTGACCACGGACGTGGACGGGTGGTCGGGCAGAATTATGGCGGGGGAGATCCTGGCCTATCTGCGCGGCGAGCCCAGGAAGCACCTGTGGAAGCTGGAGTGACGGGGCGTTGGCGGTAGGATGCGGCTTGTCAAACACGTCCCATCAGAACCAAAGAAAACGGGAGGGAAACATGGAGCGGCAAACAGATTTACATGAGGAGCGGTTTCCAGGGCTGCGGCAGTACCCGAAGCTGTTCAGCCCGCTGCGCTTGGGGAATATCCGGCTGAAAAACCGGATCATCGCCGCGCCCACCAGCCCCAGCATGATTACCGCGCAGGGCCACTTCACATCGGAGATGATCGCCTATCTGGAGGAAAAGGCGCGCGGCGGCGCGGCGGTGGTGACTTACGGCGAAGCGATTGTGCACTCTGCCACCGGGAAATCCCACAACAAGCAGCTGCAGCTGGATTCGTTCGGCGTCCGGCAGGGATTGGCCCAGGCCGCCCGGGCAATCCATAACGGCGGCGCTCACGCCAACATACAGCTGTCCCACGGCGGAAAATATGGGGGCCTGGCCAGTGTCGGCGGGGATGTGGGCTGCTGCGCTGTGGCATACGGGCCCAGCGCGGAACGCACGCCGGCGGGAGAGGTGCGGGAAATGCCGGAGGCGCTGATCCGGGAGATCGTATGCGCGTATGGCGCGGCGGCAAAGCTGTGCAAGGAATGCGGCTTTGACATGGTGCAGGTTCACGCGGCCCACGGATGGCTTTTTTCCCAATTCCTCTCCCCGAAGCAAAACCGGCGCAGGGACGGGTTCGGCGGGCGCCTGGAAAACCGAGCCCGATTTTTGCTGATGGCGCTGGACGCGGTGCGCGCCGCGGTGGGGCCGGAGTTCCCAATTGAGATCCGGCTGTCCGGCGACGACCTGTCCCCCGAGGGGATGCCGCCGGAGGAGTGCCTTCAGGTTGCCAAGCTGGTGGAAGGCAAGGTGGACCTGATGAACATATCCTGCGGGAACCATGAGGACCCCGGCCTGTTCTGCCGCACGCACCCTTCCGCGTTTTATCCCAGGGGCGTCAACGTTTATTTGGCGGCCAGGGTTTGCCAGGCGGTTTCGTGCCCGGTGGCGTGCGTGGGCTCGCTCAACGATCCGGGCCAGATGGAGCGGATTTTGCAAGAGGGACAGGCGGATGTGGTGGAGCTGGGCAGGGCGCTGCTGGCAGACCCCATGCTGCCCCGCAAGGCGAAGGAGGGCAGGGCGGACGACATAACCCCGTGCCTGCGCTGCTATGAGTGCTTTGGGGAGACGGTGAAGTGTGAATCCGTCAAGTGCACCGTCAACCCCAGGATGGGGCAGCAGCTCACTGTGCCTGCCGGGATCGCCAAAGCCCCGGCATCCAAAAATGTCCTGGTGGCAGGGGGCGGCCCCGGCGGTATGCAGGCTGCGATTACTGCGGCGCGGCGGGGGCACAGGGTCACGCTGGTGGAAAGGTCCGGCAGGCTGGGCGGCAACCTGCTGCCGGCCGGAATGCCGGAGTTCAAAAAGGATCTGGAGGAATTCCGCCGGGTGCTGGTTCGCCGGGTTGGGCAGGCGGGGGTGAACGTCATCCTGAACCAATGCGTTGACAGCGCCTATGTCCGTGAGGCGGCCCCGGACGCGCTGGTGGTTGCGGTGGGGGCGAAGGAGCTGGCGCCGCCCATCCCGGGGATCGGGCTGCCTATTGTCAAAATGGCCGCTGCCGCCGAGTTGGAACCCGATGCGCTGGGGGAGAAGGTCGTCATCATCGGCGGAGGGCTGGTGGGCTGCGAGCTGGCCATATCGCTGCACCAGCGCGGAAAACGGTGTGTGGTGATCGAGATGAAGCCTGATGTGGCGAACGAGGCGAATCCCTTCTACCGGGGCGGGCTGATGCCCCAACTGGCACAGGCCGCAAAGCTCATGACCGGGACCGGCGTTTGCGAGGTCAGGGAGGACGGCGTTGTGTGCGATACGGGCGGCAGGCGGCAGTTTGTGGCGGCGGACAGCGTGGTGTGCGCCGTAGGGTTTCGCGCCCCCTACGGACTGGTGGACAGCCTTTGCGCGCAGGCGCCGGAGCACTACGTGGTGGGTGACTGCGCCAAGGCGGGGCAAATCTGCGACGCGGTCTCGGGAGGATACTTCGCGGCGCTGCAAATCTGACGCAGCCGGATATTTGGGAAGTACCTTTGCGTTCAAACGGAGAGAAGCACAGCCCGTCGGGATTATTCCCGGCGGGCTGTGCCGGTATTCCGGCCTTTATGCGTGGGGCCGCCGTCCGGCCCGGCGGCGGGGGTTCCGAAAAAGAATCAAATGAAGGGTCTTGACCAATTTGGTCAACGGCGGTATGGTGGAAGGGAAAGGGGGGCCGACCATGAACGAGAAGTTTTTCAACCTTCCCCAGGAGCGCCAGGATCTCATCCGCAGCAGCGCCATGCTGGAGTTCGGCGAAGGCAGCTTCAAAAAGACCTCCGCCGACGCCATCGCCAAGCGGGCCGGGGTGTCCAAGGCCCTGCTGTTCCACTACTTCAAGGACAAGCGGGAGCTGTATGCCTACCTGTTCCAGTACGCCATCGACATGTGTATGGAGGCGTTCAACCGGCAGGTGGAGCGGATGACCTATTTCGGGGAGACCGATTTCTTTGCCGCCCTGGAGCGGGGGCATAAGGTCAAGATGGATATGGTGCGCCGCATGCCCGGGCTGTTCCGCTTTGTGATGCGGGCCTACTATGAGCGGGACAGCGTGCTCTCCCCCAGGCTGCGCCGCAAGCTGGACGATGTGCTGGCCCAGTCCACCGATTCCTTTCTGGCCCGGATGGACCTGCGTAAATTCAAGGACGGCGTGGACCCCCGGCAGGTGGTGCGCCTGCTCACCCTGTCCGCGGAGGGGATGCTGGCGGAGACCAACGCCTGTACGGCGGAGGAGATCGACAGGCTGTTCCGGGAATACAAAAAGAACGCGGAGCTGCTGCGGCAGTATCTCTATAAGGAGGAGTATTTGTGATTCGGATTGACCGGCTCACCAAGAGCTATGGAAAAGCCCGGGGGATAACGGAGCTGACCCTCCATGTGCCGGAGGGCTGCTGCTTTGGGTTTATCGGCCCCAACGGGGCGGGCAAGTCCACCACCATCCGCACCCTGCTGGGGCTGCTCTCCCCCACCGCCGGGTCGGCCAAGGTGCTGGGCCTGGACTGCGTGAAGGAGCGGGAAGCTATATTGGCCCAGGTGGGCTACATGCCCTCCGAGGCCATGTTCTACCCGGATATGCGGGCGGGGGAGGTGATCCGCCTGTCGGCGGACCTGCGCGGCCTGGACTGCCGGGACGAGGCCGCCGCCCTGTGCGCCGCCCTGGAGCTGGACCCCAAAAAACGCATCCGGGCGCTGAGCCTGGGCAACCGCAAAAAGGTGTCCATCGTGTGCGCCATGCAGCACCGGCCAAGGCTGTACATTTTGGATGAGCCCACCAGCGGACTGGACCCCCTGGTCCAGCGGGCCTTCTGGGCCGAGCTGGAGCGGCGGCGCCGGGAGGGGGCCACGGTGTTTTTGTCCTCCCACGTGCTCTATGAGGTCCGGCGGTACTGTGACCGGGCGGCCATCATCCGGGAGGGCAGGCTGGTGGCGGAGGGGACCACCGCGGAGCTGGATATTGAGAACAGGTTTTTCGACTACTATGAGGGGAGGGTTGCCCAATGACCGTTTTCCGCAAGGAGCTGCGCGCGGGCGCGGTGAGCCTTCTGGTCTGGTCCGCGGCCGTGGGCGGGCTGATGGCGGTGTGCGTGGGGCTGTATCCGTCCATGGCGGGTTCCATGGAGGATATGTCCGCCCTGTTTGCCGGGATGGGGGACTTCTCCGCCGCCTTCGGGCTGGACAAGCTGCAATTCGGCACCATTCTGGGGTTTTACGGCACGGAGTGCGGCAATATCCTAGGCTTGGGCGGGGCCTTTTATGCCGCCCTCACCGCCATGGGGATGCTGGCGGGGGAGGAGGGGAGCCATACGGCGGAGTTCCTCCTCACCCACCCGGTCAGCCGCCTGCGGGTGGCAGGGGAAAAGCTGGCGGCGCTGGCCGTGCTGGTGGTGGCGCTGAACCTGGTCTGCCTGGCCTGCGGCGCGGGGGGTATCCTGCTGATCGGGGAGGACGCGGACTGGGGCGGTCTGCTGCGCTACCACGGCGCGCTGCTGCTCATGCAGCTGGAGGTGGGCGGGCTGTGTTTCGGACTGTCCTCCCTTCTGCGCCGGGGCGGGCTGGGGCTGGCCATGGGGCTGGCCGGGCTGCTCTATTTCGCGGGACTGCTCGTCAACCTGGATCAGGGCCTGGACTGGCTGCGCTTTGTGACCCCCTATTATTACGCCGATGCCGCCCGGGTCTTTGCCGGGGAAGGACTGGCGGGCCCTGTGCTGGCGGGCTGCGGGCTGGGCGCGCTGGGCGCGGGCTTCGGCCTGTGGTGGTACCGGCGCAAGGACATCGCGTAGGACTGCCGGCTGTGCGCCGACCGAATCAAGGGCCCCGGACGCCATGCGTC
>CATABD010000052.1 GCA_949494735.1 uncultured Oscillospiraceae bacterium
GTTTTCCTCTGAATTTTTCCTTCAATCACCCTTGACTTCATACCACTGGACTATCTCAGTGCTTCTTCTTGGCGGACAGCACATACATGGCGGCGCAGCCCAGGGTGAGGGCGCCGAAGCCGACCTGCAGCCCGGTGAGCAGGTTGTCGTACCAGGTGCGCACCGACACCAGCCGGGAGTTGGAGGACAGGCCGTCCAGGGCGTTGGAGTTGGCCAGGGCGTAGTTCTGCCAGGTCATGGCCTGCTTCAGCGCGGCCATCAGCTTGGCGTCCTTGCCCACGGCGTCCAGCGTCCAGTAGCTGTACTTCTCGCTGACGGCGGCCATGGTGTTCTCGCCGGTGTTGCAGCTCATGGTGACGCCGTTGAGCACGGCCTCCTTCAGGGTGACGTAGTTGGCGTCCATGATGAAGTCCTCGGAGATCAGGCCCTTGAAGCCCCACTCGCCCCGGAGAATGTCCATCATCAGCCCCTCGTGGGCGTTGGAGGCGGTGATGCCCACCCGGTTAAAGGCGGTCATCACGGCCAGGGCCCCGTTTTCCACGATGGCCTGGGTGCCCCGCAGCTCGTTCTCCCGGGCCTGCTGCTCCGTCATGAAGGTGGCCACGCCGGTGCGGTTGATCTCACTGTCGTTGAAGGCCAGGTGCTTGGGGGCGATGAGGCAGCCGTACTTCAGCCCGCCCTGCACGAAATCATTGCCCTGTCCGGCGGTGAGCACCGCGTCCTCGGAGTAGTACTCGTGGTTGCGGGCGTTGTAGGGCACCCGGTGCAGGTTGGTGCCGCAGCCCCAGTAGATGGTCAGGTTGGCCCACAGCGAGTAGTTGCCGCACAGCTCGCCGTACTCCCGGGCCAGCTCCTTGCTGAAGGTCTGGCCGATGACGGTCTCGTTGACCATGGTGCCGAAGCGGTACTCCCGGTTGGGGTCGTCCTCCGCCACGGCGCAGGGGTCGCCGTTGGAGGCGTCGGAGCTGGCGTACTGGCCCAGGGGGTAGGAGTAGATGCCGTTGGGCCCATCGTTCTGGATGGCCTCGGGGGACATAATGGAGGGGATGGCCTTGGTGGAGGTGCCGCCAAAGCCGGTGCGGATCATGCACTCCTCCAGGGTGATCTGGTCCATGAGCTGCTCCCAGCGAGGGTCGTCCAGGTCGGCGACGCCCTTGAGGTCGGCCAGGGTCAGGCCGTTTTTCGCGCCGAAGGTGACAGAGGACGGGTCGCCGTTATCGGCGCTGATCTCGTAGATATCGTTGTCCAGGATGTCCAGCATCTCGGCATTGGCGGTGAGCCCCGTGTAGGTCTTGGGCCAGGTGCCCTGCCAGTCGGCGCGGGACAGGTAGTCGGCGGCGCCGGGCAGCCAGTAGTTCACGTCCATGTCGGCCAGGTGGTTTTCCACCGCCGTGCCGTTCCTGGTGCGGGCGAAGGTGGTCTCGTCCCGGCTTCCCAGGCTCCAGGTCTTGACGTTGGCGCTGTCGCCGTCCACGGAAACGCCCTGGGCGGAGAGCACGTTGTTCACCGCGTCGTGGGCGTCATCGCCCACGGTAAAGCGGTAGTCGCCCGCGTCCAGCACAAAGCAGCCCTGGGTGCCGATGGCGTTGCCGGAAGCGCTGTCCCAGCTGGTCATGTTCTGGGCGTCCGCCGTCAGGGTGTAGGTTTTGGACTCGCCGGGGGCCAGCTCGCCGGTCTTGGCGTAGTCCAGCAGCTGGATGGCGGACTTCTCCAGCCCGCCGGTGACGTAGGGCAGGGAGACGTAGAGCTGGATGGCGTCCTTACCGGCCACGGAGCCGGTGTTCTTCACAGTGACGGAGGCGGTGACCGTCCTGGCCCCCAGGTCCACGTCCACACTGTCCAGGGTCTGCTCAAAGGTGGTGTAGCTCAGGCCGAACCCGAAGGGGTAGGTGACCTCGTCGTCATAGCTCCAGCCCGACCCGGTGGAGCTGCCTGTGGGCGCGCCCGCGTTGCCCTGGCCCAGCATCGCATCGGCGTACCGGGTCTCGTAGTACTTGTAGCCCATGTAGATGCCCTCGGCCTGGACAATGGCGGAGTTCATGCTGATGGAGGGGTCGGGATTGGTCCACTCCAGGTTGCCGAAGTTCTGGGCGGCGGGGGAGCTGGCAATGTCCGCCGCGTAGGTGTCGGCCAGGTGGCCGGAGGGGTTGGCGTCGCCAGAGAGCACGTCCGCCACGCCGTAGAATCCGTAACCGCCGGGCAGGCCGATCTGGAGGATGGCGTCCACCCCCGCGTTGTCCTCCAGCTCCTGCACCTCCATGGCGCTGGAGCTGTTGAGCAGGACGATGACCTTTCCATCGGCGCCCTTGGCATCGATGGCGGCCTGGATCAAGTCCCGCTCGTCATCGGACAGGCCCAGGGGGTCGGTCTGGTTCAGGTTCTGGGACGGATCCACCCCCGCCTCGCCGGGCAGATAGGTGCCGTTCTCGCTGCCCGCCCGGGCAATGGTGACGATCATCACGTTATAATTGGACAGCCCATCCTTCCAGCTGGCGTTTGCCCCGTTCAGCGCGGCCTGGGAGGGCTCCTTGCTGGAGAACACCCCACCGATGCTGGGGGCGGTGATGGTGGTGTAGGTGATGGTGCCGCCCCAGCTCTGCACCTCGGTGGTGAAGACGGACTCCAGGCCCTGGTACAGGGGCTGGAGGTCGGGATTCAGGGTGAATCCCTTGGCGGTGAGGGCCTGAACCAGATCCACGGTGTCCGCGTCGGTGCCCTGGTTGGCAATAAAGCTGGAGCCCATGATACCGCCCCGGACAGGGTAGTAGCTGGAGAAGCCCAGCAGGGATACCTTACCCTTCTCCCCCGCAGACAGAGGCAGCGCGCCGTTGTTCTTGAGCAGGACGGTGCCCTCTTCGCTCATCCGCTCGCCCAGATCCTCGATGGCGTTCAGCAGCTCGCCGGTGCCAGCGTAGTCAGACTTGTAGGTGAACAGGTCCTGCTTTTCGCCGGTGTCGTCGGTGACAGTTTTGCTGCTCTGGGTGCCCAAAAACTTGTCGATGTCCGTGCGGGAGGCGTTGACCAGGGGCTGGGCGCTCAGCGCCAGGGCCAGCACGGAGGCGGTGACGGCGGTCAGGCCGCGCCACAGGCGCTGGGCGCCCCGGCCGT
This sequence comes from uncultured Oscillospiraceae bacterium, assembly GCA_949494735.1. Lineage (GTDB taxonomy): Bacteria > Bacillota > Clostridia > Oscillospirales > Oscillospiraceae > Enterenecus. Next base: position 3,109 of record CATABD010000052.1, read on the forward strand.
TTTGACTGTTTTTCATGTTTTGCCCTCCTTGTTCCTTTTCCTCGTTCTGTTTCCATCTATCCACAAGGCCCCGGGGGGGCCGTGCTTCACAACATTGGGACCGCTTCTTACTTCTTTCGCCGGGCGATGGCCTCCTGCTCGGCGGGAAGGTTCTTCTCCACAGTCCACAGCAACATCAGCGCCGCGCATACGGCGTAGGCAATGGTCTCGATCCAAATATAGCTGACGGCGATGGTGCCCTGCACGGCGGCGGTCTGGGTCATGGCGGCGGCCGCCGCCGCGTCAGCGGGCGGGGCCACGTAGCCTGCCCCCCCCAGCATGGCCATAAAGGCAGCGTTGCAAACTGGGGTGGCAGCCACCATGACGCAGCTGTAGATGGACATGGTTAAGCCGTCGGTGCGGATGCCGCTTTTGAACTCGATGTGGTCGATGACGTCGGCCAGCATGGCCAGGATCAGGTAGCAGGCCGGGGCGGAGCCCAGGCACTTCAGGGCCACGCCCACCGCCACGGGGATGATCTGGCCGTTGCCAAGCCCCGCGATGACGCCGCCGGCCACCCCTAGCGCCATGCCCGCCATGGTAACCAAACGCTTGCCGAACTTGTTGGCCAGGGGAACCACCACCGCCGCCGCAGCGGCCATGGGGATGGCCCCCAGGATGGCCAGCAGGGACTGGACCGCGCCGTAGTCGCCGCCCAGCATGGAGCTGTCCGCCACCCACTGGCAGAAGTAGCTCATGGAGCCGTTCTTCATGGCCCCGCTCCATTGGAAGGCCAGGTAGAACAGGATGGCGATCCACCACCACTTCTCGCTGGTGACGGCGCGGAGCTGCTCGCCCATGGTGGCAGTTTTGGCCGGGGCGGAGCTGTGGTCCGCGCCCATGCCCTCCTCGGTAACCCGCTCCCTGGTGAACCGGAACTGGAGGTAAATGGTCAGCGCCGAAAAGACGGCCACCCCCAGCATCACCAGGAACCACATGTTCTGGTCCTCTTTCATCACGTTGGACACCAGCATGGGGAACACCATGGAGCCCACCCCCATGACCCCCAGCCCCGCCACGTTGGTGAAGGAGGCCAGCGCCCCCCGCTGCTGGCTGTTGCGGGTGGACACGGGGATCAGGGTGGAGTTGGCGGTGTTGTAGATGGGATAAGCCACGGCGTAATACAGGTTGTAGGCGATGGCCACCCATACCATCTTCGCCGTCCCCTCAAAGGGGACGATAAACATCAGCACGCTGGACACGCTCAGGGTGAGGGCCGACAGCAGCACCCAGGGCCGGGCCTTGCCCGCCAGGGCCTTCGTGCGCTCGATGAGCTGGCCCACGATGAGGTTGGCAGCCACGATGAGCAGGGTGGACACCAATTGCAGCGCGGACAGGAAGGCTGTGTCCAGCCGGAGCACATCGGTGAAGTACTTGTTGAGGAAGCTGGTGAAGATGCCGGAAGACAGCAGCGCCCCGAAGGGGCCGATGAAGTAGCCAAAAACCATTTCCGGCAGCTTCACGTCCTGGGACTTCACCAGGGAGTTGGTGAGCGGGGTGCTCCAAAACCCCTCTTGTTTCGCCATAGGGATCATCCTTTCCTGTTTGAGTTACAGCGGGCAGGCGGCGGTGTGCGTGCCGCTGGGGTAAACCTTTTCCGTGCCGTTGGGGAGGGTGAGCTTACAGCGCGTCCCCATGGGAACCCGGACGGTGACGGAGAACGTGCCGTTTTCGATCTTCCAGTCCGCGCCGGCCTGGCCGTAGGGGGTGCGCACCGCCGCCCTGGCCCAAGTGAGGCCGCCGCCCAGAATGGGCCTGACCGCAAAGGTCTTGTACCCAGGCTCCACCGGCTCGATGCCCGCCACCCGGCGGTAGAGGAAATCGCCCACCGCGCCGAAACCATAGTGGTTGTAGGAGATCATCATGTCGGTGCCATCGTCGCCGATGGGGCACACGCCGTTCTCGTCCAGGCCGTCCCACCGCTCCCACACGGTGGTGGCCCCCATCTTTATCTCGTACAGCCAGGAGGGACACCGGGTGTTGAGCAGCATCTTGTAGGCCGCGTCCGCCCGTCCGTTGTCCGCCAGGGCAAACAGGAGGTAAGGGGTTCCGGGGAAGCCGGTGCCGATGCAATAATCGTTCCGCTCCACCAGCCTGACCAGATTGTCCACCGCCCCGGCCTTCACCTGGGGAGTTGGGAACATGTCCAGATACAGGGGCAGCACGTAGGCGGTCTGGAACTCCTCCAGCAGCTTCCCGTTTCCGTCGGTGAGCACCGAGCAGTAGGCGTCTGCCGTTTTTTCGCTCAGCTCCCGATAATAGGCCGCTTCCTCCTCCTCGCCCAGAATACCGGCGATTTTTGCCGCCAGGGCGCTGGTATTGCGCAGGGAGGCCGTCCCCGTCCATTTGACCCGCCCCTGCCACTGGCTCATTTGGGGCACGTCCGGGGCCACCCAGTCGCCGAAGCCCAGCACGCCGGGCATGTTCCAGATGTAGCGGTTTTTGCCCAGGCCAAAGCCGCACCAGAACCGGCAGGCCTTGATGTACTTCTTCATCACGGGGTACATCCGGCGCAGGATCTCCACATCCCCCCGGGCTTGGTACTCCGCCCAGGGGACCAGCACGCACGCGTCCCCCCACCAGGCCACCGCCATCCGGGGCATGGTGGTGGGAAAGCCGAAGCCCTGCGCCGGCACGGTGTTGGGGATGCCGCCGGTGGGCAGCTGCTCCGCCTCCACGTCCAGCAGCCACTTGTCTAAAAACCGCCCCATGTCAAAGTTAAAGCAGGCGGTGGGGGCGAACACGGCGATGTCCCCCGTCCAGCCCATGCGCTCGTCCCGCTGGGGGCAGTCGGTGGGGATGTCCACCAGGTTGGACCTGGCGCTCCAGGTGATATTGCTCTGGAGCTGGTTGACCATCTCATTGGAACAGGCGAAGCTGCCCGTCTGCTCCAGGTCGGAATAGAGGGCCACCCCCGTGACCTCCACGTCCGCCTCGCCGACGCCCTCCACGCTGATGTAGCGGAAGCCCATGTAGGTCAGCCGGGGGGACCAGGTCTGCTCCCCGTCCGCGCAGGTGTAGGTTGCCGTGGCCTTGGCGGTGCGGAGGAACCGGGTGTTCAGCGTGCCGTCCGGGTTCAAAATCTCCGCGTGGCGCACCGTGACCACCTGGCCCCGCTTCCCCTTCAGCTTCAGCTCCACCACCCCGGCGAAGTTCTGGCCGAAGTCATACACCAGCGCGCCGTCAGGCTGCTTGTTGCGGCCCACCGGGGCAAACCGCTCCCGGGCCTTTACCGGCGCGCCGTAGTCCGCCGTGATACGGGGATGGACCCGCAGCCTCTCCTCCGCCGCCATGCGCCAGTGCACGTCCTCGGGCCGGACGGTGGCGTCGTAGGTCTCGCCGTCGTAGAGGTCGGCCATTTTGTACGGCCCCTCCTCCGTAACCTCCCAGGTTTCGTCGGTGCCGACGGTCTCCACCCCGCCGTCCTCGTAGGTCAGGCGCAGCTCCAGCAGCAGGGCCTGGCGGTCGGCGGTCACCCGGTTGACCCGGGTGTAGATGAAGCTGCCCACCGCCCAGCCCCCGGCCACCACCGCCTGAATCACATCGTCCCCGGTGAGCAGGTCCGTCACGTCGTAGGTCTGGTATTGCAGGTTGGTCTGGTAGGAGGTGAATCCGGGGGCGAAATACCGGTCTCCCGCCTTTTGGCCGTTTACCGTCAGCTCATAGATGCCCATGGCGGTGGCGTAGATGCGGGCGCAGGCGATCTTCCGGTCCGTCCTCACCCGCCTGCGGAAGGTCATGGGCTTGGGTGACACCTTTTTTTCGGTGAATTTGTATGCCGGGTCGCTGATCCATTTCCCCGTCCAGGGGGTGTCCAGCCGCCCGGTCTCAAAGGTAAGCTGCGCCCGGGCGGTCTCCCCGGCGTCGTCCTCCGCCGTGAGGGCGGCGGTGTAGGCGGTAAAGGGCTCCAGCGGCGCCCCGCCGTAGGGGACGGCGATCTGGCCCGCCGCCTCCCCCTCCCAGTCCCCCACCCGGAGGACGGCCCGCCTCAGCGCGGCCCCCTCCCGGCCGCTGTCCAAGGCGAAGGAAAACCGGGGCCGCCTCACATCGGTGACGCACCCCTGGGTCAGGTTTTCCACCGCGAAGCGGGTGATGTTCAGCATTTGGCATACCTCCCTGTCTCACTGTCAAGGCAATTATGGTCAAGCTGGTTCCACACGGCTCACTCTATCGTTTCTGCTGAAAGTATAGCAAATCCCATCCCGGTTTTGAGCGAAATTTCACAAGCTGTCGGTTTTCACGCACAAGCGGTTGGGATATTCGTTGGTTTTTACAAATAGGAGGCCCGGATATTTGGCATTTCGCCGAATATCCGGGCCTCTTCCTGTTTATTCCACCGCTTGCCCCGCCTGCCCGGCGGGGACGGGGATCATGATCCCCAGGGTAAACCATCCGTCCTCCGCCTGGACCGTGGCCGAACCGCCGTACCGCTCGGCGGTGGCCCGGATGCTCTTCAGGCCGTAGCCGTGGAGGCTTTTGTCCCCCTTGGTGGTGCGTGGCAGCTCGCCCCGCACCACCAGGCTGTCCACGCAGCGGTTTTCCACCTTGACGCACAAAAACCCCTTCTGCCGCCCCACCGACAGCCGGATGAGCCGCTGCTCCGGGTCGGGGAGCACAGCCACCCCCTCGATGGCGTTGTCCAGGGCGTTGCCGAACAGGGCGCTCACCTCCACCACCCCCATGAAGTCCAGCGCCCCGCCGTCCGCCAGGCTGGTCAGGGTGATGCCGTGCTCCAGGCAGTAGGCGGTTTTGGAGGCCAGGATGGCGTCCAGCACCTTGTTGCCCGTCTGGTTCCGGCTCTCATACGCCCGGATGTCCCGCTCGATCTGGTCCAGGCAGTCCAGCTTCTGCTCCGTCCCCAGGTCCGCCCGGAGCACCGCGATCTGGTGCTTCAGGTCGTGGTATTTCCGGTTCACCATGTCGATGGACTCCTGGCTTCGCTGGTAGCTGGCGTATTGCAGGTCCAGCACGTTTTGCAGGGCGTTCACCTCCCGCAGGGCGTGGAACTGGCACAGCTGGAGGTGGTAGGCGTATAAAATGGCCACGCCCCCCAGGTAGGCGATGGTGCGGATGGTGAACGCGTCCGCCTCCGCGGTGGCGGCAAAGGGGGTCTCCACCGACGAATAGCTCAGGCTGCTCAGGATATAGATCACCAGGGCCACCGCCGCCGCACCCAGGCAGGTGGCCCGGGTGATGTCCAGCTCCTGCATCTCCCGGCGGCGGCCCCGCTCCAAAAGCCACATGGCGGCGTACACCGCGCCCCCCACCGCCAGCATGAACGCCGCCTCCGCCCAGAAGGGTGCCAGCCACCCCAGCCGGCCCCGGTAATAGCTGTAGAGCTGCCACGCCAGCGACACCGTGAAGCCCCCCAGGATAAACGCCCGGGCGCAGTAGTACAGGCGGCCCCGCCAGTCCCCCTTGTGGATCAGCGCGAAGGGGAGCAGGGTCAGCCCGGCAAAGCCCGCCATCCCCAGGTTGAACGCCAGCCCCTCCTGGGGGGCGATCATCCCCATGTAGGGCAGCTGCACCGCCAGCAGGGCCAAGGCCGCCGCCGCGCACCTCCCCCGCCCCCACCGGCGGGGGAGCAGGCTCAGGTACAAAAGGCAGGACTGCCAGTGGAACACCGCCGTCCATACCGGCGGGATGTTGTGCAGCTCGCCGCTCATTGGCCCACCTCGTTGATATAGCGGTTGAAGGCGGCCAAAAACTCCTTCCGGCGCGCCCGGCTCACCTGGACCGTCTCCCCGTGGACCACCGCGTCCCCCTCCACAATGGCGGACACGTGCTCCAGATTCACCAGAACCCCCTTGCCGCAGCGGAAAAACCAGCTGTCCGCCAGGGCGGCCTCCAGCTCCTTCATGGTCCCCGTGCCGCTCAGCCGCCCGTCCGCCGTATGGTAGCTCAGGCTGTGGCCGTCCGCCTCGATGTAGTAGATCCGGGCGCAGTCCACCCTCTGGGCCCCGTTTTTGCCGCCGATGGACACATACCGGCTCTTCCGGCGGCGCAGGCGGCCCATGGCCCGGCTCATGCTCTTGGCGAAGGCCGGGTAGGACACCGGCTTGAGCACATAGTCCAGCGCGTCCACCTCGTAGCCCTTCACCGCGTAGGCGGCCAGGCTGGTGATGAAGATGATGAGTACCTGGTCGTCCACCTCCCGGATCTCCCGGGCGGCGGTCATGCCGTCCACAAACCTCATCTGGATGTCCATCAGGATGACGTCATACTGGGCCCGGTAGCTGCTGATGATGCTGTCCCCGTCCCCGAAGGTACAGACCTTGAACTCCTCCCCCGACGCCTGGGAATAGCGGTCCAGATAGTCCAGAATCTGCCGCTGGAAGCCCGGGTCGTCCTCTACCAACGCAATATGTGTCACCGCGCGCCCCTCCCCCTGGTACAGATAACCTCTCACTTTGATTGTATAGCATTTTGGCAAAAAAGCAAGGACTTGATTTGCCCCGCCCCATCCTTTCTTGCAATTCCCTCCCCTTCCCTTGACAATCCGGCGGGTTTTGGGCTAGCATAGGATACACATCAACGAAAAAGGAGCTGTTTGCGATATGCGGGCCACCCAATTCAACGACGGCTGGCGGGTAAAACGCCTGGGCGAGGACGGCCCCGGCGCGCCCGTCGCCCTGCCCCACGATGCCATGCTGTCCGAACCGCGTACAGAACTGTCTGCCGGAGGGATCAACACAGGCTGGTATGAAGGATATGACTACCTTTATACCAAAACCTTCACTCCGAACAGGGCGATGGCAGACCAGTGCGTGGTCTTGGAATTTGAGGGGGTTTACCACAACGCTGAAGTTTGGCTCAACGGAGAGAAACTGGCCTTTCGGCCCTACGGGTACACCAATTTCTACGTGGATTTGACGGGTAAACTGCGCCCGGACGAGGAGAACACGCTGGAGGTCATCGCCCGCAACGCGGACCAGCCCAACTCCCGGTGGTATTCCGGCGCGGGCATCTACCGGCCCGTGGTGCTGTGGACCGCCCCGGAAAAGCACATCCAGGTAAACGGCCTGCGTGTGCGTACAGTAAGCCTGGAGCCTGCCGTGGTGGAAGTCACAGTATCCACCCAAGGCAGCGGAGAGGTTTTTGTCCAGGTCTGTGATGGAAACACCGCCGTTGCCACGGGGAAAGCGGCGTCCGATGGCAAAGCCGTCCTCCGGATCGCCATCCCGGACGGGAAGCTTTGGAGTCCGGAAGCCCCCAACCTCTACACCTGCCGCGTCGTTTTTGGGGATGATAGCGCGGAAGCCTCTTTCGGCCTGCGCACCCTGGCCTGGGGGAAGGACGGCCTGCTGCTCAACGGGGAGCGGGTTATCCTCCGGGGGGCGTGTATCCACCACGACAACGGCGTGCTGGGGGCCTGCTGCTACGAGGACGCGGAGCGGCGGAAGATCCGCATTTTGAAGGAGAACGGCTACAACGCCGTCCGCTCCGCCCACAACCCCTGCTCCAAGTTCCTGCTGGACGCCTGCGACCACTTGGGCGTGCTGGTGATGGACGAGTACATCGACCACTGGTACATCCACAAGACCGAACACGACTACGTGGACTACTTCCCCGACTGGTGGCGGCAGGACCTGGCCGACATGGTGGACAAGGACTATAACCATCCCAGCGTTGTCTTGTACTCCACGGGCAACGAGGTATCCGAGACGGCCCAGGAGCGGGGCATCAAGCTCACCGGGGAGATGACGGAGCACCTCCACCGGCTGGACCCCACCCGGCCCGTCACCTGCGGGGTGAACATCTTTTTCAACTTCCTCAGCTCCGTGGGCTTCGGGGTATACAGCGACGAGAGGGCAAAAAAGGAGGCCGAACAGGCGGAACAGGCCCAGGCTTCCGGGGGCAAGGCGAAAAAGAGGGCGGTGGGCAGCCAGTTTTTCAACAACCTGGCCGGCTTGATGGGGGACGGCTTCATGAAGCTGGGGGCCACCATCCCCCCCTGCGACTGGCGCACCCGGGGGGCCTTCGCCAACATGGATGTGGCGGGCTACAATTACGGCATCGACCGCTACGTCCACGATTTGAAAAAATACCCGGACCGGCTGATTTTAGGCAGCGAAACCTTCTGCTCCGACGCTTACCGCTTCTACGAGCTGGCAAAAAAAGAGCCCCGGATCATCGGGGACTTTGTGTGGGCCGGGATGGACTACCTGGGCGAGGTGGGGGTGGGCTCCTGGGAGTACGCCGACTACGCCCCCGACTTCTCCCACGGCCCGGGGTGGGTGACGGCAGGTTCCGGACGGATTGACCTGACGGGCCTCCCCCTGGGCGAAGCGTACTATACCCGGGTGGCGCTGGAGCGGGAGCCGGGCCCCTTTATCGCCGTGTGCCCGGTGAACCACACGGGGGACAGGCACTCCCCCTCCGCCTGGAAGATGTCCAACGCCATCCCCTCCTGGAGCTGGCGGGGGTGCGCGGGGAAACCCGCCAACGTGGAGGTGTACGCCCGGGCCCACAGCGTGGAGCTGCTGGTCAACGGCAGAAGCGTGGGCAAAAAGGCGCTGAAGCACGACTGCGTCGCCAGATTCCGCTGTACCTACGAGGACGGCACGGCGGAGGCGGTGAGCTATGACGCCGGCGGGAAAGAGCTGGGGCGCTGCGTTTTGCGCACCGCATCGCCGGAGACCGCGCTGCGGGCCGTGCCGGAGGAAATGTCCGTGCAGCCAGGCGGCCTGTGCCATATCCGGCTGCAATATACCGATGAAAACGGCATATTGAAGCCGCTGGAGCGGGGTATTTTGTCCGTGGAGGTGTCCGGCGGAAAGCTGCTGGGCCTGGGCAGCGCCTGTCCCTACAGCGAGCTGGGCTACTGCGGCGCCAAAACCGACACCTACTACGGCCAGGCCCTGGCGGTGGTGCGGGCGGGAAACGACGGGCCCGTGGAACTGACTGTGACCGACGGCAGGCACGCTGGGAGGACTATCGTGCCCCTGAAATAAAACAACTAATTATTTCTTTTTTAGAAAAGAAATAAGGATTTCTCTCTGTTGTCCTGAGCTATTATGTCAAAGATATTTCTACGCCCGTTGGTACTGGAACCTTGGTTAATTTGAAACTTATTATACGAGGAGGGATATCCATGCTGTATATCGGGATCGACCTGGGCACGTCTGCGCTGAAGCTGCTGCTGGTGGACGGGAAGGGCGCGGTTTTGAACGAGGTGACGAAGGAGTACCCGCTTTCTTTCCCCCATCCGGGCTGGTCGGAGCAGGACCCGGAGGACTGGTGGCGGGCGGTAATCGAAGGCGTGCCCGAACTGCTGGCCGGCTTCGACGCCGCCCAGGTGGCGGGTATCGGCGCGGGCGGACAGATGCACGGGCTGGTGGCGCTGGATGGGAACGACGAGGTTATCCGTCCCGCTATTCTGTGGAACGACGGGCGGACGGCCAAAGAGGTGGACTACCTCAACAACGAAGTGGGCCGAGACAAGCTGAGCCGGTACACCGCCAACATCGCTTTCGCGGGCTTCACCGCGCCCAAGCTGCTGTGGATGCGGGAGAATGAGCCGGAAAACTTTGCCCGTATTCGCAAAATCATGCTACCCAAAGACTACATCAACTATAAACTGACGGGCATCCACTGTACGGACTACTCCGATGCCTCCGGAATGCTGCTGCTGGACGTGGCGCACAAGCGCTGGAGCGCCGAGATGTGCCAGATTTGCGGCGTGACGGAGGAGCAGCTTCCAGAGCTGTACGAGAGCTGGGAGATCGTTGGAGCCCTTACCCCAGACGCGGCCCAGGCGCTGGGCCTACCCACCTCCGTGAAGGTGTGCGCCGGGGCGGGGGACAACGCCGCCGCGGCCATCGGCACGGGTGCCGTGGGTGCGGGGGGCTGCAACATCAGCCTGGGCACCTCGGGCACCATTTTCATCAGCGCGGAGCGGTTCGGCGTGGATCCCACCAACGCCCTCCACGCCTTCGCCCACGCCGACGGTGGCTGGCATCTGATGGGCTGTATGCTGTCCGCAGCCTCCTGCAACCAGTGGTGGTGCGGGGACATTCTGGGCACGAAGGACTACCCTGCGGAACAGAAGGCCATCACGCCGGACAAACTGGGCCGAAACCCCGTGTTCTTCCTAGCCGATGTGGGGATAGCCCACTGTCCCGCTGTTGGAACAGCCCAGCACCAGCCCGGAGGAATAGCCCACGACCCCGCCCGTGTCGGTGTCCACGTTGATGATATCCATGGCGCGCAGGGTGAACAAGCTGTCGGTGGCGGACAGGTCCAAATCGTCCAGGCTTATGCCGGGGTCCACGCTCTCGGTATTCACCATGCACTGGTTTTGGCAGGAATCAACCACCCCCAGGTTTTTTCCGGCCACGCCCCCGGTCATGCTCTTGCCGGATATCGTCCCGGAGGCGGCGCAGTTCTGGAGCTTTCCCGCCTCCTGGTTCACCCCGGCCACACCGCCCACGCTGTTGTCCCCGGCCACCGAGCCGGAAAAGGAGCAGTTCGCGATCAGCCCGCCGTTGCGTCCGGCAATAAGGGGCTGCTACTGGCGCTGTATCTCGCCGGGGCCGCGCTGGTGTGGCTGTTCCGGGCGCACCTGTTCAGCCTGGACACTTACGGGATGTTCTCGCCCGTCCTGGAGGCTGTTATCAACCTCTTGATTCCCCTTATGGGGTGGGCGGCCTCCTGGCGCTGCTGGGGCTGCTGGGAACGCCCTGGGACGGCAGGGCGGCAAAGGAGGGCTTGCAGAAAGCGGGCCTCACCAACCATGCGGGGGAGGCCCCTGTCCTGATCGCCAAAAGGCCGGATACAGATAACCCCCGGCTGACGGTGTGGGAGTTCGACCCCTGCGGGATTCCGCTGGGGGAGTGGGAGGACAAACGGGCCGGGGTGGAAACGGCGCTGAACCTTACCATAGCAAAAATGACCTGGGGCGAGGGGCGCAAAATCATCCGTGTCTATGCCGTCCCCGCTGAAAGCGATTTTCCGGCGCTGCTGCGCTGGAAGGACAAGTACCTGTCCCCGGACAGCTTCGTGCTGGTGCTGGGGGAGAGCCTGACGGGGCCTGTGACGGTGAATTTGGCCCATGTGCCCCACATTCTGCTGGGCGGCTCCACGGGCAGCGGAAAGAGTGTGCTGTTAAAGCTGCTGCTCATGCAGTCTCTCCACAAGGGGGCCGAGGTCTATATCGCCGACTTCAAGGGCGGGGTGGACTTCCCCAAGACATGGCACCAAAAATGCCATATGTGTTTTACCGAGGATGATTTACTCTATACCCTCAATCAGCTTGCGGCGGTGCTGGAATACCGCAAGAAGCGGCTGGCGGAAACCGGGTGCCCTAACCTGGACGCATACAACAAGGTCACAGGGGAGGGCCTGCCCCGGCTGGTGTTCGCCTGTGACGAGGTGGCGGAGGTGCTGGACAGGACGGGCAAGGGCAAGGAGGACAAAGAGCGGCTGGGGCAGATTGAAAACAGGCTGTCCACCCTGGCGAGGCTGGGGCGGGCCTTTGGGATTCATCTGATACTCTCCACCCAGCGGCCCGACGCCGCGGTACTGCCTGGGCAAATCAAGAACAACCTGGATTTCCGGGTATGCGGCAGGGCAGACAATGTGCTGTCCCAAATCATCCTGGACAACGCCAGCGCCGCCGAGCAGATACCCAAGGACGCGAGGGGCCGCTTCATCACCGGGGATGGGACGGTGTTCCAAGGCTACCTGTTCGACGAGGGGCAGCTTTAGAATGGGGGCGGCTCCTAAAAGAAACCAAACGACTATGGCACAGGCATACCCCTCCATGAAGTGGAGGCCCTGGCCCGGGTGCTGCTCCCGGAGATTCAAGCCTTTTTTGAGAGCGAGGACGGGCAAAGGGAATTTGCGGAATGGAGAGCACTGCGGGGCGCTGAACAAAAGGAATAGGCATAGCAAAGGGCGGGAACACCTTCAACAATGTTCCCGCCTTTACTCATTTTTGATCCCCGGATAACGAAAGCAAATATTCTGGCATTTGAATCCGATGGTGCGCCGGAATGGCAGGGTCATGCGTTCCCCACAAGGCCAGGGCGAAATCCACACCGGCGGCGTGGGCACACTGACTGTCATATATGCTGTCGCCCACATAGGATCACAGCTTTTGCGCCGATCCATGCCCCGCTTTGTATGACCACGGGCTTGGCCCAGGTGCGGAAAAAGGTGGCGCTTTTTCGCTGCCAGTCATCCGGCAGGCGTTCCACAGGGAAAACCGGGTGGGAAGCGGTGCATATCTGTACGTCGGATGCGATGAGCACCTTGTTCCCCACACGAATGGGCCTGTCATCCACAAAGGTGCAGTTCATGCCAATAACCACATCACTGCCCAAAAAGATGCTTTTCCCGTGATTGCAGTGAAAAGGAGTGTCAATGGACACGTTTTCCCCGATGGCCCCCAGGAGTTCCCGGAGGATGCTCTCCCGCTTTTCGTGGTCGCTGTAATCAGTGGAGGAGTATTCCCGGGTCAGTTCCCGCGCTTGGGCAATGAGGCGCAGGGTCTCATCGCCTGCGGTCTCTAAAAAATCCGTTGCTTCGTAGTACATGGGGCCCTCCTAACCAAAGCTGCTTTCCACAGCGCCCGGGAACAGGGCATAGATGGAGCCGCCGATCTGGCCCTCAAAATACGACTTGAGCTCCAAAATCTTTTTCCAGCGATCCACAGTGGCGGGATGTACCCCGTATCGGATGGTCACATCCACGAACCGTTTTTCCAGCAGGCAGAAGCCGGAGGGCAGGGCCAGCGCGTCACAGAGCTGAACCAGCCGGTCATAGTCGTCATAGACCGCGCCCGCCACAAATTCCTCTATGAACTGATAGTCCTCCCGGCTCATATCGAACGTTCCAATGGATGTGCCGACATCCTGGATCATGAAGGCGTGGGAAATGCAGACCTGAGCGGCCTTTTCCCACCCCCGCTCCATGCAGTAGCGGTAGCCGTCCAGCAGGTGCCGCTCCGAGGTCACCCCCGCGTAGCGCCCAATATCGTGCAGCAGCCCCAGGACATAGGCCCGTTCGGCGGACAGGCCGGGACAGTAGGACGCAATGTTTTGACAGGCTTCCGCCACATAGCGGGAGTGGGCAGACCATGGGCCGGGATTTTGTTCCTCGGCCCAGGACAGGGCGGCCTCCGCTGTTTTACGATCCGGCGTCATGGTATCTCCCCTTATCATTTGACAGCAAAGCGCTTCAGCTTCCGGTGATCCCAGCGCTCTTCCAGGTCCAGCGTGAGCGTGAGGCACTCGCCCTTCGCCCGCCACTCGTCCACCAGCTCCGCCTGACGCATGGGGTTCAGGCGGATGTTTTCCGTCCCGCCACGGGGATACACCAGGTACACATCCCCCGTGCAGCTGTCTACCGCCTGGAGAAATTCCTTCATGTCCGTAATTTTAACGTTCATACCGCATACCTCCGCAAAAATGATGTTGATGGGTTGCCCCTCAAGTGTCATTTTAGCGCGAGGCCAATAAAAGAAATATCCTGTTCCCGCCCTCAATTATCAATATCCTGCCATTTTATGCGATACTCCGACGGTGTACACCCCATAGCGTCTCGAAAGGTTTTGCCAAAATAACTGCTACTGCCCAGGCCACAGAGCTGGCCCACTTCGGTGACCGGCGCTTTGGATTCCAAAAGAAGGCGGCACGCCTGCTGGAGCCGGTAGCTTTTCATATACTCCACCGGGGTGGTGTGGAGGCACTCCCGAAAGGCCCGGAAGCATTCCCGCTCACTCAAAAACGCGGCTCCGGCCAAATCAGGTACAGTGATTTTTTCCGAATAGTGCTCATGGATATAGATCATCATTTCCTTGATTTTTTCGCTGCTTTTTCCCCGGCGGGCAGGGGCGCTCAAGAGAGGGCGGGCCAGCTCGAAAAGGGCCAGCCAAATTTCAGACAGGGTGTTTCGGAGCCTCACCTCGTAACCGAATTCATCAGGCGAAAGGCGAAATGCCTCCTTGATCTGCTCCAAAACCGCCACCTGGGCCGGATCCGCGGGGAAAAGAGGAAGCATCTCCACTTGGCCTGCCGATGATAGAGGGGTGAGATACCGCTCCCCAATGCGGCTTTCCGGCCTGCCCAGCAGAGACGGCTCAAAAATATGCAGCAACTGAATGGTGCCCGGTTCCGCTGTGGTCATATGGAGGACATTGGCGTTTACCAGCACCGCGGAGCCTTTGGACAAATGGGCCATTCCGCCGGGGGTGTGGTAGTGCATACAGCCTTTTTGCGTGTAGGACAGTTCCACCGCGCCGTGCCAGTGCCAGGGAGCGGAACGGTCCGGGTAATCGTCCATTTCCACCCGAGAGGCGATGTAAGGGAAATCGGGAGCAAAGCCGGGGAGCAGTTCCTCTTTGCTCCCGGCTTGAAATATGATTTTGTGAATGTTTTTGATATCAACCACCTCAAAAAAGTCCAATTGCTCAAATACAAGAGTTGTCACTTCATTTGGCAAAAAATTAACCGTGGAAATATGGTTCGACCCTATTTTACCTGTGACAATGCCGCTCCAAATAAATTATAGTACGCAACACAGAAAAGAGCAAGGGTGGGAAAAGCTTTCCCCCCTTGCTATATTTATAGACTATTCTCAATGGAGATGATAAATCCGAACACCTCCCCCACTTGGAGGACAGCGTTCGGATTATCATTAGATGGTCCGGGTGACACGATTTGAACGTGCGACCTCCTGCTCCCAAAGCAGGCGCGCTACCCCTGCGCAACACCCGGATATGAAATTTTTTGGAGGGAGCGCGTGTGCTCCCAAAGCAGGCGCGCTACCAACTGCGCAACACCCCGATATAACCTCTCCGCAATCTCTACCGCAGCTATAGCGGCCTCTGCCGTCAAGCGAGAACCCTAAGTATTATACTTGATTTTCTTGCGCTTTGCAAGTGGTTATGCTATGATATCCGGGAAAACAAATGAGGTGAGCAGCTATGAGGATGCGGAAAAAGAAAAACCTGTCTTCCCGGATGGATGCCTGCGGAGCGCTTCTGGTGCAAAACCCCGCAGCAGAAAAGGGGCGTTGGC
This sequence comes from uncultured Oscillospiraceae bacterium, assembly GCA_949494735.1. Classification (GTDB taxonomy): domain Bacteria; phylum Bacillota; class Clostridia; order Oscillospirales; family Oscillospiraceae; genus Enterenecus. Next base: position 18,171 of record CATABD010000052.1, read on the forward strand.
GTGCGCACAAGCCGGATGCAGCCCTCCTGCGGCTGGAATTGGGCTGCGGCAAGGGCCGTTTCACCGCCGAAACTGCCGCCGCCCACCCGTCGGATCTTTACGTGGCTGTGGAGCGGGTGCCTGACGCCATGGTCATCGCAATGGAACGCTGCCGGGCCCTGGGCCTTACCAACGTGCTCTTTATTGACGGAGACGCCGCCGCCCTGGAGCAGTATTTCGCCCCCGGCGAGGTGGACCTCATCTACATCAACTTTTGCGATCCCTGGCCGTCGGTGAAGCATTCCCGCCGCCGCCTCACCCACGAGGGCTTCCTGCGGGGTTACCGCCGGGTGCTCCGGGAGGGCGGGCAAATTCAGTTTAAGACTGACAACCGCGCCCTGTTTGACTGGTCCCTGTTCCAGTTCCCCAAGGCGGGCTTTTCCCTGTCTCAGGTGACCCGAAATCTCCACGAGCACGGCATCCAGGGGGTCATGACCGACTATGAGGAAAAATTCCATGCCCTGGGCACTCCCATCAACCGCTGCGTGGGCACTATGGGGCCGCTGCCCGATGTGCCGCTGCCCGACGGCCTCGCCCGGCGCCTGCCGGACTGGGAACTTCGCCCGGTGGACGGCTCCGGCACAGACGCTGTCCTAGCCCTGCTGCAAAGCGATCCGGCCTATTTTGACCTGGAGGGCCGCCAACCCACCGCCCAGTCCCTGCGGGACGACATGGCCCTGCTCCCGCCCCGGTGCATGCCGGAGCAGAAACGCTATCTCGCCCTGTGGCGGGACGACGCACCCCAGGCGGTGCTGGACCTGGTGGAGGGCTACCCCCGGGAGCGCACGCTGTATGTGGGATTCTTCTTCCTCTCCCCCGCCCTGCGGCGGCAGGGCCTGGGCCGGGAGATCATGGACGCGGTGCTCCAGGCGGCGGGGGACGCGGGGATGGACAACGCCCGGCTGGCCTGCCTGCTCAACAATGCCGGGGGACACGCTTTCTGGCGGTCCCTGGGCTTCGGCGACCTGCGCCGGGGCGAGACCATCGGCGAGCACTCCAACCCCGTATGGGAGATGGAACGGCTGCTATAACAAACAGACCCGTCCAGGGCAATGCCCGGACGGGTCTGTCCGCGTTCAGGGTTTGTCTCCGGCGGAGGGTTCCGGGGTGAGCACAAACCCCGGCTCCCGTTCCGCGTCCAGCTCAAACAGCCCGGACACGCTTATTTTTTCGCAGTCGAACCAAAAAAATCCGGTGTGCTCCTCCCCGTCCTTCTCCCCGGTGAAGGCGTAGCGGACCAGCATGGTATCCCCGTCGGGCGACCACTGGATGAACTGGTACTCCACGTCCAGCATCCTCCAGCCGCCGTCTTTCCAAGGGATGCCGTGCCCCGTCAGCTCACAGTTCCCTACCGCCATGTCCAGATGGGCGTTCAAATTGCTGGAGCTGCTCTGCCGCAGATTGACCAGCGACAGTCTGGTCACACCGTCATAGTCCAACGCCAGCACATATTTCCCGCTGTCCGGCGACCACCACAGCCCCTGATATGCGCAGTCCCCGTAGACGGCGCGCCACTCAAGGCCGCCCGCCGCCCTGTCGATCACGGACACCGCGTCCCCCCAGGAAAACCCCCGGCCCGCCAGCTCCTTGCGGTATATGGTGGCCTCATAGGCCCCGTCCGGGGACGGACAACGATCCAGCACGAAAAGTATTCCCGTCCGCCAGCAGAATGCACCCGCCACCAGCAAAACCGCCAGCAGGCCGCGGCGGCGAGAAGCGCCGTCCCCCGGCTCCTGGACGCTGCCCGCCGCACCTGGGCGTGGGAGTACACCAGGATATCCCGGGCCTGCTCCTCCATAGCAGGGGCGCTCCCCTCCTCCGGGAAGCGCTCGCCCCGGATCAGCTCCGTCACGGACACCCCCAGGATGTCTGCCAGCGGCTCCAGCAGATCAATCCCCGGGGCGCTCAGCCCCCGTTCCCATTTCGATACCGCCCGGTCTGTGATGTGCAGCCGTTCCGCCAGCCCCCGCTGGGTCATCGCCAGCTCCGTCCGCAGGACCTTGATGAAGGTCCCGGTCTTTGCATTATCCACGATGGCCGCCCCCTTTCCTCAGGGAGATGATAGCATATTTCTGCGGAGTTTGCACCAAACCGTCGGTGGAGTTGGCAAAACAGAACTTCCGCCCGAGCCGTTTGGCTCGGGCG
>CATABD010000053.1 GCA_949494735.1 uncultured Oscillospiraceae bacterium
GGACGGGCAGAAGGCCGTCCCCGCCGCGTTCCGGGTTTTTCCGCTGTTTTGCGTTCAGGCTCAGCCGTTGAGGATGGCCTGCACCTGCTCATTCATGTTGGCAATGCCCTCGTCCACACTTTCGGCGCCGGTCATGATGGCGTCGTGCTCGGTGTTGAGGACGGTCTCAATCTCGGAGGCCTTGTTGCTCAGGGGCATCTCCAGATAGACGGCAGAGGTGGTCAGCGCTTCCTTGGACGCGTCGTCGGCGGGGAACCCGTCGGTGGCGGCGATGATGTCCATGGTCTCGCTGGTGCTGACGGCGGGGAAGGTGCCGGTGGAGGCCACGACGGCGGCGCCCTCGGCGCTGGCGCACCAATTCACGAAGTCAAAAGCGGCTTCCTTGTTGGCGGAGTTCTTGTTCACGCCCAGGGAGGTCACGGTGCCCAGGGTGCTGCCCGCGGGAGACCCGTCGGGATGGGGGTACTTCACCATGCCGAAGTTGACGGGCTCATAGCCCTCGCCGGCGGCGTTGGCATTGTACTGCTGCATGGTGGCCAGGAACCAGCTGCCCATATTGACCATAGCGGCGGTGCCGTTCTGGAAGGCGGCGGAGTAGTGCAGGTGGCGGTCTTGAGCTCACCGTAGTCCATGACCACGCCGTCGGCCTGCTGCTTCAGCACCCGCTCATAGATGGGCTTGAGGAAGTCATAGGTGCCGTCCACGATGGTCTGCTTGCCGTCCAGGATGCCGAACAGGGACACGGCGGAGCGCCAGGTGTGGTAGTGGCCGCCATACACCTTCACCGCGCCGGAGCCGGAGGTCATCTGGCGCATCAGGGCATCGTAGTCGTCCAGTGTCATGTCATTGGTGGGGTAGGCCACTCCGGCGGCGTCAAACAGGTCCTTGTTATAGAACACCACCCAGAAGTCGGAGCGGAAGGGGATGCCGTAGAATTTTCCGCCCTCATCGGTGAGCTGCTCCAGCACGCCGTTGAAGCTCTCCTTTGGGGTGGTGAGCACGTCGTTCAGGGGCTCCAGCATCTCCAGGTTGATGAGATTGGCGTAGCCGGGAATGTCCTTGATGGACAGTACGTCCAGCTCGCCGTTGCCGCCGGACAGCTGGGTAGCCAGCTGGGTCATGTAGTCGTTGGAGCCCAGGTCGGTCATCTCAATCTTCACGTTTTCGTGGGTCTTCATATACCCGTCGGCCAGGGCGGTCCAGTAGGCGGTGGAGTCCTTGTCCCAGATGGCCCAATTCAGGGTGACGGTTTCGCCGCCCGTGCTGCCGCCTTGGTTGTTATTGCCCTTGTTGTCGGCGGGCTGGCTGTTTCCAGCAGGGGGCTGGCTGTTGTCGCTGGGCTGGTCGCCGCTGCCGCAGGCGGCCAGGCTGAAAAGCATGGCCAGGGCCAGCACGGCGCACAAAATCTTGCGGATGTTTTTCATGTTTCTTCCTCCTCAAATTTGAATGATCGGTTCCGGCGCGGCGGGTGGCCCCCGGGCTTTGGTGAAACCGCCCACCGAATGATATGATTGTAGCGAATTATTTAGCAGTTCTGAATGGAGTATTTGACGCTCGGCCTGTAAAATCTCTCTGAGTTTCCCGGCGATTTCTGGAAAAGATGTAATTTTTCAAAAAACATGTCTTTTTCTCGCGTCATATTTGTGCATCCTGACGGATTCTCCGTTCGTCGCCATTTGACACGCCGATTCTTTTGGTGATATGATAGATTTATCTTATTATAGGGGGGCATGGATATGGCGCATACGCACAAAACCGGCGCTGTTCGGTTCGGTATACAGGCCCGGGTACTGGCCCTAGCCGTCCTGTTCACCCTGCTTACCGCAGGGATTATTCTCATCACCAGCACCCTGTCCCTGTCCTCCCAGCTGCGCCGCTCCGTCATCCAGTCGGCTGAATACACCCTCCAGACCTCCGCCGCCATCCTCCGGCGGAATATCCGGGAAGTAAACGACCTGTCCCGCTGGTGCCGGGTGGATTCCACCGTGCGAACCGCCATGCTGTCCAGCATTTCAAACGGCACCTTGACCAACACCGTCTACCCCCTTATCTCCAACAAGTTCAGCTCCATGCACACCGCTCCATACATCCAGCGCTTCCTCCTCTACGGCAGCAACGCCCGGCTCATCATGCTGGGCACTGCCGCCAGCCAGTCCGTACTGCTGGGCCGGGACAACATCGACCGGCTGCCCGGCGTGGCCGGGGAGAGCCCGGTGAGCCAGTGGGAGCAGATCATGCCCGATCCCCTGCTCCAGCCCCGCATCACCCTGGAGGGCATCCCGGTGTCCAGCACCATGACCAGCAGTGACCGCAGCCACACCGCCTGGGTGTACCTGTCCGTCTCTCCCACCCTCATCACCGATGCCCTGCGGGGCTTCACCCTGGAGGAGGGTGCCTGGCTTTGCTGGATTATGGGCGGGCAGCTCTACCGGGTGGAGGGGGACGATCTTTTGTGCCTGGGCAGCGCGGACCAGCTTCCAGAGCCGGAGGCGGACGTGGAGGACACATTGGGCCGGGATACCCTGCTTTACTCCGCCACGCTGGACGGCGTGGCGTGCAGCGTTGTGGCCTGCCCGCTGGGCCTCCATCAGCTCTATCTGGCGGAGGTCATCCCCAACGACCGCATGGCCCACCCTCTCTCCCTGCTGGGCGGGCCTGCGCTGGTCAGCCTGCTGCTGGTGCTGGTGATGGGCCTGGGCATGTCGGCCCTGCTCCACCGCACGGTGGCCGCGCCAATCGTCGCCCTCCAGCGGCAGATGGAGAAGGTGGGCCGGGGCGATTTCTCCGTGAATCCCGCCATTGAGTGGAACCACGAACTGGGCGATGTGGGCCGGGGCATCAACGAGCTGTCCCGGGGCGTGTCCTCCCTGATGGAAAAGCGCATTGAGGACGAGCAGCAGCGCCTGGCCCTGGAATACCAGATGCTGCAAAGCCAGATTAGTCCCCACTTTATTTACAACACACTGAACAGCATCAAGTGGATGGCCACCATCCAGCACGCCCCCGGCGTGGCCGAGATGGTCACCGCCCTCTCCCGCCTGCTCAAAAGCGTATCCAAAGGCACCCAAAAGCTGGTCCCCCTGGAAGAGGAGTTCGCCCTGCTGGAGGACTATTTTACCATACAGCGCTATCGTTACGGCGGGACGATCTCGCTGGATGCCCCAGATTTGGAGCAGGCATACCGCAACTACCTGATTCCCCGTTTTACCCTCCAGCCCCTGGCGGAAAACGCCATCTTCCATGGCATTGAGCCCAAGGGCAGCGTGGGCAGGCTGTGGGTTACCATCCGGCGGGACCAGCCGTCGGGAACCCTGCTGATCTCCATGGCGGACGATGGCATCGGCATGGAGGAGGAGCAGGTCAAGCGGTTGCTGGCCGGAGCCGGCCAGGACGGCGGCGAGGCCGGTCCCTTCCGCCACGTAGGGCTGTGGAGCGTCCACCGGCTGCTCCAGCTCAGCTTCGGGCCGGGTTATGGCCTGACGGTGCGCAGCGCGCCCGGCCAGGGCACCGCCGTCACCCTGCGCCTGCCGGAACAGCCGCAAGGCTGAATCAACGCAGCTGCGCTCCGCCGCCCGGCGGAGCGCAGCTGAAAAGCCGGCTTTTCATATTCGCACCATCAAAAACTGATTTGGGGATGAGGAGATGTTCAAGGTACTGCTGGTGGACGACGAGCCCCTGGTCCTCATCGGGCTGCAGGGGATGCTGGACTGGGGCAAGCTGGGCTGGGAGATCGCCGGGACGGCCCGCAACGGGAAGGAGGCGCTGGAGCTGGTGGGGGAACTGCGCCCCGACCTGGTGCTGTGCGACATTAAAATGCCGGTGATGGGCGGGCTGGCCCTGGCAAAAAAGTGCCAGGAGCTGGATATGGGCCTGCCTGTGTTCATCATGCTCACCAGCTACGAGGAGTTTGACTACGTGAAGCAGTCCATCAACCTGGGGGTTCTGGAGTACCTGGTCAAGCTGGACCTCACCCCCCAGAGCCTGGAAAACGCCCTGCGCCGGGCGGAACACCGCATCCAGCGGGAGCGCGCCCTGCGCGCCCCGGGCAGCGCCGCCCTGTCCCCCGCCAGCGGCCTGAGCCAGTACCGGGAACGGTTCTTCCTCCAGCTCTACGGCGGGCTGTTCGACGACGGGGAGGAGTTCCGCCGCCTGTGCGGCGATTTCGGCCTGCGCTTTGACTCCCCCCACTATGTGGTGTCCCTGGGCGCGCTGCAAAACCGCACGCTGGACACCAAGCGGCTTGCCACCCTCAGCGCCGGCATCACCAACATGGCGGCCAGCACCCTGCCAAAGTACATGCCCTGCACCGTGACGGGGATGGACCTGCGCCATTTTTCCGTCCTTTTCCCCCTGGCCGGGCTGGACGGATGGGAGGAACGGGTGTCCGCCGTGCTGGAAAAGGCAGGAGAGGTACTCCAGGGCTACTTCGGCACCCCGGTTTGGTGGGCGGTGGGCCGGACGGTGGATGACATTTTGGAGGTGTGCGAGAGCCATCGCAGCGCCTTCTCCACCCTGTCCCTGCTCAGCGCCAAGTCCCCCATCGTATTCTGCCGCGTCCAGCCCCTGGACTACCACGCCCAGCAGGTGGTGCAGGTGCAGGAGTACATCCGCCAAAACCTGGGCAAACGGCTGAGCCTGAACGAGGTGGCGTCGGCATTCAATTTCAGCCCCAACTACCTCAGCCAGCTTTTCGCCCAGTGGGGAGAGAGCGGCTTTGTGGAGTTTGTCACCGCCACCCGGGTAAACGCGGCCAAGGATCTGATGGCCTCCACCGACCTGAAAATCTATGAGATCAGCGAACGGTTGGGCTTTGAGAGCGCGTTCTACTTCAGCAAGGTATTTAAAAAGGTGGAGGGGATCAGCCCCCGGGACTATATGCAGCGTGTGAAAGGCGGCTGACATGGATTTATTCGGATTCAACCGGTTTATGGACGGCGGGCAAAACCATCCGCCCCGCTCGGGCCCCGGCCTCTGGCTCCAGACCCTCTGGGACAACCTGGGCGGCCTGTTGGCGGGCAACGTGCTCACCTTTATCGGCTTTCTGCCCCTGGCCCTTGGCGTGAGCCTGGGCCTGGTGTACGAAAACCTGTGGATCACCCTGCTGTCCGGCGGGGCCGGCGGGGCGCTGGCGGGGGTATTCTGGGCCCCCATGCTCTCCCTGGCCCTTCAGGCGTTCCGGGGCGGAACCCGGGGATGGTTTGCCCGCTGGCTGCGGGCCGTCCGCAGCGCCCCCATCCCCGCCGCGCTGGCCGGGGCCGTCCTGGGCCTTCTTGCCGGGGGCTTTCTCCAGGCCGGAGCCCTTTTAACCCAGCTTTTGGGCGGCGGAGGCCGTCCCTCCCTGCTGGTGTGGGCGGTGCTGTGCGCGGATTTGTTCCTGCTGTCCCTGGCCGCGGCGGCGCTCTTTCCGGCCCTGTGCGCCGGGGATGGAGGATTTCCTCCCCCCCGCCGCCTGGCCGCGCTGGTCTTGGCCGCGCCTGGCCGCGTATGCGCCGCCGCCCTGGCCGGGCTGGCCTGGTGCGTACTGGGCGCGGCCCTTTTCCCAGTGAGCGTCCCCTTCGCCTTCGCGCTGGGCTTTTGGCCCGCCGCGCTGCTCACCGCGCAGCTGGTTCTGCCTGGGCTTGAGTCCGCCTTTGACCTGTCCGCCTGGGAACCGGAGCCCTCCCCTGCCCCGGCTGGGGACGGGCTGCGCGCCGCCCAGCGGGGGGAGATCTGGTGGCGGCGGCGCGGGCCGGCGGCGGTGGTTGCGGCGGCGTGCGCAGGGCTGCTGCTATGGGGCGGCTGGATGCTGTTCCATACCAGCGAGCCAGACCTCCAGATTGCCGTGGTCCACGCCCGGCCCCTGCCCGACGGCGTGCGCCAGGCGCTGGAGCGCTCCCTGGCTGGCCTGGTGGGCGACCTGAACGGAGACGGCACGGCCCTGGTACAGGTTAACGATTACACCGTGGTGTTTGACGGCGGCGCCGTCGACGCCGACCTGCAGACCGCCGGCGCCACCCTTCTGGTCACCGATCTGGCCATGGGGGACAGCGCCCTGTTTTTGGTGGAGGACCCGGCAGGCTTTTTAGCCCGCTATGGAGACAAGGTGGACCTGGCCGGCACGGCCCTTTGGGCGGATTACCCCAGGCTTGCCGGGCTGGATGCGGGAAGCTGGCCCGCCCTGGACGGCATGGGGGCGGACGTGCCGGGGCAGGAGCTGCTGGGGCCGCTTACCGTTTTGCCCGCCCGGGCGGCCCACGCCGAAACGCTGGACGTCCTGCTGGGCTAAGAGCCTGTATCCATAGCCGAACACACGGAACAACCGGGGATTCCCCCTGGCCGCACGGCAAATTTTCGCAGAAATACAAGGTGGGCAAGCCGCCGGGCGTATTTGCACGGCCCAAGCGGCCGGGAGACTGAAAGAATGGGGCATACTGAGCATGGCAGCCAGAAAGGAGGCGCAGGCCATGTCAAATTTGGACGGACGCGGAGCCGCGCGCGCAGGGCATACCGCCCCGCCGGAGCATATTTACGACATGATTATTGTGGGCGGCGGTCCCGGCGGGTACGCCGCCGCCCTTTACGCGGCCAGGGCCGGGCTGGACGCCGTCGTGCTGGAGCAGCTTGCCCCGGGCGGGCAGGCGGCCCTCACCCAGCGGGTGGACAACTACCCCGGCTTTGACCAGGGCATCGACGGCTACGCCCTGGGGGAGAACATGCGCAGGGGGGCGGAGCGCTTTGGCGCAAAAACCCGGATAACCCAGGCAAAATCCCTTGCCCTGGCCGGCGCGGTCAAGCAGGTGGACACCGGGGATGGGACGCTGCTGGGCAGGACCGTTGTGCTGGCTACCGGAGCCGTCCCCCGGGAGCTGGGGGTAGCCGGCGAACAAGAGCTGGCAGGGCGCGGCGTGCACTACTGCGCCGCCTGCGACGGGATGTTTTACCGGGACAAAACCGTGGCCGTGGTGGGGGGAGGCAGCAGCGCGGCGGAGGATGCCCTGCTCCTGTCCCGGGTGTGTTCCCGGGTGATCCTGATCCACCGGCGGGATACGCTCCGGGCGGAAAAAGTATACCACGCCCCCCTGTCGGAAGCAAGCAATGTGGAATTTCGATGGAACAGCGTGGTGGCCGAACTGCTCCAGAGGGACGGGCTGCGGGGCGTCCGCCTGCGGAACGTCAAAACCGGGGTGGAGCAAACGGTGGACTGCGACGGCGTATTTGTCAGCATCGGCAGAAACCCGGCCTCCGGGCTGGCGCGGGGGCAGCTCAGGCTGGACCCGGCGGGCTATATCCTGGCGGACGAATCCACCAGGACCGGCCTCCCCGGCGTGTTCGCGGTGGGCGACGTACGCACCAAGGCCCTGCGGCAGATTGTGACCGCTGCGGCCGACGGCGCGGTGGCAGTCCACTATGCCCAGGAGTATTTGGCAGGCGGTTTTCCTCAGTCAAGTCCAATGGTCTCAAAATAACGCTGTTGATTCAAGAAAGCGCCGCCGGGCCCATACCCGGCGGCGCTTTTCCGCTTTACATGCCTTTTACGCTTCCTTGACGGATTTCATGAACCCACTGGCTACCAGCAGCACACAGCCCAGCAGCAGGCAGGCCCAGGCGCCTACGGAGACATAAAACACGCTCCAGCCCGCCTCGTTGGCGGCGTTGAAGGAAAACAGGCCGGCGACAAGCATGACCCGCTGCCCCACGGCGGCGCCAAAGGTGTAGCAATACAGGGCGATGGCGCCCAGGATGGACGCGCTGCCCACCAGGTCGAAGTTCCCCCAGCGGGAGGGGGCAAAGATGGCCAGGACGCACAGCGCTGCGCCTACAAAACCGGCCGCCGCGATCATCCCGGTGTTGGCCAGCGGGTTATCCACGCTGACCATACCGCTGACGATGGTGAGGATGGTGCCCACCAGGCCCAGGATAGCGGCCAGGGCGCAGAGGTAGCCGCCGATCTTCAATTTCTTCATGATACCTTCTCCTCCTTCTTCTTGGCAGAGGACAGCACATACATGACGGCGCAGGCTGCGGCCAGCACGCCGGAGCCGATCTCCAGGCCCATGTAAGTGGCCCGCCACCAGGTCATCCGGGAGCCAAAGTGGGTGGTCGCGTTATAGCGGTTCATCAGATGGCTCTCGCTCCACGCGAAGATGTTCTTGTGGACGGCGTCCTTCAGCTTGAGCTGGAGGTTGGCGTCGCCGTCGATGAGATGGGCGTTCAGGGGGTCGCTGTACATCTGGTTGGCGAACAGGAAGCAGTTCTCCAGGGTGGTGCTGGTGTAGAAATTGCCCTGGCCGCGGGTATCGAAGCAGGTGGTGCCCGAGTTGAGCACGGCGGTCCACAGATCCACATCGTCGTAGATGTCCGTGACGGCGTAGCCAATGAAGCCCCACTCGTTGGCCAGGATCTCGGTCATCAGGCCGTAGCTGGAGGTGCACTCGATGGCGCCGATCTTGGAGAAGGAAGTCATCAGGCCGCGCATACCGGCGTCATAGTCGGCGGTGTCGTACTTGGTGGCCTCAAAGGCGATCTGGTAGGCCCGCAGCTCCACCTCGCGGGCGCGCTGCTCCGTCATCCAGGGGGACACGCCGCCCCGCTCGGACTCCTGGTCGTTGAAGGCGAAGTGCTTGGGCGCGGCCACCAGGCCATATTCCAGCGCGCCGATGGCAAATTCCATGGCGGCCACGCCGGACAGCACCGGATCCTCGGAATAATACTCGCCGTTGCGGCCGTTATAGGCGTGGCGGTGGGTATTCAGGCCGGGGCCCCACAGGATGTTGATGCCGGTGAACAGGGACTCGATGCCCTCGAACTGGCCCAGCTCGTACATCAGCTCCGGGTTAAAGGTGGATGCGCCCATGGGGGCGTTGGCGAACACCTCGGGGTGCCAGTTGCCGTTGGGGTCGCTGCTGGGGATCGCCCAGGGGGCGTCGGGATCCTTGGAGGCGTTCAGATTGACGGCGATGCCGTTGCCCGCGTTCTCCGTCATATAGGTCTCAATGGCGCCGATGGAATCGGCCCCGGGGATGGACGGGCCGCCGAAGGAGAAGATGTACATGGCCTCCTCCAGGGTGAGCTGGTCCAGCAGCTGGTCCCACTTGGGATCGTCGTAGGGCACGCCGTACATCTCGTGGAGCTTGATGCCGCTGTCCACGCCCCACTTGATCGCGGAGGTGTCGTCGCCGGTCTGGAGCTCATAGATCTTGCCGTTGAGGGCGTCGATGAGCTCGGGGTTGGTCAGGGTCATGTTGTCATAGGTCTTGGGAAAGGTGCCCGCCCAGTCGGAGCGGGTCAGATAGGTGACCTCGCCAGGCTGGTAGTAATTCCAGTCGGAGTAGGGCAGCTGGTTCTTGATGGCATAGCCGGTCTTGGACACGGAGAACATGGTCTTGGAGAGGAAGCCCTCCGTGATGTTCTTCCTGTAGGCCTGGGCCTTATTGCCCTCGCCCACCATCTTGGAGGCGTCCATCCCCTGGGCAGCCATGATGGCGTTCAGCGCATCGTGGGCGCCGTTGCCCACGGCAAAGTAGTAGTCGCCCGGGTCCATGATGTAGGTGCCCTCGCCGTTGTTATAGCTCTCGTCATAGCTGGCGATATACTGCAGGTCCACCTTCACGTCCACGGTCTGGGACTCGCCGGGGGCCAGCACATCGGTCTTCTCAAAGTTCAGCAGCTGGATGGCGGATTTCTCCACGCCGCCCTGGGTGTAGGGGGCCTGGCCGTAGATCTGCACCGGGGTCTTGCCCGCGGCGGAGCCGGTGTTGGTCACCTTCACGGAGAAGGTGGCGAAGGCGCTGGGGGAACCGTTGTCGTTGGCGCCGATCTCAAACTTGGGCTCGCCCTGCATCTCATAGCTGAAGGTCGTGTAGCTCAGGCCGAAGCCGAAGCCATAGGTCACCTCGTCGTCGTAATTCCAATTGCCGCTGGAGGCATAGGCCCCGGCGGGGGAGTCCGCGCCGCCGGTCCCGGCCACGCAGTCGTAATACCGGGTCTCATAGTAGCGGTAACCCACGTAGATGCCCTCCGCCTCGATGGCGTAGGCGCCGGGATTGAAGCCCAGCACGCCGCCGGTGCGGACGATGGTGCCCTCGGTGTTGGCGTAGTACATCTTGCCCATATTCTGCATGGCGGGGGCGGACATGTTCCGGGCGGTGAAGATGTCAAACAATCCGCCGGAGGGGCTCACCTTGCCGCTGAGTATGTCCGCCACGCCCAGCATGCCGTAGCAGCCGGGGGCGCCGATCCACAAAATGGCGTCCACGTCCGGATCGTCCTTCAGCGAGCCGATCTCCACCGAGGCGGAGCTGGACACCAGAACAATCACCTTGTCGGAGCACTCCTTGGCCAAGGCGATTATGTCGCGCTCGTTCTTGGTCAGAGAGAATGGCTCCCCGCTTTCAAAATCCAGGCCGTCGGCCACGCCGCCGGGCAGGTAGTCCAGCTGCTCGCAGCTGGGCCGGGCGATGACCACGATGGCCGCGTCGCCGTACTGGGCGAAGCTGGACTTAAAGCCGGAATTGACGCCCTCGATCTCACTGATCGAGGGCTCGCCGGGGTTATAAACCTCGGCGGCGGGCTCGTTCTCATAGTGAACATAGGTCTCGCCCAGCTTGTCGTATATGTCGATCATGGTCTGGTTCAGGTTAAAGCCCGCGCCGTCAAAATCGAACTCATCGCCGCTCCACCCCTCAACGGTGGGCGAGTTGGCCGCGCCCCGGGAACCCACGGTCCAGGCGATGGTGTTGGCAAAATCGGTTTTGCTCTTGCTCAGGGCCTGCTCCAGGCTGATATAGCCTCCGAAGGCTTTGACGCCGAAGCTGGAACCAAGCAGGTTGCTGTGGGAGCGGATGCCGAACAGGGTCACATTGGAACCCGAGCCAAGGGGCAGCGCGCCGTTGTTCTTCAGCAGGACGCTGCCCTCCGCCGCCTCCCGGCGGCCCAGGTCGATGGCCGCCTCAATGAGGGCGTGGGAGTTGCCCGTGCCGTCGGCGTTCAGGAACTCCTCCGGGGGAGTGAATTTGTCATAGAGCGGATTGTTGGCGTCATGTTCGGAAACGAACCCCGAACTGATGGTGCCCAGGGCGGTGTCTATGGTGCCTGCGTTGGCCTCCAGAATATTACCCAGCAAGAGGGATACGCACAGCACCAGCACCAGCAGGGCGGTCAGGCCCCGCCACAGGCCGCGTTTCGTTCTGGCAAGCATAATTTTCACTTCTCCTCCTCACAAAATCGTACCGGCAGGCATTTTCTCCGGCGGCCCCACGGGCTTAAAGCCAAAAAATGTGGTGTCGGGGGCGCGGGTCCCTCCTTTCTTGAAATCGCGGACACCGCCGGGAGCAGCCGCATACCGGCCACACGAATCAACTGATTCTGCCGCTATTATATCCGGGTCAATGTCGATTGTCAACAGAAATTTACGGGTTTTCCCGGGATAGTTGTAGAATATCACAATACCATTGACAGGACGGCAGGGGCGGTGTAGGATAGTCATAATGATATATTCTCTGTGGAGGGCGAGCCATGATGGACCAGCGCAATTCAACCCGCGAGCGCATCCTGAGCGCGGCGGAAAAGCTGTTCGCGGAAAAGGGCTATAAGGAAACCACCACCCGGGAGATCGTGCGGGAGGCCGGGGCCAGCCTGTCCTCCCTCCAGGCCCACTTCCAGGGAAAGGAAAACGTCTATTTCGAGGTCAGAAGCCAGGCCATTGAAGAACTCTACCAGTTCATACGGCCCAGTCTGGACGAAGTGGCATACATGGATGGGCTGGGCCAGCTATACGGAGAGACAGCCTGGAACCTGCTGTATGAGGTCATTTCCAAATATACGGTGTGGTGCTTCGACCCCAAAAACCGGCACGCCATCACCCTGGTCAGCCGGGAACTGCTGGACGGCGCCCCTGTTCAGGGCCTGCCGGAGGAGAAAATCGAGGCCAGCCTTGCCGCCGCACAGCGGCTCTTCCTGCGGTATGTGGGGGTCGAGGAGGGAGATTGGGCCCTGCTGGCGGGGCACACCGTTTTCCTCTCCATAATCAATATGGCCGGCGCCAGCCATAAAAACATCTGGCCGGAAGCCAGGTACTTCAAGCTTCCCCAGACCCAGGAGCAGGTCAAATACCATGTGAAAAATTATGTCCTGCTCTCGCTCCGGGCTTATCTGGACATTCAAAAGGCCGCCCTCCATGGAAGCCCGGCTTCCGCGGACAGAACGGATACAGCTGAACCAGGATAGATTTCTGTCGGAGGAACACCCTATCCGATATGCCGCCGCCCCAGTTCCTCTTTGTGGAAACAGCACAGAAAGTCGCAAATATCAGCGGGATTTATGTTGACAACCGACATAGACATTATTATAATAGGAAGGAATCATTTGATTCTTCCATGCGCAACCGGGGGTGCGGGAGGATGAATTTGAGAACAACAATCAACCTGAACGCGGGCTGGACATTCACGGGCCCGTCTGGCGGGCCACGCCCTGTTGCCCTGCCCCACACCTGGAACGCCATCGATGGCCAGGACGGGGGGAACGACTACTGGCGGGGGACGTGCGTCTATGAAAAGGGGTTTCCCAAGCCGGAATTCGGGGCGGACCAGCGGGTCTACCTGGAGTTCCGGGGGGTGAACGCCTCCGCGAAGGTGGAGCTGAACGGCGCCGAGGTGGGCGCCCACGACGGCGGCTACTCCACCTTCCGCTGGGACGTGACGGACCTGCTCCAGGACGAGAACGCCCTCACCGTCCACGTGGACAACAGCGTCAACGACCGGGTGTACCCCCAGAAGGCGGACTTCACCTTCTACGGCGGCATCTACCGGGACGTGCTGCTGCTCCTTGTCCCCAAGGACCACTTCGAGCTGGACTACTGCGGCGGCGAGGGGCTGAAAATCACCCCCGGCGTGGACGGGAAGGACGGCCGGGTGCGGGTGGAGACCTTCCACCATGTGGAGGGCGCCCAGGTACGGGTGAAGCTGACGGACGCCGCCGGTAAAACCGTGGCCATCGGCACGGGGACGGATATCACCCTGGCGGTGGCCAACGTCCGGCTGTGGGACGGGGTGAAAGACCCCTACCTGTACACCTGCGAGGTGACGCTGGTGGTGGACGGCGAGGAGG
Organism: uncultured Oscillospiraceae bacterium; assembly: GCA_949494735.1. Lineage (GTDB taxonomy): Bacteria > Bacillota > Clostridia > Oscillospirales > Oscillospiraceae > Enterenecus. The sequence goes on from CATABD010000053.1 coordinate 13,084, forward strand.
TGGACCGGGTGTCCGCCCGGTTCGGGGTGCGCACCTTCCGGGTAGACCCCAAGGAGGGCTTCTTCCTCAACGGGCGGCCCTATCCCCTGCGGGGGGTGAGCCGCCACCAGGACTGGAAGGGCATCGGCAACGCCATCACCAAGGAGCACCACGACGCGGACATGGCGCTCATCCGGGAGATGGGGGCCAACACCATCCGCCTGGCCCACTACCAGCACGACCAGTATTTCTACGACCTGTGCGACCGGTACGGCATGGTGGTGTGGGCGGAGATCCCGTACATCTCGGAGCACATGCCCAATGGCCGGGAAAACACCCTGTCCCAGGCCAAGGAACTGGTAATCCAGAACTATAACCACCCCTCCATCGTGGTGTGGGGGGTGTCCAACGAGATCACCATCTCCACCAAGGACAAAAAGGACATGCTGGACAACCACCGGGTCTTGAACGATTTGTACCACGAGCTGGACCCCAGCCGCCTGACCACCCTGGCCTGCTACGCCATGTGCGGGCCCTTCAACCGCTCGGCCCACATCACCGACCTTGTGAGCTGGAACCTGTACCTGGGCTGGTACGTGCCGGGGCTGTGGCTCAACGACCTTTGGGTGGGTTTCTTCCACCTGATCTATCCCAAGCGCCCCCTGGGCTACTCCGAGTACGGCTGCGAGGCCATGCCCAACCTGCACTCGTCCAAGCCCCGCCGGGGGGACCACACGGAGGAGTACCAGTGCGTATACCACGAGTATTTGCTGAAATTTTTTGAAAAGCGGCCCTATATGTGGGCTACCCACGTGTGGAACATGTTCGATTTCGCGGCGGACGCCCGGGACCAGGGGGGCGAGCCGGGGATGAACCACAAGGGGCTGGTGACCTTTGACCGCAAGACAAAGAAGGACAGCTTTTACCTGTATAAGGCGTGGTGGAGCGAGGAGCCGTTTGTGCACATCTGCGGCAGCCGGTATGTGGACCGGCCGGAGGCCGTCACCACGGTAAAGGTATACTCCAACCAGGAGAAGGTGGCGCTGTATGCCAATGGGGAGCTGGTGGAGGAGAAGAGTGGGGACAGGGTATTTGAGTTCCAGGTGCCCCTGGAGGGCAAGGTGGAGCTGGAGGCGGAGGCGGGCCGGTGCTCGGACCGCTGCGTCATCCGTCACGTAGATGAGCCAAACCCCGCTTATAAACTGCAAGGGAAGAGTTCTAACAGCGCCAATTGGGTATAAAAGAAGCGAAAGCGACCCGGCCATGCGCCCAACGCGAGCGTGACAAAGAGGAAGCGCGGAGCCGTCGCGAGCAGCACGGATGGACCGATGCGAGGGCGCTGTGTGCCGGTGGCACACGTCCAGCGCCGACCGAGCCGAAGGAGAGACTCGAGCGCAGGCCCGCGCAAGCGGGCCGGAGACCAGGCCGAGTCGGAGGGAAGCCGTGCGTCGCGAGCAGGCGCAGCGTGACAATGAAATAGAGGAGGAGATTCCATGAGCCAAGAACCCAGCGCCGGCCTGAACCGGGCCAAACCCTATCAACTGGTGCTGTTTCCCCTGAACAACGGCGCCACCAACGTGTATTTTGTGCTGATTTTGTCCTACGTGGCCCAGTTCGGCTCCAGCATCCTGAAGCTGGGCATGTTCGCCTCCATCATGGTGACGGTGATGCGTGTGGCGGACGCCGTCACCGACCCCATCATCGGGGCCATGATGGACCGCACCAGCACCAAGATCGGCAAGTTCCGCCCCTTTATGATCCTGGGCAGCGCCGTCATGGCGGTGAGCGTGGTGTGCCTGTACATACTCACCCCGCTCATCCCCGAGACCATGATGTGGGCGCGCTACGCGGCCTTCGTGGTGGTGTATTTCGTCTGGGTCATCGGCTACACCTTCCAGACCTCCTGCACCCGGGCCGGCCAGACCGTGCTCACCAACGACCCCAACCAGCGGCCCATGTTCACCATCTTCAACACCGTGGGTTCCCTGCTGGGCATGGGCGTCATGCAGTTCATGATCCCGCTGGTCAAGGGTATGTACGACGTGAAGGACGCCGCGGGCAATGTGATCGTCTCCGGCTACTCCGACCCCACGGTGTTCCGCATCATCACCCCCATCGGCATCGCCATCTCCGTGTTCCTCACCATTCTGGCCATCATCGGCATCGCCGAGAAGGACAATCCCAAATATTACGGCATCGGCGGGGACAAGCAGGAAAAGGTGAAGATGTCCGAGTATGTGGAGATCATCCGGGACAACAAGCCCATGCAGCGGCTCATGGTGGCGGGCGCGGGGTGCAAGCTGGCCCTGGCCATCGCCACCAACACCACGGTTTTGTTAGCACTCTACGGAATCCTGATGGGCAATTACAACTCCCTGTACCTGCCCATGATGGTGCTGGGCTACGTGTGCGCGGTGCCCTTCTTCCTGCTGAGTATGCGCACCTCCCAGAAGCTGGGCCAGCGGGCCTCCCTGATCCGCTATGTGTCCGTGGCCCTCATCTGCTACGTGGGCGTGCTGGCTCTGCTGCTGTTCAGCCAGAACGGCAATCCCGCCCGGATGCTGTCCTTCCCCTTCCAGGGCGGCGGGGCCATCAACCTGTATACCATCCTGTTCATCGTGTGCTTCGGCATCGGCTACGGGGCCTACTACGCCACCGCCGACATGCCCATACCCATGGTGGCAGACTGCTCCGACTACGAGACCTACCGCTCGGGCAAGTACATCCCCGGCATCATGGGCACCCTGTTCTCCCTGGTTGACAAGCTGGTGTCCTCCCTGGCCCAGACCCTGGTGGCCTTCATTTTCCTGATCTTCGCCGGGCTCAGCGACCTGCCCACCGACAGCACCCCCTACTCCGGCGGCATCAAGGTGGCCGTGATCGTCATGTTCTGCGTGATTCCCATGCTGGCCTGGGCGGCCACCCTCATCGCCATGAAGGGCTACGCCCTGACGGGTGAGAAGATGAAAACCATCCAGAAGGTGAACGCCGCCCGCAAGGAGGCCGTGGCAAACGGCATGAGCCTGGAGCGGGCCATGAAGGAGATTACCGACGACAGCGTGAAAAAAGAAGCATGAGCGTAGGCGCATAGGGGAGCTTGGACCGGAGCGAGGCCGAGCGATGGGGCCACAGGCCCCAGAGACCAGGCCGAGACGGAGGAAAGCGACCCGGCTATGCGCCCAACGCGAGCATAACAATGCAGCGGATATTATTATTAAGGAGGGAAAGCCTATGAAAATGACATGGCGTTGGTACGGCGAGGGGAACGACCAGATCAAGCTCAGCGACATCAAGCAGATCCCCGGTGTGGAGGGCATCGTTTGGGCGCTCCACGACAAGATGCCCGGCGAGGTTTGGCAGCCCGAGGAGATCGCCGTGGTGAAAAAGCAGCTGGACGAGTACGGCTTCAACATGGACGTGGTGGAAAGCGTCAACGTCCACGACGACATCAAGATCGGCCTGCCCAGCCGGGACCAGTATATTGAAAACTACAAGCAGACCATCCGCAACCTGGCCCCCTTTGGGGTGAAGGTAATCTGCTACAACTTCATGCCCGTGTTCGACTGGACCCGCACCGACCTGTTCCACCCGGTGGGGGACGGCTCCACCGCCCTGTACTACGAAGCGGCCAAGATCAAGCAGGACCCCAAGGAAATGGCGGATTACGTCATGGGCTTCACCGAGAAATACCACATGACCTTCCCCGGATGGGAGCCGGAGCGGATGGCCAAGCTGGACGAGCTGTTTGAGAAGTACCGCCCCGTCACCAAGGAGAAGCTGTGGGACAACTTCAAGTACTTCCTGGAGGCCATCATGCCCACCTGCCATGAGTGCGACATCAAGATGGCGGTGCACATGGACGACCCCCCCTGGGACATCTTCGGCCTGCCCCGGCTGCTCACCAGCGGGGAGGCCATCGACAGGTTCCTCAGCATGGTGGACGACCCGTATAACTGCCTGACCTTGTGCTCCGGCTCTCTGAACGCCGACCCGGACAACAACGTGGCGGACATCGTGCGTAAGCACTGCGACCGCATCGCTTTCGCCCACATCCGCAACGTGAAGCACTTCCCCAATGGGGACTTCTCCGAGGCCAGCCACCGGGACTGCGACGGCGACACCGGCATTCTGGACATTCTGAAGGCCTATCACGACTGCGGCTTCGACGGCTACATCCGCCCCGACCACGGCCGCCATCTGTGGAATGAGGGCCCCGGTACGGTGCGGCCGGGCTACGGCCTGTATGACCGGGCGCTGGGCATCATGTATATGCTGGGCGTGTGGGATATGCTGGACAAATTAGAAGCGTGAGCGCAGGCCTGCCCGAAAAGCCTGCCCAGCGCGAGCGTGACAACAAGACGAGGAGGACGCAAAATGATGAACTTACCCTTAAATATTGACTTTTCCGGCAAGGTAGTGGTGGTCACCGGCGCGGGCGGCGTGCTGTGCGGCACCATGGCCCGGGCCTTTGCCCAGGCGGGGGCCAAGGTGGCGGCGCTGGATCTGAACGAGGAAGCCGTCAAGAAGCTGGCGGACGAGTGCAAGGCCGAGGGCTTTATCTGCGAGGGCTACAAGGCCAACGTGTTGGAGCCGGAGGCGCTGGAGGCCGTCCACCAGCAGGTGCTGGCCGACCTGGGCCCCTGCGACATCCTGGTGAACGGCGCGGGGGGCAATAACCCCCGGGCCACCACCGACAACGAGTACCAGCACGAGTGGGCCGAGGGCCAGAAGGGCTTCTTCGACCTGGACGCGGGGGGCGTGGACTTCGTGTTCAAGCTGAATTTCCAGGGCACCCTGCTGCCCACCCAGGCCTTTGCCAAGGACATGGTGGAGCGCAAATCCGGCTGCATCCTCAACGTCAGCTCCATGAACGCCTATATCCCGCTGACCAAGATCCCCGCCTACTCCGGGGCCAAGGCGGCGGTCTCCAACTTCACCCAGTGGCTGGCCACCCACTTCGCGAAATCCGGCATCCGCTGCAACGCCATCGCGCCGGGCTTCCTGGTGTCCAACCAGAACCGCAAGCTGCTCTTCAACGACGACGGTACCCCTACGGCCCGGTCCGCCAAGATTTTGAACGGCACCCCCATGGGCCGCTATGTGGAGAGCGAGGAGCTGCTGGGCGGCGTGTTCTTCCTGTGCGACGACAAAGCCGCCAGCGCCATCACCGGCGTGGTGCTGCCCATCGACGCGGGCTTCGCCGCCTATTCCGGGGTGTAAGCGCCTGTCCCATATCTTGAGACAGGCTCATCGGCGGTGGATTCTTTTACAGAAAAACCCTGTGTTTCTCAGGAAAAACCGTCAAGCGATGTTGCAAAAGCCATGAAGCCGACTCTGCCGCGGGCCTCCGGGACATTCCCGGAGGCCCGCTTTGCGCGGAAAACCGTAAAATAGGGTCTGTCAACCATGGCGGACTTCTGGTATAATACGCTCATGAAAGGAGGGCGTTTTCATGCGCTTACTGTTTAAGCAGCGTTTTTTCTCCTGGTTTGACAGCTACGACATCTACGCTGAGGACGGCAGTACCGTCTATGTGGTGAAAGGCGAACTGAGCTGGGGCCACCGCCTCCAGATTTATGACGCCTGCGGCAACCACCTGGGAACCGTGCAGGAAAAGGTACTCACCTGGCTGCCCAAATTTGAGCTGTACATGGGGGATCGCCAGGTGGGCACACTGGAAAAGGAGTTCACCTTCTTCCGCCCCAGGTTTAACCTGGACTGCAACGGCTGGACGGTGGAGGGGGATTTCTGGGAGTGGGACTACACGGTGATGGACGGTCCGCACACGGTGATGGCCCTGTCCAAAGAGCTTTGGAACTGGACGGACACCTACAGCATGGATATTGCCCGTCCGGAGGACGCCCTGCTGTGCCTGATGATCGTGCTGTCCATCGACGCCGCCAAGTGTTCCCAGGGAAATTAAACCGGGCGCGCTGGACGGCGGGTGCGGCGGAACGGCCCCCGTCATGGGCCGCTCCGCCGTGGCGGCGAGCGCTCCCGCAGAGCCGTGGCACCGCGTCTGTGCCAAAATTTACATGAGAAAAGTTTTCTAAAAAGGGTAAAGCATCTCCTTTTTGTGGACGAATTTATTAATTGTAGAGGGCAGACCGTATGTAAGCCGCCCTCGCATCCCACCCACCCAACGCTATCCACAGAAAGGAAGGTCCCACCATGACAAAACGGTTTGCCGCCCTGGCGGCGGCGCTGTGCCTGACGCTCTGCTCCCTCACCACCGCCTCTGCCGCCTATTTCCCACGGTACACCGGCGCCAGCGGCTCCATCGCCGTGGCGCTGGACTCCCTGGGCGCCGATCCCTCCTATTCCAGCCGGGCCAAGATTGCCGCCGCCAACGGCATCACAGGTTACCGGGGCGCCGCCGCCCATAACATCCAAATGCTGGAGCTGCTAAGGAAGGGCCTGCTCATCGACCCCTCCGCCCCCGCTCTGTCCGGCAGCCCCTATTTCCCCGCCTATACCGGCGGCTCCCCCTCTATCGCCGCCGCCCTGGATTCCCTGGGGGTGGATTCCTCCTACTCCAGCCGGGCCGCAATTGCCGCCGCCAACGGCATCACAGGCTATTCGGGCACGGCGGCCCAAAACACCGCCCTGCTGGAACTGCTAAGGCAGGGCCGCCTGGTCAGGCCGGGCAGCCCCGCCGTCCCCACCCCTTACGCCGGGCTGACCGCCGCCAACCTGGGCCGGGTGCCCTTCATCCGGCAGGACAGGAACACCTGCAAGGCCACTGCGGCGGCCATGGCCGTCAATGCCGTTGTGGGCGCCGGCCGGTACGCCACCGCCGACATGATTTACAGCGGCGTGCTGTGCCGGAGCCTTGACGGCGAGGTATACACCGGCTCCGACGGGAACGCCTACCGGGTCACCTACAAAACGGACGGCTACGTGGGCAGCCTGGGCGAGCTGGAGCGGGCTGTGGACGCCGCCTTGGCCCAGGGCCTGCCCATTGTGGCCGCCCATTCCCCCGCCCAGCCGGCACCACTGGATCGTGGTGGTGGGCCGGGACGCCAACGGCGGCTACCTGGCCGTGGACCCCGCCCGGAACGGCTCCGGCACCATGGCCTCCCAGGCCAGGAGCATGGCGGCCATGGGATACTCCTTCGGCCTGGCCGACTACGCCCAGCCCCACTACGGCTACATCAGTTTCCAACCGCGCTGACATCCCCCCACCGCCGGGGCAAAAAAAGCGGCGC
>CATABD010000054.1 GCA_949494735.1 uncultured Oscillospiraceae bacterium
TGGGCCGACGCCGGGCGAGGTTGATGTAGACCTCGCGGATGTAGCCCCGGGACAGGTAGCGGATTTTCGTCCGCATGGTCTCGTCCTCGATGAAGGTCTCCTCGTGGCCCTCCATGAGAATGATCTCGGCGGCGCTGATCTCTTTCGCGTCGATCATACGCTGCAAGGGCTCAAAGAGGAATTTGCAGCGGGTCTCAAGCTCGCCCTGGATGTCCTCCATGTCGATGTCGTCGTTCATGAGGTCAAGGCCCTTCTTCCGGGTCTCCCGGATGATCTTGTTCAGAACGCGGACGTCCTCGGCGTAGTCCCGGTTGGCCCGCCAGGACGGACGGAGCAGGGTCAGCACCACCCACAGGCCCCACAGGGCGAAGGTGAGGAGCAAAAGGACGGTCTGGGGGGTGCCGCGCAGCAACGCCAGGATGGCGATGACCGCGCCGATCAGGATGGAGGTGCTGGAGGCGAGGGAGACTTTCGGTTTCATTTCGTTTGCCACCTTTCAATTTTTGTCGGAAAACAAAAAAAGAGGCGCTACGCCTCGTCGGAGCAAACTCCACTCACTCCGTTTCCGGGCATCCGCCCGAAAACTTCGCACCGTTTCGTTGCTCCTCCTCTCCAAATCCTCCAAATCGAACCCGCTTGCGCTGGGCTTCGATTTGGTTTAGAGGACAGACAAAGTCTGGACGAGGCATAGCGCCTCCTTCAGTTGTGCCGGATGCTTACTCCGGCAGGTCTTCCCGTTCCCCGTCAATGGTGCCCGGGGGCGGGATGCTTTGGTCCTGGCCAGGTCTGCGCTGGGGCTGTTGAGTGGGGGCGAACCCCCAGTCCTTCAGTTTGAGCTTCAGCCGCTTGTCGCGGGTCACGCCGTCCTTTTTGGCGTACTCCTCCAGCTCCAAAGAGCCGGATACCCACAACGCGCTGCCTTTGCCCACGCCGCCGTCCACAAGCTGCCGTGCCATGGCGCCCCAGGCCCACACCGAGAGATACTGCGGGTGGGCATTCCTGCCATACCCCACGTATTCCACAATGGGGAAGTTGAGGTAGGGCACCTTTTTTGCGCTGGTCTTCAGCTCCAGTTCAGACGTGACCCGGCCAGTGCAGTACAACTGGGACATAGCACTCCTTTCCGCCCTTTCGGGCCATGATGTATATATAAAAAGAGCCAGAGGGCAGACTGATCCCCTAACAGCATAGGGGCCAGCTTTCCACCGGCTCTTGCGTACAAACCCCAGAAGACCCGTACAACTCCCCCTCCGCTTCTTGGGAAGGGGACGGTAACTTCTGTAACGTGTGCAATGCGAAACCTATCGCTCCCAGGCCAACAGGGTTGGCCTGCCCTCCCGCAAGGGGAGGAAACGCACATAGAATCAATTACAAGAGGATTATACCACAAGATATCGGTGGTGTCAATAGCAAAAGCACAATATATAGATTATTTGATGTTAAGAGGCACAAGAACTTGTGCCCGCTGTGCCGCAGCACGGCGGGGAGGCAGAGAATCCAGACTGTCTCCCCACCGTGCCTACACCTCCACAAAGAGCTCCACCGGGCACACGTCCTTATAACCAGGGGTGGAGATGTACCAGCACCCGGGGCCCGTGATCTCCCAGGCCACCTCCTCGTCGATGCAAGCTGCGCTTTGCTCCTTCGGCGGCTGCGCCGCCGAAATCCGCACGCTTCGCTGCATCTCCTCTCCCCGCAAAGCCTGAAGGACGGCTTTGCGGGGGCCCCTTTTACGCTCCTCTTATCACAGAAAGTCACACCAGGCCAGGGAGCTTGATCTGGCTGATCCGTTTCTTCATAGGGGATTCCTCCTGTCGTTGATTAGGCTGTCCACATAATAAATAGTGGCTGCACGCTTATTTTTTGCACGTTCCCAAAAAAATTTTACCCCCGCTCAAAGACGATCTGCTTCCGCAGGTACAGGTTGGCCACAGCCATGGTGACGGGCGTGCGCTGCTTTGCCTCCAGCATCTCGAAGGGAAGGCTGTCGCTGCTGGTGTAGTCATTGTCGATGAGGACGCCCATCAGCTTTTCATCGGTGGACACATCGGTGGATCCCTTCTCTGCACACTTGATCAGCTCCGCGGTGGACAGCAACGCCTGCCGGGACAGGGCCAATACTTGAGCTTCCCGCTCACTGGGCCTGTCCTTATGGAACAGCTGCATTGCTTTGGAGATGGGTACTCCGTCCAGCAACAACTTGCCAAAGGTCAACAGACGCAGGGACAGGCTCTCCGCGATGGGAACCACATAGAGGTCCCCCAGCAGGTCGTACAGCGCCTCAAAGTCGGTGTTGCCCGTGCCCCGGGCGATGAGGCCTCGCATCTCCAGACGGTTCAGGCAGGTTTCCAGCGTCCGCCGCGTGGGGGGCAGGTCCCCGGCCAGTTGGCCGTACTTCATTTCGATCTGTTCCAAACGCAGGAACCGCCAGATGAGAACCGTCCACACCGCCATCTCCTGGATATCCACCATATGCTCCTCCTGGTTCACCAGGATCACAGGGTAGGTGCGCCCATTGGTGTCAGTCTTGCGGCGGAAATGGCCCACCGCCGTGTAGTAAGTGCTTTTCTTCTCAATGTTCATAAACTCGCCTCCATGCCTTGATAGTACCTTTTACAGTTTGGGAGGCCCCTTTTCAACACGAAAAATAAAAAATCCCAATCATCCCTGGGCCACACCAAGGATGATTGGGATTTTTGAGAGAGGAGATTCTAAGAGCATACGTCATTCGGCCCAGTTTTCAAGCTCCAGTCCCGGTACACGTTCAAACTCCCGGACGTTATTTGTCACCAGGATCATTTTCTCAGCCCTAGCGTGGCCCGCGATCAGCATATCCAAGGGCCCAATTGGCGTTCCCTGGTTCTGTAGATACGCCCTGATTTCCCCATACTCCGCCGCCGCAGCCAGCCCGAAGGGCAGAACGCTGAAAGGGACTAAAAAACGGAGCAGGGCCTGTTCATTCTTTGCCGGATTTGAGCTGTGCTTCATACCGTACTCCATTTCAGCCAGCGTGATCGACGAGATGCACACCCCGTCATCAAGCTCCTCCCTGAGCCGCCGCAGCACTTTCTCCGGCTTGTTTTTCATCGCGTAGATGCAGATATTCGTCTCCAGCATATAGATCATAGCGATTCCCGCTCCTTCTGAACACCCTGATCCCGCCCATCTTCAAAGATGTCGCCGGTGAAGCCCTCCAACCCCTCCATGAAGGTCTGCCATAGGGCCTCCTTTGGCACTAAAAGAACCGCCGCCCCAAGCTGTTGCACCACCACTTCATCCACATCAAAGCGGAATTTCTTGGGCAGGCGCACAGCCTGGCTCCTTCCGTTCTCAAATACCTTTGCGGTCTCCATCGTCAGCACCTCCTAAATAATATATACCACGATATATATTATATGTCAACAGCCTGTTCTTTATTTTGGCACGGCAAAATCTTTTCTGATTTTTTGTGCCGCCCGGGAGATCCACGCCCCCACCTGGTTGGGCTTCGCGACGTAGAGCCGTGCGATGTCTGCCCCGCTCAGGCCCTTCACCTTCCACTCCAGCGCCTCCACCCCCAGCCGGGCCACGCCGGTGTACCGCCGCTTGCAGTCCGCCAGCAGGTCGGCGGTGTCCAACTGCCCCAGCAGTTCGTCCACCCCGTCCGGCACGGACGGCTCCGGGCAGGGCGGGGGCCGACTATCTTCGGGATCGCCGGCATCCAGGGAGACGGCGGGCAGATTCCGCAGTCCGGCGTTGACAGCCTTGCAGTGGTTAAGCAGGTGGTTGCGGATCACGGTGACGGCATAGGTGCTGAACTGGGCGGAGAGCCCATCGTAGGTAGCGGCGGCCTTGCACAGCGCCATGGCGCCCTCCTGGTGGAGATCGTCCTGGCCCAGTCCGCAGACATTCTCGTTTGTGTGGATGTACCGGGAGATCACCTTGTCGATCACTGCCAGGTTATCCTCCGCCAAGAGGCTCTGCTCCGGGGTAAGGGTAAAATCAAACTTCATGGTGTTCACCTTCCTTTGCTATGATGCTTTGTCCACGGCGGGGAACCGGCTGTTACACAGCTGGATGACCTCCTCGCAGCGGAACAGGGAAAACCGGCCGATGTGGGCCTCCTGTTCTGGCAGGTCCAGCTTGGCCTGGAGCCAGCGGTACGCCTGCTTCTTGCCCATCAGTCCGCTTGTCCACAGCCGGTTAAAGGCTTTGTGGGCCTCAACACGTTTGCGGCGTAACTTACTGTCCGCCAGGGTGCCCATGGGCAGGCGGGTATCCCTGTGGGCGGCCACATAGGAGTCACAGGCCGGATAGCGGGCACAGACATAATAGGGCGCAGCTGGATCTACAGCTTTGTTGCCGTATACAACGGACGCAGGGCGCAGGAGCGCCCGGGAGCCACAGTAAGGGCATTTGATATTCACTCGTTTCATTGGGATCACTCCTCTGTCCTGGTTGGATGAGTTTGCACCAATTTGGGATGGCCCTGAAAATACTTCCTGATTTATTACGCACCGCTCAGGGCATAAAATGGGCCCTCATTTGTGTAAAATTTCTGTGAACGGCAAAAAAGCCCGCCCTGGAGTGGCCTCCAGGGTGGGCAGATTAGAAAAAGCTGTTCAAAGGGGGCGTGCGTCTGTTATAATAAAGCCAGGAAGGGAGGGTGTTATGATGCGCTTACTTTTTAAGCAGAGGTTTTTCTCCTGGTTTGACAGCTATGACATCTACGATGAGGACGGCAATACTGTCTATGTGGTAAAAGGGGAGCTGAGCTGGGGCCACCGGCTTCAGATTTACGACGCCTATGGGAACCATCTGGGCACAGTGCAGGAAAAGGTGCTTACCTGGCTGCCCAAGTTTGAGCTGTATGTGGGAAACCGGCAGGTGGGCGTGCTGGAAAAGGAGTTCACCTTTTTCCGGCCCAAGTTCAATTTGGACTGCAACGGCTGGACGGTGGAGGGGGATTTCTGGGAGTGGGACTACACGGTGATGGACGGCCCCCGCACGGTGATGTCCCTGTCCAAGGAGCTGTGGAACTGGACGGACACCTACAGCATGGACATCTCCCGTCCGGAGGACGCGCTGCTGTGCCTGATGGTGGTATTGGCCATTGACGCGGCCAAGTGCTCCCAGGGGGATTAGGGCTGATTGGAGTTGTCCCGGCTGAGATACAGAAGCGGGTTGCTCTCCGCCGATGGCATCTGCCAGAGCAGATATTGGGCGTACAGCGATTTGAAAGCATCCTCTGTGAGCTGGCCGCAGCACTCGGTGGGGTCGATGGACTCGCCTGTGAGCTGCTGGAACTGTTCTACGGCCATCACGATGGGCCATCCGTCCCGGTTTGCGGACAACAGATAACCCGGGCTGTCTTCCTTGTGTCCGGCAATAAAGGCAGCGTTATGCCAGTTACCGGCGCAAGCCGATAGAAAGATATATAGTTTTTGGGATGCGGTATCCATATTGCCTCCTATGTCCTCTGGGGGTTGTAAAATACCCTGGGTATGTGTATAATGTGGGTAAATCAAGATTTGGAGGTGGCCCCCGTGGAAGTCGTGCGCAGATTTATTGACGCAAGCAATCTCATGTCCATTATGCCGCTGCCGGAGGCCTTTCAGGGCCGAAAACTGGAGATTATCGTTCTGCCAACGGAAGAAGCTGATTCTGCTGTGAAAAAACCAGATACGAAAAGCATCGTGCAGTCGCTGATTGGCGCGATCCCTACAACTGAGCTGCCGCTGTCCGCCCTTCGCGAGGAGAGGTTAGGAAAATATGAAGCTTCTCATTGATACAAATGTGGTTTTGGATGTCCTGTTGAAGCGGGAACCGTATTTTCATGCGGCGGCAGATGTGCTCAACCTGACCCAGCGGGGTGATGTGCAGGAATATGTGTCCGCCTCCGCAGTCACGGACATCTATTACATCGCAAAGCGGCAGATGAAGAACCATGCCGCTGTCAAAGATCTGCTGAAACGGCTTTTGATGGTTGTCTCCATTGCGGCAGTTTCTGAACAGAAAATCCAAAATGCGCTCAATTTGGATTGGGCTGATTTTGAAGATTCTGTCCAATACTCCGTTGCCCTGCTGAATGAAATGGATGGGATTGTCACGAGAAACCCCACCGATTACCAGAATTCAAACATCAGGATATGGCTGCCAGAGCAGATGTTGGAGGTGTTCTCCGATGAAAGGCAATGAGGCAGGTGGCATTTGTCAGGCTGTGCCTTCCGAACTGCTCGCAGCCTTAAAGGAAAGGAACGACGGATACCAGGGCCGAAATGCCCGGGAGGTGCTGGCTGATATGGAACAAACCATTGAGGAGATTGAAGTTACACAGGCACGCTGTAAATGAATTAGGGCACGGAGCATACCCGCTCCGTGCCCTTTGCCTATCCAATCAACCAAAACGGCCCGCCCGCCCCGGCCCGTTTCCCAGCCTCGTTGAGGATGATGGACAGCTCCCACGCCTTCCGGCTCCGGGAGGTGCTGGCCGGGTCGGCCACCAGGATCTTCCCGTCCTGCACACCCCGGAGGACGATAAAATGGCCGCTGGTGGTAAAATGCCCCCTGCCCATAATGGCTACCACCAGCTTGCCTTGGCTCAGCGCGTCCAAAATGCGCTGGGGCTCGCTGGCCTTGCAGCCCTCCACATTCAACCCCCAGGCTTTGGCCGCGTTGGGGATCAGGAAGTGGTAGGAGCCCTGCCCCTTGCACCAGCCGCCGTTTTCATACACCGCGCCCTTCAGCGGGGCGCCCGCCGGGGTTCCCGTGACCTCGTTGTACTCGGCGGCGTACTTGCGGAGCTGGAACTGCCCGGTAATGGGCACATTTTCCCACTCAAACTCCACCGTTTTCCCGGGCTGGACGTAGACGGTCTTGTACTCCTTGTCCAGCTCGTAGCCCTGGGCGGCATCCAGCTCGCGGATATAGCGGATTTGGAAAATAGCGCCCTCAACCGGCTCCCCGCTGATCCGGTCATATTTATAGACCACCAATGCCGACAGGGGGATATTCTCCACCTGGACGGTTTTCTCCTCGCCCGCGGCCAGATAAAACTCGTGATCCGCCTGCTTGATGGAGTACCCGGAGGGGGCTTCTAATTCAGAAATTTTGAACCAGCCGGGGTCGGTGTGCTCCAGCACGATCTCGCCGTTTTCATCCGAATAGAACGTGCCCAGATCATGATAGTCCCCGGTTTTGGTCTCGCCGGAGGCCCGCCAGATCTGGAACTTGGCGTGGGCCACGGGGTTCTTCGTGATGGAATCCACCTTCAAAATTTTGAGGGTGGGCTTCACCAGGTTGGTCAGCTCGATGGTGGTGGTGCGGTTTTCTTCCAACTGGATCACGTGGACGGTAGCCCCCCGAGTGGGCCACTGGCCCACTTTACATAGCCGCCTGTTTCGCTGCGGGCGGCTATGACTATATCCAAGGAAAGGAGGCAGAAACCCATGAACAAGTGCAAGGTGATTGCCGTCACCAATCAGAAGGGCGGCGTCGGCAAGACCACCACGACGGTCAACCTGGGCGTAACAAGCAACGAATTGTGGGGCCACAATTCAGCTTGACAGGGGCTTGCCGCCCCTATGACCCCGCAAAATGACCGCCAACCGAACACTGTCAGTTGGCGGTCACTCATCCCGCGTTATTCCCTAATCTTCACGACGGTAGTGCGGCTCCGGCGTGTAAGGCTCCTTTTGATACTTCTGATATTTTTCAGAACGCTGATGTTCAGACTCCACATCTGGCGTCAATTCATATTCAATGGGAGCATCGCAAACGGCGTCCATCAATATCCGTTCAAGATACTCGTACTCGGAAAATTGGTCTAAAGACGCCATCACAAAGGAATCCCGCACATACCCGGCGCTCTCGGCCAAAAGCTCCTGATCCATGTAATAGCCGTAGTGTTCAACAAAGAAAGTCAGCATCATAACGACCGTCCGGGTGTTCCCCTCACGAAAGGGGTGTATCTGCCAGATTTTCGCAAAGCACCGGGACACGGCTGGCACAAAGGCTTCTCTTGAAAGAGCGTTCCAATCCTGGGCTTGAATATCCCGAAAGACAGACGCTAAATCATCGCTGATTGCTTCATCGTTGCTGTACCACACGCTGCGGCCCGCAAGAAGCCGTTCCCGTTTCTCAATGTTGATGATACGAAATTGGCCCGCCCAATCGTAGAGGTCGCCAAACAAAAAGCGGTGGATGCTTTGCAGGCCCTTCGGCGTAAAATCGTGGAAGCCCTGTTCATAGAGCAGCATCATGTTTGCGCGGGACTGTTCCGCCTCGATCAAGTCCAGCGTCTTTTCATCTTTGATGGAAAGTGCGTTCCGCAAGACAGGAACATCATCATAGAGGTAAGGATCAGCCATGCTTCTGTACCTGTGCGGCCAGTTTTGCGTGAGAATCCAAGAGCGCCTGTTTCATCTGTTCGCCCGTGATCTCGCCTTTTGCCCAACTGCGGGAAAGTACCTGGGCATACCGGGAAACCGGCACCCCTTCAATAGCATTGATCGCGTCAGCCGTTTTTACTGCCGCAATTCTCCGCCGAATTTGTGCTGCTGTCATATCGACCACCTCTTTTGATAGGATACCACACAATCGACGAAAAGAAAAGACGATTTTCCAACCACTGAAAAATGATTAAGGAGGCAATATGAGAAAACGTAATTGCAGGGTGGAGATTTACTTCACCAAGACCGAGCTGGAAGCCCTGACGAAAAAAGTCCGCAAGGCGGGCCTGTCCCGTGAGGGCTACTGCCGCCGCATCCTCAACGGCGCGGTGGTGAAGGAGGCCCCGCCCGCCGAGCTGCCGCTGCTGATCCGGGAGGTGCGGCGCGTGGGCTATAACATCGACCAGCTTTTGAAGCGGGCCAACTCCATCGGCCTGCTGGACGTGCCCCAGCTCCGCAAGGCCCTGGAGGACAACCGGGCCGTGGAGAAGCTGATCGTGGACACCTACACCACCCCCGCCGACTGATATGGCCGTGACCTCTATCTGGCCCATCAAGGGGCGCGTGGACAGGGTGATAAACTACGCCCGGAACCCGGAAAAGACCACCGAGGCCAGCTACGAGGAACTGGCGTCCCTCCATGCCGTTGATAACGTGGTGGAGTACAAAAGTCCTTCATTTTCCAGACGATCTCCACTTGATTTTCCGGACCGATATACACCCGGTCGATCAGCGCGTCCGCCAGCCCCGCCGTCAGGCCGCTGGCCCCGGAGACCTCCCGCGCCAGCTCAATCCTGGCGCGTTTTGTTTTTTCATCCCCTCGCGTCCGCTCCACCTGGGCGGTGACGGCGGCGTGGACCTGTTTCAACCGGGCCAGCTCACCGTCCAGCACGGCCTTCTCCGCCTTAAACGCATCCGCGCCGATCTCCTTCAGCACAAACCGCTCATAGAGCGCCCGCTTCCGTTCCAGGCAGGCTTCCACCTGCCCGCCGCTCTCCTTCTGCTGGGCAAGCTGGACCTCCAGATTTCCGGCGCGGGAGATATCATCCACATTCAAAATGACCTTCGCCTGTTTGGACATAACCTCATAGATCATGCCCTCCAGTTCCGCCTTGTCAATCCGCAATCCATGGCAGGGGGTGCTATCGTCCACAGCGGTGTACTGGCAGGCAAAATAGCGGTCCCGTATCCGGGTCATGGCGTGGCGGCAGCATCCGCAGAACACCTTCCCCCGCAGGGGATAGGAATGGGGCGCTTTCGCCCCGCATTTGACGTGGGCCAATTGATCCTGCACTTCCTCAAACATCTCCCGGCTGACGATGGCGGGATGGTGGCCGGGAATTTTCACCCACTGGCTTTCCTCCCTCAAACGGACATGATGCCCGCCCACCTCCGTTACCTCCCGCTTACCCATGATGTAAGTGCCGGTGTACCGCTCGTCCTCCAAAATGCGCCGGACGGTGGTCTTATGCCAGATATGACAGCACCGGGAGATGTCATAAGGCCCTATGTGCCCGCTATGTTTCCGGTATTGAATCCCTCCATCACCGGGCGGACATTTTCGCCGGGATGTCAATTTCTCAATTTGATGCATTGGGCGATAGCGCCTATTCTGTCACGACTGCAATCAAAGGATTTTTTGAGAAAGTACATGAAATCCGACACGAAATGGAGAAGGAACATGAAAACTGATTACATCACCAGCGGCTCCATCCTGCCGCCTTACCTGTTTTATCCCCGGTTCCTGTTGGGCATGAATATCCGGCTGACCGCAAAGGAAATCTATGCGATCATGCTGGATATGACGCTGAACTCCGAGACCGCGCAGACCGACAAGCGCGGGCGGCGGTATCTGGCGTTCTACAACAAGACCATTGCGGAAATCATCGACCGCACTCCCAGCACCGTGGCGCAGTCCTTGCGGGAGTTGGAGGCCGTGGGGTTGGTGGAGAAGAAACTGATAGCCCTCCATACCCCCTATCACATCTACATCAAATTACCGACAGGAGAGAACAAGCCGTGATTGTCCACATGAACTATCAGCAGTACCGTACCGCCCGTAGGCTGGTACATAGCTGCTACAACTATGATTGCGGGAACTGTCTGCTGTTGGACAACGGCGAGGAATGTGTCTGCCCGCAGAGCATCACCTACTCGCTGATCTGCAAATGGTTCCGCGCCGCCGTCCTGCCTCTGGACGCTGGCCTGTACGCCGCCCTGCTGTACCGTGACCGCATGAAGCCCTGTGCCATCTGTGGCGGCTACTTTCTCCCCAATTCCAACAGGGCAAAATATTGCCCGGAATGTGCTGAACAGGAGCGGCGGCGAAAGACCCGTGACCGGGTACGCCGTCATAGGGCTGATGTGTAACGCTTTAGGCCCGAAAAAGCCCTTGATTTGCAAGGCTTTCCGAGAGCGGCTCGATAGAGGGCTGATACATTCCCTATCCAGCACCCTGGAAGGCCCTCAGACGGCCCGCAACGGCGGGGAGGTGACACCCATATTGCTGACTACATGACAAAAGATACCAAGTTGCCGCCCTATCTGCCTTTCCCACGCTTCCTTTTGGAGGCGGATTTAGCATTGACAACCAAACTGGTCTATATGGTTTTGCTGGACAGGGCGCGGCTCTCCCAGGCCAATGGCTGGGCTGACAGCAGCAGTCAGATTTACATTGTGTTTCCCATTGTTGAGATCGCCAACGCCATTGACCGCAGCCCTATGACCGTGAAAAATTCATTGAATGAATTGGAAAGCGCCGGCCTGATCGAGCGCAAGCGGCGGGGCCAGTCTCTACCGAACCGCATCTACATCAAGATTCCTGATGGACAGGATATTGTCCGTTTGACGGATAAAAAATTGTCTGTCAGAAGGAAAGAAAATTGTCCTTCTGATGGACAGAAAACTATCCCTTTGACGGACAGAAAATTGTCCACTAATAACCTTACAAGTAAATTGAGAGAATCACCTGAAGGGAGTGAGAGTGCGTGCGCCCACGCGCGAGGCCGCTATCAAAATATTTTCTTTTCGGATACGGAGATAGCCGAACTGCAAGCGGAACTCCCTGACCTCTGGCAGCAGTATGTGGAGAAGCTGTCCGAGTATATGGCCTCCACGGGCAAGACCTACCAGAGCCACGCCGCCACCATTCGCCGCTGGGCGGCGGAGGACAGGCGAAAGGGAAAGAGCATACCCAATTACACTTACGAGGAGGGCGAGAGCCTATGAATGATTTTGACAGTAAGGCCAGTTATCTCTGTTGGGTATTCCCCAAATGCTTTGGAGTAAGCGTTGTAATCTTCATGTAGTATTTGTTATTACAACATACCCCCGAAAGAACGCTACTTTGTAGAAGAAGTACTCTGTACAACACGGGCAAGCCAGCACGAACTGGCAACGGGAACGAAAGCGGCCATCCTTCGGTCTTTTATATAAAACGCTGGCAAAACAGACTTAACTTGACTTCCAACCGTCTGTCGATTTTTCAATGGCCCTGCTAATTGCTTGCTAATTGCGACCACAAAAAACGATGAAAATTAGCAGAAAAAAGCCGTACATAACAAGCAGTGTGACAACGGTGAAATCCAGCAGTATCAGGGGTTTCCCAGGTTTTACTGCCACTGATGAGCAGCGTGTTACCGCCACTCCTAAGCGGAAGGCCGCTGGTTCGAATCCAGTTCGGGGTGCCAGAGTGAGCGCCAATTTGGTTAGATTTTCACCTTGAAAATCAAGAAATTGGCGCTTTTCTGTTTCTAAAAATTGATTGGCATTTTGGACGAAACATGCACTTTGACGATAAGGCTTATTAGCAAGCCTATTAGCAGACCGCACCCAACCCATAAGCGTATCAAAAAAGGGCAAGTCCCCTCTGTTTTGCCACAAATAACGGCTTCCGGCTCCCTGCTAATAAAATTAGCAGGGAGTTCGCATTTTCAGGCCCAAAAACCGCCCTCCAGCTAATTCGAGAAAAAAGTACCCCCTTGATTCTGCTAATCTCAAATGCGGGCGATTGGGGTATAAGGATAGCCGGAATTGCATTTATTACATAAATTGGCCTGATGGATGGGCCGGAACCGTGGCCCGTTTACATGGCCGTGGACGAGCGCCGGGAGCTGGCGGGGATTATCCAGTTGGAAGCGGAAAAGCAATGTGCAGAGGGGCAACAGGCCGTGGCTGAGGTCGTGCTGAATCGGGTGATCTCCCCGGAGTTCCCTGACACTGTGCATGATATTCTCCACCAGGGCGAGGACACCCCGAGGCCACAGTTCTCCACCATCGGCAACCTTTCCCTGGCGGATCCAGCAGCCGCGCAGTATGAAGCCATTGACGCGGCGCTGTATGGTCCGTCCATTCTGCCGGAGGATGTGGTTTTCTTCTCCCGCAATGGTGAGAATGACCGGGTATGGGGCAACATCCAAGACCACGTTTTCTGCTACAAGTACATTTGGGAGTAGATATCATGCCTAAAAAAAGACCCGCGCCGCCAGTTGCTGGGCGCAATCAACAAGGCCAAAGGCAATCAGTTTGAGGAACGCCTGGATACCGCCTTCGGCGATACCGGCCAGGGCGCTGACAAGGGCAGACGCCGCCTTTGTCACGGCCACCGCCGCTTTTTTCAGGATCACGGCTGATGCTTTGGCAGCCTTCCCCGCCTGCTGTACGGCCCGCTGGGTCATGCGCCGCTGGGCGTTCTGCCGGATGCCCCGGACAGGTCGGGAGACAGCGGACTTGATGGGAACCCGGCCCGCCTTGGGGCCAAAAACACCTTTTCGGTAGACGGCTCCCCGGATTTTGGGGGTGCTGCCCCTGCTGGCGGTTCCCTTGCGCGGGAGTACCGTCCTGTCTGCGCTGCGGTTAGATAGTGCGGTGCTGGGGGCTTTGCGCGGACCGGGGTCTCCCGGCTGGCGGGAAAAGCTGTGTTGGGATTTGTTCGACATCTGCCGCTGGGCCTCCCGCCTGGGCTGGGCGACGCTCGGCCTAACCCCCGGCTGGCCTGCGGCGCGGGCGGCGGAACGTCCCGCCGCTGGGGGCGTTGGGCACTTTTGGGATGATGGGATGGATGGGGTTGATTTGATAGATGGGATTGATTGATTAGTGAGAGAGGAAGGTTTTTCTTTGATGCTGGGGGCGGCGGTTCCGGCCCGCTGCTCTTTCAGCCGGACGGCGGGACGTTCCTTGATCCGCATGGTGCGGGTGGGCGCGTCCGCTGGTGCGGCGGCAGTTGATGGCGCGGAGTGCTCCGCAGGGGGCGCTGGCGGGTGCTGCCCCTTCACCTGGGCTGCCCGCTCTTTTGGCGAGGGTCCCGCACGCTGGCGGGGGCTGGCATTGGTTTGGTGGGGCGGCGGACTTTCGCCCTCCGGCGCGGATGCCGGGGCGTCCGCTGGCCTCGCGGCCTCCGGCACGTCCCTGGGCCGCTCCTTGATCCGCTTGTCCGGCTTGAGGTCAGAATGGGGCCGCTCATGGGTCAGCAGCTCGTCCACAGCCCAGCTCCCGGCCCCCTCCATCTGATCGACAGCCTGGACCTCGGCGCTGCCGCTCTCCGGCTGGCGCTGGTCAAGCTGCTGGACATATTTATCCTTCAGGAGCTTGGCCGCCTGTTTTGCTGAAATGGCTGGCTGTGACCGGGCGGCGGCTTTCCCGGCGTTCTTTTTGGTTTTCGCCCCCTTGGGCTTTTCCTTGGGTGACGGCATGATATTCCCCCTTTTTACAAAATAACGCTCCCGGTATGAAAATTGAGATATACAAAACGGCGCGGCCATGGTAGAATGTGGACAATGGGGGTGATCCCGTTGGGCCTTACTCTTGAAATGTTGGTTTCGGAAAATTCCTTTGCCCGCAGGCTGGAAAAACAGATGGACTTTGACTGGCTGATAAACCAGGTAAAGCCCTATTCCCCGGACGCCCAGGACAGGACCGCCGCGCCGGTCCGGGCGCTCTGCCTTATTCTGCTGGAGCACCTGGAGCCCTATGGCCTGCGCTGTGGGGACAAGCCCCTTTTGGCCTCGGTCTATGACAACTGGCGGGACAATAACGCCTATATGTGGCTGCTGCAAGGGATCCCATGGGATGTTCCGGCCTATCAAGCACTCTCCGATTTTGGGGATATTCCGGCCTTTGAAGATGTGTTTTATCCTGTTGCCGATAAGCTCCCGCCGGAAGTGCTGCGGGAACTGCTGGCCCATGTCCTGACCAACTGCGCGGCCAGCCGTATCACGGCTGAATATCCAGACCAGCCGCTGTATTACCTGAATAGCCTCCCGAACGGGGAGCAGGCCGCCGAAGTGGAACGGCTGGCCCGTGACTACACGGAACAGTTTTACCGGGAAGTTGCCGTATACCGGGAGTTGGCGGTTCAATAGAAAATCAGCCCTCCACCAGCAGCGGTGAAGGGCTGATAATGCGTCTCAATTTGAGACGCATTTCGACAGGATTTTTACTTATCTCCCGGAGTAGTGGTCATCAGGCGGTAGAGCTCGGTGTCCCTGGGGAACTCGTTGGCGAAGGGGACGATGGAGCCGCCCACGCGGATCAGGCCATGGCCCGCCTCGGCGCTGGTGATGTAGGACATTTGGTTCGTGGAGATATTCAGCAGCTTGGCAAGCTCGGCCCGGTCGGTGGCCGCCTGGTTCAGCAGTACCAAAAACTCGCTGTTGGCGAACATAAGCCGGGCGGTGTCGGAGCGCAGGCACTCCTCCACGTTCTGCGTGGCGGCGGTCATGGCGGCGGCGTACTTCCTGAACCGCTTCCAGCACTTATAGAGGAATTGCGCGGAGTAGTAGTAGCGGAAGAACAAATACACCTCATCCACGAATACCCATGTGTACTTTCCGGCCAGCCGGTTTGCCGCCACCCGGTTCTGAATGGTCTCCAGGGTGACGTTCAGCGCCGTGGGCTTGAGCTGTTCGCCCATCTCATACAGGTCAAAGGAAATGATCCGGTTGGTAATATCCACGTTGGTTTCATGGGCAAACATATTCAAGCTGCCCTCCACGAACAGCTCGGACGCCAGGGCCAACTCTGCGGCCTCCCGTTCCGGCTGCCGCTTCAACTCGTTTCGCCAGTCGGACAGGACCGGCTGCCGGGCCTTGCCGCCGCTGGCAATCAGCTCATGGTAGACGCTGGCGGTGCAGCGGTCAATGATAGACTTGTGGAAGGCCCCTAACTGGCCCGCGCCCATCTGCTGTTCACAAATGCTCATCAGCAGCTCGGACTTCATCGCAACGGGGTTTTCGCCGGTGCCGTAGCCCCTGGTGATCTCCAGAGGGTTGATGTGGTGGGGGCTGTTGGGAGAAATCTCGATCACGGCCCCGCCCAGGGCGCGGGTCAGGTCTCCATATTCTCGCTCGGCGTCGATGATGATAATATCGTCGTTGGTAGACAGGGCGATAAAGGTAATAGCCTCCTTCATGCTGAAGGATTTGCCGGAGCCGGACACGCCCAGGATAAAGCCGTGGGGGTTCAACAGGCGTTTGCGGTTGCAGATCAGAAGGTTTTTGCTGACGGCGTTCACGCCATAGTAGATGCCCCCGGCGTCCTGTATCTCCTGG
The DNA here is from genome assembly GCA_949494735.1 of uncultured Oscillospiraceae bacterium. Classification (GTDB taxonomy): domain Bacteria; phylum Bacillota; class Clostridia; order Oscillospirales; family Oscillospiraceae; genus Enterenecus. The sequence goes on from CATABD010000054.1 coordinate 15,977, forward strand.
ACGCGGAAGGGCATGAGGACGGCGGCGCTCTCGGTGGTGAGGGTCCGGGTGGTCTTGACGCGGCGCAGGCCGTAGGGCAGGGCGGTGTTCAGACCGTCCTCCTGCTGGTAGCGCAGGACGGAGAACTGGCAAAGGCTCTCGTTGCCGATGGCCTGCAAGGTCTCGGTGTCCGCGTCCAACTGTTCCAGCGTGTCGGCCATGTGGACCAGGGTGACGTTGGCGAAGATCATGCGCTGGTCGCGGGTGCTGAGGTCGTCCAGAAACTCCTTGTTCTCCGCCCGAAGCTGTTCCAGCTCGTAGGGGACGGTGGCAGTAAAGTTGTTGTTGGCGTTCTGCTTCTGCTGCCAGCGGGTAATGTCGCTCTCCACGCCCAGGATACGGGCCTGCATTTCCTTCACGGCCTCGTTGGTGGGGATGGGCAGAATGTCGATGGACAGCATAAGATTCCGGGAGAAGTCGGACAGGTCGGTAATCATGCGGTCCTTGATGTAGCTGGCATATTCCCGGAGGAACAGGACGCGGCCCACCTTGCCGCCCAGCTCGAAGTGGTCTGCCTTGAAGTGCATCCCATCCGGGGCGATGGCGTCCTTAAAATGATGGCCCCGGCGCATGGCGGCGGAGAGATCGAATTGAAAATCCCGTTCCTCGCTGGGCCGGAAGAAGTCATGGAAGATCCGCAGGCGCTCATGGTTGTCCAAGGGCTTGGCCCCGCTGTCCAGCTTGCCGAAGCTCTTGGACAGGTCAATGTCCACCCGCTTGAAAAAGGTGCGGGCCTCGTCGATGTTCTTCCGGGCAACGGAGATCGTGATGTACTTGTCCTGGATAAGATTGTTGCTCTCCAGCGCCTTTTCGGTGAGGATGCCATTATACTCCTGGCGGTAGCGGTCCAGCTCATCCCCTTTCAGCCGCATGAGGACGCTGTGCTGGAAGTCGGCGCCGTTGAGACGGCGGTTGTTGATGGTGATTTTGGCGGTGGCCCCGGTGGGCAGGCTGTTGAGCACGCCGCAGTAGGCCAGAAACATTTCCTGCTGGTCCTCATGGGACGCCACGGAGTAGTTGATGTCCGCAAAGCGCCACGTCCGGCTGTACCGGCTGCGGCCCGTCTGCCAGATGCCGTCCCGGAACACCCGCTGGATGGGAATGGACTGCTGCACGCTGCGAGGGATTCTGAACGGCTCCCGTTCGCTCTTGTTGGCGGCGGCCAGGGTTTTAATCATAGTCTTGTACCCCCTTCTTGGTCAGCGCCGCGCAGTAGAGGTTTTCCGACTGGAAGGCCCTGGGCCCGGCGCAGAGGAATTGAGATTTCAGATAGGCTCATACGAACTGCTCAAAGGTCATGCCGTTGTACTGGAAAAAGCCGGTAACGGCCACGGGAGCCGCCGCCACGATGCAGGCCCAGCTTGCGGTCTCCGCTCCGGCGAAGGTTTTCAGAAGGAAGTACACGCCCACGGCCACGCCGATGGCCAGCACCGCGCAAATGAACTGCCGGACAGACAGGCCGAAGAAAATGGTCTCCTTATGCTGGCGTACTTCCTTGGGGATTTTGATTTCCATAAAATATCTCCTTATAGTTAAGAATAAAAAGAGGTATCATCATGACAGATCGAGAATATAGTTTTTGGCAAAAAACATTGGAACGTAATGTTAGCATGAGAACAAATCTTTTAACATTTTCATTTACCACAGTCTTAGCAATTTTAGGTATTGCCATATCGAACAACAGTGAAAATGTAAATCCACTTGTATATTTAGTTCCGTACATTCTTATAATTCCGTTTGAGGGACGTATTGCATATTATCGCTTGATTCATGCACGTATTAGTGCATATTTAGAGATGGTTGTTCCAGAAGATACAACTTTAGATACTATTGGAGTCCATGTTCCAGAAAAGCAAACAAAGTTTTTTGATGTTATCGCTGCATTGAATAATTATGAAATGTTTTTACTTTCACTTGCAACAGCGATTGTTTTTTACCTCAAATATCCATTTCCATCTCTAAACGAGTATTCAAGAATAGATTGGCTAATGTTTGTTGTCCCCTTTATCCTTTCTGGCTTTGTTTTTTTGATTACGGCATATGCCTTTGACTATGGCAAATGGAAAGAACGTTATCGTGATGAGTGGAATAAGTATGGCCCACTGTTATGGCTATAAGCCAAACATTTCCTTCACGATCCGCTCCGCGCCCTTCACCAGCCCCACCAGCACCAGCATATTGAAAATGGTTTCCCCGATGTACTGCCAGCTCATGGTGACGGCGGACAGAGAGGTGTCCACCACGGGGGTCCCGCTGGACATAAAAGCGGAGAAGATCAGGCAGGCCAGTACGATAATTGCCCCCTCCAGGCAGACGCCCACATAGCTTTTCAGAAAAGCGGTCCCGGCAAAGCTGGTGCCCTCCCCGGCGAAGGACGCCAGGGGCAGCGGGGCCAGGGCGGTATAGAAGTACAGCCGGAAAAAACGGCCATATACGGTGAGGATCAGGATAAAGGACATGACAGTGATAAACAGGCTGCCCAGCAGGGAGACCAGCCACAGGGGGATGCTGGCGAGAAAGCCCACGCCCTCAATGGCGTCCACGATCTCCTGGGGGACGGTGATGCTGGCGGCGGCCATACCGCCGATGCCGCCCATAACGGTCTGCACGATACCGCCGCAGACGGAGAATATGCCGGTCATAATTTCCATAGCGGAGCCGACGGCCAGCTTTGCCAGCACAAAGCGGATGAAATGCCGCAGTACAAATTCCGGGCGCTGGAAGTCCCGAAAGCTGGCAGCGGTCTGGAAAATGCTCATGGCGAAGAACAGCACCAGCAGGCCGTAGCCCACGGCTTTCATCGCGTCGTTGATGGTGACAATGGTGCCCCATACGGTGCCGCCCCGGAAGGTCTCTGGCGTGGTAGTAATAAGGGACCATATCTCCGTCAGTTTTCCGTTCCAGGTGTTGAAAGCCGATTGCAGGTTTCCAACGATCCAGTTGTCGCTCAAACGGTTTACCTCCTAATGCGTCTCAAATTGAGACGCATTTCGACAATATATTATAAGGTAGGGGGCGGACGCTGCGGCCCGCCCCCTTGGGCGGCTTACAGCGCGCCGATGGTGGTCAAAATCTCCTTGGCAAAAGCGATCATCAAGCCGCCGAACAGACAGAGGAAACCCTGGGTGCGCTGGCTGGCGTCGTGGGACTGGATGGACATACCCACCTGGACGATGCCCCAGCCCAGCACGATCACGCCCACGGCCTTGATGATGGAGAAGATAAAATCAGAAAGATTATTCACGATGGACAGCGGATCGCCGCTGGCGGCGAAGGCCGGACAGGTCAGGGCGGCGCAGAGGGTCAGGGTCAGAACGGCGGTGAAGTAGCGCCAGTAGCCTTGGGGCCAGGCGCGCCCTTGGGCGGCTCGGCGGGCTTCTGGCCCTCGCCGCCCTTGACAGGGGTGGCGCCGGTGGCCTTGGGGTCAGGTGCGCCCTTGGGCGGCTCGGCGGGCTTCTGCTCCTTGCCGTCCTTGGTGGGGGTGGCGCCAGTAGCCTTGGGGTCAGGCGCGCCCTTGGGCGGCTCGGCGGGCTTCTGCTCCCCAATGGCCCCAGCAGGGGGCGGTGTATCGGGGACAGGAGCGCGGAACGAACCAATCAGCGGATTGTCTTTTTTGGTTGCCATAATGTGTTCCTCCTCATTTCAGATTATGTCGAAAAATGCGTCTCAACTTGAGACGCATTTTCAACCGATATTAGGGGCCAAAATCATGCTGAACCACCGCCTGATAGTAATTATTGATGGTCGTTGGGGCGTTGTATAGGGCGGTCAGCAGATAGGCCCGGATGTTGCGTATCTGCGTGGTGTTGTTCCGCAGACAGTCGAAAACATATTCCAGGTGTGCGGAGTCCAGCTTGTAAAAACGGTCTTTCACCTGGGCAATAGGCAGCTCCTCGCCGCCTATGCGGAGGGTTGGCCGGGCGGTGCATAGCACGTCAACGATCAGCTCCGCTATCTCGTCCACGTCCTCCCGGTTGAATTGGCTGCAAAGGCTCTCATAGCCGATAGCTTCATCCACTTCTCTCCGCTGTTCCAATCTATCCATCCATCCCATGCCCGGCGGGGAACCTGATGGAAGGATAGATGGATCAGTATAGCTGAAATCAGTTTGATTTGATTTAATATAACTTGGTGCGGCTTTTCCGCAGTCTTGGCCGCTGAAAAGCCGCGGCCTGGGGGAAGGCTCC
>CATABD010000055.1 GCA_949494735.1 uncultured Oscillospiraceae bacterium
CCCCGGCGCACAGCGCCGGGGGCCTTTTATATCAGCGCTCTTCCTGGTGATAGTCCTCCCCGTACCGCTTGATGCCGTGGCTGTTTTCCACCGGGCCCCACTGGGGCAGGGGGAGGCGTTGCATGGCCCCAAATACATAGTCCTTCAGCTTGGGGTAGTCTTGGCTGAGCCGGGCCACCAGCTCCTTCACCTCCTGCCGCCGGGTGTTGCCGTCGGCGGGGCAGGGGTTGTGGACTACCGGCAGGCGGTAGCGCGCCGCGGCGTTTCGAAGCGTCCCCTCCCCGCAGTAGAGCAGGGGGCGAATCTGGGTGATGCCGGTGCGGTCCAGGTAGGTCACAGGCTGGAAGCAGGAAAGGCGGCCCTCGTAGAACAGGGAGAGGAAAAAGGTCTCCACCGCGTCGTCGAAGTGGTGGCCCAGCGCCACCTTGCCGATTCCCAGCTCCTTCAAGGCGTTGTGCATGGCCCCCCGGCGCATCTTCGCGCACATGGAGCAGGGATTTTTCTCCTTGCGCACGTCAAAGATGATGTGGAAAATCTCCGTGCGCACCAGGTGGTACTCCACCCCCAGCTCTTCGCACAAGGCCGCCACGGGGGAGAAGTCCATCTCCTCCGGCCCGGGGTGCACCGTGACGGCGTGGAGCTCAAAAGGGGCGGGGTAGAACTCCCGCAGCTTGGCCATGGCGTACAGCAGTACCAGCGAATCCTTGCCGCCGGACACCCCTACGGCGATCTTGTCGCCGGGCTGAATCATGTTATAGTCCTCCACACACCGGCGCATATGGGATAGAATCAGCCGCATAGCGGGAAGCCCCCTCATAAAAGAGAAATATCAAAACGAGAAAACAAGAGAATTCAAACGGATATAAGAGATATAGAGAGTATTTCAAAAATAATTTGAAAAATCTGCGCGTTTTGGTTGACACGTCTGCTTTTCCGCATTATAATACACCATGCTCCCTGATGTAAAGGGGAGTTTTCCCATGCTTCGTACAAATTTGAGATAAATGGAGGAAACCAGAATGTCCACCTTTATGGCAAACAAGGCCAACATTCAGCGCAAGTGGTATGTGCTGGACGCCGCCGGTAGGCCTCTGGGCAAGACCGCCGTGGCCGCCGCCACCATCCTGCGGGGCAAGCACAAGCCCGAGTACACCCCCCACGCCGACTGCGGCGATTTCGTCATCGTCATCAACGCTGAGAAGGCGGTACTCACCGGCAAGAAGCTGGAGCAGAAGTACTACCGTACCCACTCCGGCTGGGTGGGCGGCCTCAAGGAGACCAAGTATCGCCTGCTGATGCAGCAGAAGCCCGAGCTGGCCGTCCGGCTGGCGGTGCGCGGCATGTTGCCCCGCAACATCGTCACCAAGGATTCCCTCACCCGGCTGAAGATCTACCGCGGCGACAGCCACCCCCACGCCGCCCAGAAGCCCGAGACCTGGACCGTGGAATAAGGAGGTAACCGATCATGTACAAGAGCAAGAAGCCTTATCATTACGGCACCGGCCGCCGGAAGTCCTCCGTGGCCCGGGTTCACCTGTTCCCCAGCGGTTCCGGCGCTATCACCATCAACGGCCGGGATATTGACGAGTATTTCGGTCTGGAGACCCTGAAGATGGTGGTTCGCCAGCCCCTGAACACCACCGGCGTTGTGGGCAAGGTGGACATCACCGCTACCGTCACGGGCGGCGGTGTGTCCGGCCAGGCCGGCGCCCTGCGTCACGGCATCTCCCGCGCCCTGTTGGAGATGGATCCTGAGTTCCGCCCCGCCCTGAAGGCCGCCGGGTTCCTTACCCGCGATCCTCGCATGAAGGAGCGCAAGAAGTACGGCCTCAAGGCCGCCCGCCGCGCGCCCCAGTTCTCCAAGCGCTGATTTCCTACAAAACTCTGGAACCGCAGGAATTTCGTCTCACGGAGAAATAAAATGTACCGGAAGCAGCAGCCGGTATGGAACAAAAAGAGAACCTGGCGCAGGGACGTCCCTGCGCCAGGTTCTCTTTTTGCGGTTCTCAAGGATAGGGCTTGTTTGAAAATTTTCAACTATACCCAATCGGCGGGAAAATCCCTCATCGCTGGGCGCATCGCCAATTTTCAAACAGCGCCTGACCGCTGCCTTTTCTCCCAATCTCGTCACCCCCGTAAAATCTCCCATTTACAAATGGGACGGCCTGTGTTAACATAACGTTTGATCCAAATACAGCGAAACCCCACCCACAGACAGGAGGAACTCATGAAAAAATTATCCAGACGGTGCGCGGCGCTGGCTCTGGCCGCCGCCCTGGCCGCCACGCTGCTTGCCCCTGCCGGCGCCTCCTGGGCGCTGGGCACCGAGCTCACCGGGCGCACGGTGGAGCTGGGCCCGGGCGCTGCCCTCACCAGCCAAAGCCTATGGTCCGCATCCAAGGAGGACCTGCGCACGGAACATTACGTTACATACACCCCAAACCCCACCGTAATCCCCATGGTGTTCAGCGGCGCCTATGTGGCCAGCACCAACACCGTGCAGTCCGCCGCCGCCCAGCTGGAATCCCAGGGCTGGCGGGTGGTAGCCGCCATCAACGGCGGCTTTTTCAACTCTGACGGCACCATTGTGGGCATGCTCATGACCGACGGGGTGGTCCGCGCCCTGGACGTGGCCAACTACACCCTGCTGGGCTTCACCGGCGACGGGCGGGTGTTTATCGACGAGAGCAAGCCCACCGTCTCCGCCGCCTGGACGGGTTATGACGGCATACAGCGGGTGTTCCCCATCGCCGGGTTTAACGCCTACCGCAACAACAACTATCTGGACAAGCTCTATCTCTATAACCAGGACTTCTCCTCCAAGGTCACCAGCGGCGGGCCCTGCGTGTCCGCCGTCCTGCGGCCTGTGAACGGGGAGCAGATGAAAATGAACCGCACCCTCACCCTGGAGGTGGTGTCTGTCACCGACGCCGTTCAGGACCAGACCGTTTTCAACGGCATTCTTCCCGAGGGCTGCTACATGCTTTATGCCGAGGACCGGGGCAATCCTGAGCTCCTCGCCGCCCTGCGGGAGCTGGTTCCCGGTATGCAGGTGTCCGTGGTGTTGGGCGGCGCCGGCGAGCAGTGGGATGAGGCTGTATACGGCGTCAGCGGCTTGTACACCCTGCTGCGGGATGGGCAGATCGTAGACGGCCTGCCCACCACCGCCAACCCCTACACCGCCGTGGGCCTCAAGGGCGACGGCTCGGCGGTCTTTTACACCATTGACGGCCGCCAGGGAGGCCACTCTGTGGGCGCCACCTACGCCCAGGTGGCCCAGCGGCTCCAGGAACTGGGCTGCGTGTCCGCCGTGGCCCTGGACGGCGGCGGCTCCACCACCCTGGGGGCCACCCTGCCCGGCAGCGGTGGCTTTGAGGTGGTAAACAGGCCCTCCACCGACAACCGAAAGATCAATAACACCATCGCCCTGGTCAGCAGGGCGGGCGAGACGCTGTTCACACCCGGCGCTTACGTCACCGCCCAGCGCCGGGTGGTGCTGGCGGGGGCCAGCCTGAATGTCACCGCTGCCCCATACGACAGCGCCGGGCGGCCCCTCTCCGGCCAAATCCTCAGCTGGAGCGCCACCGGCGGATTCCTCTCCGGCAGCGGCGGCAGCGCGGTGTACACTGCGGGACTCCTTCCGGGCAGCTATACGATTTCCGCAGGCCAGGGCTTTCCCCTGCCTGTGGAGGTGGTGGACCGGCTGACCGCCCTCAACGTCACCCGGAAGGATTCCTCCGCCAAGGTAGATTCCTTGATCCTGGAGCCGGGGGAGCAGGTGGAGTTGGCCGCCTCCGGCGTCTGGTACAACCTGCCCGTGGCCATGGACCCGGGTAACATTGTCTGGGCCGCCGACCCCGCCGTGGGTGCCATCGACCCGGAGGGCCGTTTCACCGCGGGCACCGCAAACGGCCAGGGGAACATCACTGTCACCGCCGGCGGCATCACCGTGACCATCCCCATCAAGGTGGACCGGGGCGACCCATTCACCGATATGGCGGGCCACTGGAGCGCGGACTATGTCACCCGTTTGTACAAGCTGGGGCTGACCACCGGCTACGGCCAGGAGGACGGCACCGCGCTGTTCATCCCCCAGGGCAGGCTCACCCGGGCGGAGCTGCTGGCCTTCATCACCCGCCTGCTGGGGGTGGACGAGTCGGCCTACTACACAGTGGAGCTGCCCTTTGCCGACAACACGGACATACCCAACTGGGCCCAGAACTACGTCCAGGCCATGTATACCCTGGGCGTACTCAAGGGCAGCAATGAAAACGGGGTGCTGTACGCCAATGTGAACAGCTACGTCACCCGGGAGGAGACCATGACCATCCTGGGCCGGGTGCTGGCTGCTTCCCAGAGCTGCGACCTGTCCCATTTCCCCGACGCCTCTCTGGTGAGCGACTGGGCAGCCCCCCATGTGCAGACTCTGGTGGCCCTGAATATCGTGGGCGGCAGCAACGGCCTGCTGGCCCCCAAGGAGTACATCGACCGGGCCGCCATCGCCAAGCTGCTGGTGGAAATCCACCCCCTGGAGAAGGCGCTTCTTATCCCCCGGCTGGACCTCATGTCGTAATATTGTCAGAAGGCGTCCCGCAGCTTGGTTTTGCGGGGCGCCTTTTTTGGATAAAACCGGCGCTATCCGGGTATATTGGCAGGGAGGTGAAGCGCATGGACATGACCAACCAGCAGTACAATGAATACGTCAGCGGCAGAGCAAAGCCTTCCCCCCTTTGGAAGGATTGCCTGTGGGCATTTTTTGTGGGCGGGGCCATCTGCGCCGGGGGCCAGGGGCTCACCGCACTGTACCAGAGCCTGGGGGCCGGCAAGGAGGACGCGGGGACCTGGACATCCATCACCCTGATTTTCCTGGCCTCGCTGCTCACCGGCCTGGGGGTGTTTGACACCATCGCCAAGCGGGCCGGGGCGGGCACCCTGGTGCCCATCACCGGCTTCTCCAACGCCATGGTGTCTCCCGCCCTTGAGTTCAAGAGCGAGGGCTTTGTCACCGGCACCGGCGCCAAACTGTTCACCGTGGCCGGGCCGGTGCTGGCCTATGGCATCTCGGCCAGCGTGGTGTACGGCATCATTTTGTACCTCATTGAGCTCTTTTGAACGGCCCGCCACGGCGGGGACCTATCTGCCGCATATTCCAGCGGCAGATGGGAGACGACGAGCGACGCAGCGAGTGCGCCCTGCCCGCCAGGGCAGGGCAAGCGGTGCGAAGTCCGCGAGGAGGAGGCCGGGCCGGTGCTGGCCTATGGCATCTCGGCCAGCGTGGTGTGCGGCATCATTTTGTACCTGATAGAGCTGTTTTGAAGATAGGACGTGCGGTAACGCCCGCACGTCCTATTTTGTCCCATACTTCGGGAAATTCCTTGCCTCCCGGCCGCAAAGATGCTATACTTTCCCTGAAGAAGTGGAGAGAAGGGGGTGAGGGCATGGCGGAAAGGGGAGCTGGCGGTATCCATTCCGGCCACCGCCAGCGGGCCAAGGCAGAATTTCTGGAGCGTGGGCTCAACGGCCTGCCCGACCACAAGGTGCTGGAGCTGCTGCTGTTTTATGCCATTCCCCAGGGGGATGTCAACCCGTTGGCCCACCGGCTGGTGGATCATTTCGGTTCGCTCTCCGGGGTGTTCCATGCCACCTATGAACAGCTGCTGGAGGTCAAGGGCATCGGCCCCAACGCCGCCGTCCTGCTCCAGCTCATCCCCGCCGCCTCCGCCCGCTACCTGCGCCAGAATGCCAGCTTCGACGGACAGATCGTCGATATGTGGCAGCTCAAGGAACTGCTGGAGCCCTATTTCTTCGGCCAGCGGGACGAGCTGGCCTATTTGGTTGCCATGGACGGCAAAAGCAAGCTGCTCTCCATCAAAAAGCTGGGGCAGGGTGTGGTAGACGCGGTTCACATTGCCACCCGAAAGGTGCTGGAGGCCGCCCTGGCCTGCAATGCAAGCCAGGTGGTGCTGGCCCATAACCACGTATCAGGGGTGGCAATGCCCTCCCAGGCGGACGTGGACACCACCCTGCGGCTGAAGCGGGTGCTGTCCGAGGCGGATATCACCCTGATTGACCACCTGATTTTCGCCGGGGGCGATATGGTGTCTATGGCGGAGTCAGGACTGCTGCGCGGCAGATAGACTGATTATATATAGTGCAAGGCAGGCCCCGCACACGTGCTTACCTGTGCGGGGCCTGTTGTTTTTTACAAGTGGGGGAGGCTCTTGCGGTATTCACGCAAGTCATCCTCCCGTACCGTCTCAATGATCTTGTCAAGCGCCGCAGTAAGGGCGTCTTTATCCTCCGGCAAAGTCCCTTGAAACTGGAACGCATTGGATGCGCCTAGAGCGGCAAATTGGGTCGTTATCTCCAGGCGTTGAAGGAGAATTCGGATTTCCTTATACTTATCAAGCTCACTTTCCTCTTGCCAATTTCCACGTTGGATTTCCTGATAAAGTTCCGAGTCCGGGTATATGGTCAGCATATTGACGCCAATAAGCGTTGGGTGGAGCCGATTGCAGATGGCGGCAGTGGCTTTTGCGCCAACTTCGCCCCGGCCGGCGCCGGAAATGCCCACCAGGTAGAAGAAGCTGTAATGGATACCGGCGCAGTCTAAACGCTGACACTGTTTCACAATATCGGCTGCGGCATACCCCTTGTTCATAAAGCGCAGGGCTTCATCGTCGCCGGTTTCGATCCCGATTGTCAGGCCGTCATATCCGGCTTGATGAAGTGATGCCAATTCCTCATCCGATTTTAGCGCAACATCCGTAATCCGGGCAAAACAGCCAATCGTTTTGATGGAAGGGATGTATTGCCGGATCAGGCTAGCAATAGCGATAAGCCGTTCATGCTTCAACACAAAGGGGTTTGCGCCGGTCAGAAAGGCCCGCTGGATGCGTTCCGGCCTGGGTATCCCCTGCAAGCGGGCCGCCAGCATGGAAACGGGGTCTGTGTTCCAAAGCTGCGCCTCCTGCAAGTCGCTCTCTATATCCTCAATGGGGGATATCCTGAATTTGAATGGCAGATCGTGATAGAGCGTACAGAATTTGCATTTGTGGTGGGTGCAGCCAGCCGTGACTTCAAGCAGCAGGGAGGAAGCCTCGTAGGGCGGCCGCCAAATTGTCCCAGTGTAGTGCATAGCAAAACCTCCTTGTTTGTCTGCCATTATACCATGGCGCAGAGAAAATAAAAGTACGGTACTTTTTTGCAGTACCTTGCTTTTGAGATACCGCGGCGGTATAATATGCTGGCGGGAGGTTGTGGAACATGAGAAAAACAGAGACAGCGATCCAACGCTGCAAGACCATGTCAACGCTCCAAAAGATATTGGGAGGCAAATGGAAGCTGGAGATCCTCTACTACATAGCGTTTCATGACATTCACAGGTTTGGCGCTTTGCGCCGCCAGCTTGGCGGGATAACGGAGTCCTCCCTGACAAAACAGCTTCGGGAACTGGAAGCCGACGGATTTTTGATCCGGCATGACTATAAGGAGATTCCGCCAAAGGTGGAATACACACTGTCTGAGCTGGGAATGAGCTTTATTGACGTGATCCGCTATATGAAACAATGGGGAGAACGCAATCTGCCGGGGTGAGCAGACAGAGGCTGGGAACAATGGCCTATTGGTACAGCTTCTAAATAAAAAATTAAACCTCCAGCCGCTTTACAGCTTGGCATAAAGAGTATATAATATCTCCGTTAGTCACTTCGCGAAAGGGGGAGGACCATGGCGGACAGCTACGGCCCCGGGGACAGGGGCCCCCAGAGCGGCGGCCAGCAGAATGGCAGCCAGCAGAATCAAAATAACAACTATACCTACCGCTATAACTACAGCTTCGGCTCCGGGCGGGGAGCCCCTCCAAACCGCCCGCCCAGGCCCCCAAAGAACTCCAACGGCTGGGGAGACTGGATTGGCATCGGGGTGCTGTTCTGCATCCCCTCTGCCGGCATCACCCAGCTCATTGCCATCATTTGGGCTGTGCGCAAGATTCTGGCCATGGACGCCCGGCAGCGCACCCGCTACCGCCAGGAGGCCCAGCGGGCGGCCCACACCGCCAAGGAGGCGGCGGAAAACCTCTTCCAGCAGGCAGACGCGTCCGCCAGGGCGGGGGCACAGGACTTTTCCCGTCAGGCCGCGTCCTACACCAAGGAGGTCTCTTTTTCCGGCGCTTCCTCCCAGTCCAAGCGGGAGCAGCGGGCCGCGGCCCAGGGGCGCACCCCCCAGCCCGACGGCTGGAACGTGCGGAACCCGGTGGAGAACAAGCGCAAGCGGGCCAAAAAGGAGGGCGGCGGCACCGGGCTCATCATCGGCGGCAGCATCTTGGCCGGTATTTTCAGCCTGGGCGCGCTGGCCTGTATGACCCCTGTGTTTTTGGGTGAATTTGAGTACCCCATCCTCATCCCCATCCTGGCCTGCCTGATGTTCGCGGCGGGGGGCGCGTCCATGCTGTTCTCCGGCATCGGCAAAAACCGGCGCAGCGAGCGCTACCTCAACTACCTAGCCTATATCGGCGCCAACCGGGAGGTGGATTTGGCCCCCATGGCCGCCAGCTTCGGCGTACCCGTGGGCAAGCTGTGCAGGGATCTGCGGCGGATGCTGGCCAAGGGTATCCTGCCCACCGGATATCTTGATCTGGCCGAGGGTAAGCTGTTTCTCACCGAAATGGGCTACCATGCACAGGTCCGCCAGGAGGAGCCCGCCGAGGAGACCCCCCAGCAGGCCGCCGCCCGGGAGGACGACATCCTGCGGGAGATCCGCCAGGTGAACGACGAGATCCCCGACGAGGCTATGAGCGCCAAAATTGACCGCATTGAGGAGATTACCGGGAAAATTCTGGCCTATCAGAAGTCCCATCCCAACAAGGAGGGGCAGCTGCGCACCTTCCTGAACTATTACCTGCCCACCACCCTGAAAATCCTCCGGGCCTATGCCCAGCTGGACGCCCAGGGCATCGAGGGGGAGAACATCTCCGCCGCCAAGAAGCGGATTGAGGACATGATGGACCAGGTGGTGTCCGGGTTTGAAAAGCAGCTCGACAAGCTGTTCCAGGACGATGCCATGGATATCACGTCGGACGTGGAGGTGCTGGAGAACATGCTCAAGAAGGATGGCCTGTCCGACGAGGGCGGCATCACCATGACGCTGTAACGTATGGGGAGGTGCTGTAGTTGATTCGGTTGTTAAAGCTGGCTGACGACGAGTTGAACAGCGAGGATATGCTGTCTATCCATTTGGGCCGCTATTTGACACATGGAAGGGTATCTTATGGCACCAACATTCCTGTCGCGGAACGGCCTGCATATGTGCTGTTTGTCCTGGGGAATGTGGAGGATATCTGTTACCTCTGCCGCGTTGCGGACTATGACTATGACCCGGGCTTTTTCAGGGGCCGTCCCCTGGAGCAGATTTTTACACAACTTGTTCCCGACTGCTATAGGCGGGAGGAGCACAAGACCTGGTTTGTTTTTGATTCCATGCAGAAAATACCCATCGACTTTCTGGAACAGCTTCTCTCCGACCGCTCCGACACCTCGGTGTTCCAGTTTATCAAAACCAGGGCGAACAACAAAAAAATATAGAAAGCGGGAGCGGCAGGGTTTTCCCCCCAGCCGCTCCTTTTTTGAATCAGGACTTCCCGCCCTTGAGGGCCTTCATCCGCTTCTCGTGGTTCAAAATGCGCTTGCGCAGGCGCAGGTTTTCCGGCGTGACCTCCAAAAGCTCGTCGTCCGCCAGGAACTCCAGGCACTGCTCCAGGCTCATGGACTTTGGGGGAACCAGCCGCAAGGCCTCGTCGCTGCCGCTGGCCCGCATGTTGGTGAGCTGCTTCTTCTTGCAGACATTGACGGTGATGTCCTCCATCTTGGGGCAAACTCCGACGACCATACCCTCGTACACGGGCACCCCCGCGCCGATGAACAGCGCCCCCCGTTCCTGGGCGGCGAACAGGCCATAGGTCACCGAGTCGCCCTGCTCATGGGCCACCAGGGAGCCGGTGTTCCGGCGCTGGATGTCCCCCTTGAAGGGGGCGTATTTCTCAAAGACGGAGGCCATGATGCCCTCTCCCTTGGTGTCGGTGAGAAACTCGTTGCGGTAGCCGAACAGGCCCCGGGAGGGTACTAAAAACTCCAGCTTGGTCCGGCTGCCGATGGGGTCCATGGACAAAAACTCGCCCTTCCGGGCCCCCAGCTTCTCCATAACGGCCCCCACGCAGTCGGCGGGTACGTCGATGACCACCCGCTCAATGGGCTCGCATTTCTTCCCCTCCACCTCCTGGTAGACCACACGGGGGGGCGACACCTGGAATTCATAGCCCTCCCGCCGCATGGTCTCGATGAGGATGGACAGGGACATTTCCCCCCGGCCCGCCACGTTGAAGGCATCGGTGGACGCCTCCAGCTCAGACACCCGCAGGGACACGTCCTTGAGGGTTTCCCGGAACAGCCGGTCCCGGAGCTGGCGGCTGGTGACGTACTTGCCCTCCCGCCCGGCGAAGGGGGAGTCGTTGACGGAGAAGGTCATCTCCAGGGTGGGGGCGGAGATCTTCACAAACTCAATGGGCTCAGGGCCGGACGGGGCGCACACCGTGTCCCCAATGGTGATGTCGCCGATGCCGCTCATGGCGATGATCTCCCCCGCTTTGGCCTCGGTGACCGGGGTGCGGGCCAGCCCGTCAAAGGTGTACAGGGCGGTGGCCTTGGCCTTCTTGGGGGCTTCGTCCTGCTTGTGGTAATTGCACACCACAATCTCCTGGTTCTGCTTCACCGTGCCCCGCTCAATACGGCCCACGGCGATGCGGCCCACGAACTCGTTGTAGTCGATGGAGGACACCAGCATCTGGAAGGGGGCGTCCGCGTCGCAGTCCGGGGCGGGGATATAGTCCAAAATGGTCTCAAACAGGGGAACCAGGTCGGCGCCCTGCACATCGGGGGAGTAGCTGGCGGTGCCCTGCCGCCCGGAGCAGAACAGGGTAGGCGATTCAAACTGCTCGTCGGTAGCGTTCAGATCCAGCAGCAGTTCCAGCACCTCGTCCATCACCTCGTGAACCCGCTGGTCGGGGCGGTCGATCTTGTTCACCACCACAATGACCTTGTGGCCAAGCTCCAGGGCCTTGGAGAGCACAAAGCGGGTCTGGGGCATGGGGCCCTCGGCGGCGTCTACCAACAGGATGACGCCGTTGACCATCTTCAGGATGCGCTCCACCTCTCCGCCAAAGTCGGCGTGGCCAGGGGTGTCCACGATGTTGATCTTGGTGTCCTTGTAGTGGACGGCGGTGTTTTTGGCCAGGATGGTGATGCCCCGCTCCCGTTCCAGGTCGTTGGAGTCCATCACACGGTCCACGGTGGCCTGGTTCTCCCGGTAGATGCCGCCCTGCTTGAGCATCTCGTCCACCAGGGTGGTCTTGCCGTGGTCCACGTGGGCAATGATGGCGATGTTGCGTAATTTTTCGTTCTTCATATCTGTACCTTCTATTCTGAATCTGGAATCATTTCTCCAAAACACGGTTTATTATTATATCTCTACCACTCCACAATTGCAATAGTTTTTATTTTTTCTTATTACCGCATTGACAGAAGGTTCTAAATTGGTTACAATAGGGTTCGGCAATTTGGTTCGTCCCAGCAACTCGGAGGATAGGGCGTCTGGTTCCTAAGTACACATAGGTTCCCCCGTTTTTCCCCCTAGATGTGGATTGCGCCGGTTCAAGTCATTTCGTACAAGTCAATAGGCCCCGATAGCTCAGCAGGATAGAGCGTCCGCCTCCTAAGTGATAGGTCATCTTTCACCTGGCAGGACAAAACTTCATACACGCCCCGATAGCTCAGATGGATAGAGCGACCGCCTCCTAAGCGGTAGGCCGCTGGTTCGACTCCAGTTCGGGGTGCCAAAACGCCGATTTCGCCATGATTTCGGCGTTTTTCTTTCATTTTGTTCTGATGCGGATTTGAGGCATTCCCCCGCTACGGAAGGACTTACGACGCGCATCCCCGGGAGGAATCGAACGATTTTGACCCTGTTTGCTAATGAAAATGGGTATTTTGCTAATTTGCACTTTCGTACCATCCCGTGCAGTCTCATGCCCTCCTGTTACTTTGCGTTCAAAATGGCTTTCAACTGACTTGCCAGTTCGGGGTTCTCTTGGAGCTGTGTCAGCAGTTTTTGCAGGTCTGTTCCCTGCTCCGGCTTGGGCGGATTCAGTTCCCGTTCCACTTGACGCATATCCGGGTTGGCATAAAACGCAATCTCAAATTTCTGGGCGTTGATTTTTCGCTCCTCATCCAGAATGTGGGCGTAAACCTCAGTGACCATTTGGGCTTGGGCGTGCCCGGTATCTCCTTGGGTAGCCTTGATGTCGCCATGGTTGAGCTTCAGTTTGTATGTCGTACTGCTGTGCCGGAGGGAATGAAATACCACATCCGGCAGACCGGCAGACTTTTTAAGCCGTTCAAACTGGTTCCCAATGACCCGATCTTCACAGGGACGACCTGTCTCCAACGCCAGCACCAGATTATAGTCCACATACTCATCACCCATGAACTCCTTGAGCTTATCCTGACGCACCCTCCAATCCCGAAGGATGTACGCCAGTGTCTTGGGCAGCCAA
Organism: uncultured Oscillospiraceae bacterium; assembly: GCA_949494735.1. Lineage (GTDB taxonomy): Bacteria > Bacillota > Clostridia > Oscillospirales > Oscillospiraceae > Enterenecus. The sequence continues at coordinate 12,605 of CATABD010000055.1, forward strand.
ATTTTGCGGACACTGGTTTCCGTTTTGGGCTTCTTCAGCACCAGACGCGTTGTAGACTTCCCCCGGATCATCCGGGGGAACATGAATAGGATGTCTTTCTCTCCAATCGCGTCAATCGCTTTCTGATCCACCCGGGCCAGTTCCTTGTTCACGATGATGTGGGCATCGTCCTTTGCGATATCGCTGTCAGAAATGTGGACACAATCCCAGGTCAAGCCCGTGATCTCCCCCAGCCTGAGCGAACAGGCGAATGCGAGGTTGATGGCAATAAACAGCTTTCCCTCGGAGCAGTTATCCAGCGCCTGCCGGATTACATCTACAGTCCAGATATCACGGATCTTCTTCTCCTTCTTGGGGAGCAGTACGTCATCAAAGGGGTTTTTGGGCACCATATCCCAGCGGACAGCCTGACGGAAGGCGCAGTGCATTACCTTGCAGATTTTTTCAATCGTACACGGAGGAAGCGTTTCTGTCCGTGCTTTCCGGCTGGGGGTACTGACTGGTGGGGTCTTCTGGAGTTTGAGCACAAAGCTGTCGACTACCCGGCGGCTGATATCTTGAACATTATACTCACCCAGGATTGGGTTAATGTAGTTCTCAATCAAACCGACATTTCCAGTATAGGCTGATAGCCCCCAACGCTTTGCTCCATAGAGCTCCACAAAATCTTTGAGGAACTCGGCCACTGTGACACTGGACGGGGGAATGAATGTCCCTTTGTCTATCTCATTTTCTACCTGGGCCTTTCGTGCCAAAGCCGCCTTCTTTGTGGGAAACGTCTCCCATTTTTGGCGTTTTTCCTGTGTGCTGTCCTCATAAGTATAGACAACAGCATATTTTTTTCCTCTCTTTTGAATAGAGGCCATAATCCTGTGAACTCCCTTCAAAGAATGTTCTCACCATCAAGCCATTCATCAAAGGATTTTTTGGATATCCTCAGCTTTGTACCGATCCTCACACTCTTAAAAACACCTTCTGAGCAAAGCCGATATATTGATCGCTTACTGACACCCAAAATTTCAGCTGCCTCAGCAACGGAATAACTCCGTTTCTCTTGAATGGTTTTTTGGCGAGTAGAACTGATTTCAGCCACAAGAACCCTCCTCTCTATCATGGCTGAAGAAGAAATCCACAGTATCCTTACATAAATACCTGTACAATTCTTCTTCGCAAAAGTCAACAAAAAACATGAAATTCGATTCCCTGTTCTATTCCGGCCTACTTCCTGCGCTCTCGTTTTAGACCGCGTATTTTCAGGCCGCGCTGTGCGCTGATTGTGAGACGGGCACGCATGATGCACACTATCCGCCGCTCCTGTATGACTGCCGGGACAGGGTATGGGCTTGCGCCGTTTGTCAAGGTTCGGTCATTCACTGGGTACTACATAATAAATTTTAAGAGCGTTGCCGAATTTTTGCATCAGCCGGAAAAAATTTGAAAAGCATTTTTTGTGGCACAATATATAGTGTGATATGCTTGACATATTGCAGATATTGTGGTAATATCCTTTTGTAATTGATTCTATGTGCGTTTCCTCCCCCTCTGCGGGAGGGCAGACTGGGCACCATCGGTCTGGGAGCGATAGGTTTCGCATTGCACACGTTGCGGGAGACGCTGGCCCTGTTGGAAAAACAGCAGGGATGATCTGCGAGGCGTTTTCCGGGTTTGTACGTATCGTCAGCGGGAGAAGTCTGCCCATTTGCGGCGGCATCCGCTGGCGATTTTGATTTCATCATGGGGAGATACTCCCCGGCGCGTAAAGCGGGAATGACTGAAACCCACCGTCAGGTGGGCGGAGCTGGCAATGCCGGTGGTTCAGTCATTCCCGCTTTTTATTTTGCCCAAACGCCGAAAGGCTTTGGATAGATCAAAAAGTGAAAGGAGCGAAAACATGAAGTATCACGCAGTTTGGAAGCCCGGAGGCCGCCCTCGCCGGGGCATGGGTTCCATGAAGCCGGGGCGCAGGCAGCTCCAGGCCCTCAAGCCCAGGGGTTTCATCCCCGGAAAGGGGGTGGAGCGCTGTGGAAGAGCCGGACAGAAGGCCGCCTAACGCGGTGACGCCTACCAACGAATTGTCCCGGGAGGACTGGCTAGCGTTCCGTCGAAAAGGCATCGGCGGCAGCGACGCGGCGGCGGTGCTGGGCATTTCGCCCTTCCGCACCGGGGTAGACCTCTACTATGACAAGCTGGGCCAGAGCGTGGAGGACGACGAGCAGAACTGGGTGGCCAAGGAGATGGGTACCCTGCTGGAGGACCTGGTGGCCCGCATCTTCGCCAAAAAAACGGGGCTGAAGGTCTGCTCCATGCCGGTCATGTTCCAGCACGCAGACCACCCCTGGATGCTGGCCGACGTGGACCGACTGGTGACCATGCCGGACGGCAAGACCGCCATCCTGGAATGCAAGACCACCAACCCCAACGCCGTGTCCAAGTGGGAGTACGACGGCAAGCCCATCGTGCCCCAGTATTACGAGGCCCAGGGGCGGCACTACATGGCGGTGATGAACCTGGACCGGGTGTATTTCTGCTGCCTCTATGGCAACAGCGAGGACGAGGTCATCATCCGCAGCATCGACCGCGACCTGGACTACGAGTCGGAGCTCATCGCCCTGGAGGAAAATTTCTGGACGAACCACGTCCAGGCCAAAGTGCCGCCGCCTTACATCGAGGGCAATGGTGCGTTGGTACTGGAGAGCCTGCGGCGCTGTCTGGGCCCGTCCTACAAGGACGCGCCCCCGGTGTCATTGACCGACGCCCAATCCGAGAACGTGCGGCGGTACGTGGAGATGCGGGAGCAAAAGAGCGCAGCCAACGCCTTTGTGAAGCAGGTGGAAAATCAGATGGAGCTGCTGAAAGCCCGCATCATAACCGATATGGGCGGAAGCTGGTCGGCAGGTTATGAGGATGGGAACGGCAGCTATGCCGTCACCGTGAAGCCCAGCCGTCGGGTCAGCATCTTAAAGGATGACCTGCTACGGCTGAAGGACGCCCACCCGGACATCTATGGCCAGTACGTTACTGTGTCGGAGAGCCAGACATTCAATGTGAAATTCACCGCCGCCCAGGCGGCGGCATAGGAGGCGATGTCATGAGCAGTATTGTGGCGGCGTATGACAAGACGCTGTTTTACAACGAGGCCGGAAAATACTGCGTTCTGCGGCTGAAAACGGCAGATCCCATGGTGCCGGAGGCCGCCCGGGACAAGTACAAATTTGCGGACCACCTGATCCGCTTTGTGGCCGTGGGCTACAACCTTCCCCAAACGGACGCCATCAAGATGGAGCTGGACGGGAATTGGACAGACGGCAAGCGCGGCCCCCAGTTCCAGGTGGACACGTGGCATGAGCTGATACCGCTCACCATCGAGGGCATCCTGGGCTACCTGTCCTCCGGGCTGTTGAAGGGCATCGGCCCCAAGACCGCCGGGGAGATCGTCCAGCGGTTCGGCACGGACTCCCTCCGCGTTATTGAGAACCACCCGGAAAAGCTGCTGGAGATCCGGGGCATCACTGAAGAACGGTTGGAGGAGATTAAGGCGGGCTATGCGGAGAGCAAGGCCATCCGGGATATCATGACGGTGATGGCTCCCTTCAAAATCACCCCAAAAACCGCCACCAGGATCTATGAATTCTTTGGCCCGGACGGGGCGGCGCTGCTGCATAAGAGCTTTTATCAGCTGTGCCAGATGTCCGGGTTCGGATTTCGCAAGGTGGACGCCATTGTGATCAACTCCGGCGGCGACCTCCACGACCCCATGCGGATACGGGGGGCGTTGTTCTATGCCCTGGAGAAATCCCGCACCGAGGGCGGCCACCTCTATCTGGAAGCGGAAAAGCTGTTGGCCGAGGCCCTGGCGTTGCTGAACGAGAAGATCCCACAACTGAACCGGCGGTTACAGCGGCCCCAGTTGGCGCAGGAACTGCTTACGATGATCGAGACCAACGTGGTAGTGTCCAAGCGGGGCAATATCTATCTGCCCCATGTGTTCGCCCAGGAGAGCGAGACCGCCTGCAAGGTAGCGGAGATGTTGCTGGAGGAGCCGGAGCCCGTCATGCTGGGCCCTGTGATGGAAAAGATCAAGGGAAAGCTGGGCATTACCCTCTCCCCCATGCAGTACAGGGGCGTGGAGATGGTGTTCCGGCACAGCCTGTCCATCATCACCGGCGGCCCCGGCACCGGAAAGAGCACCATTTTGAAGGCGGTGATCGAGGCGTACCGGCTCCTGTACTCAGACAGCACCATCGCCCTGGGCGCGCCCACCGGCAAGGCCAGCCGCCGTATGGCGGAGACCACCGGGATGGACAGCGCCGCCACCCTCCACAGCCTGCTGGGTCTCCGCAGTGAGGACACCGGCTGGCAGGAAAAGGAGCCGCTGGACGCCGATTTCCTCATTGTGGACGAGGCCTCCATGGTGGATATGTGGCTGGCCCATCAGCTGTTTGTCCGCTTAAAGAAGGGGGCGAAGCTGCTCATTGTGGGCGACGCCGACCAGTTGGAGAGCGTGGGCCCGGGCAGCGTGTTCCAGGAACTGATCCAGTGCGGCATGGTGCCGGTGACGGTGCTAGATCAAATTTTCCGCCAAGCCGAGGACAGCCGCATCGCCCACAATGCCAAGTCCATCAAGGAGGGCGTACCCGAGCTGTACTATGGGCCGGATTTCGCTTTTGTCGCTGCGGAAGACCAGGCGCAGGCCGCTGACCTGATCCGGCGCATCTACCAAAGGGCGCTGAGAACCGCCGACATCGAGCAAGTGCAGATCCTCACGCCATTTCGGGCCACAGGGGATGCGTCGGCCAACAGCCTGAACGCGGCCATCCAGGAGGCGATCAACCCGCCGGCTACCAACAAACCCGAAATCTCCAACGGCGGGCGTCTGTTCCGCCTGGGCGACCGGGTGATGCAGGTGAAGAACGACTACGATAAGGCCGTTAAGGTCCCGGGCGGCACCTGCAAGGGCTGGACGCTGGAGCAGGTGGCCAGGGACCGGCCGCCCAGCCTCAAATGGCTGCGCTATACGGCCCCCTTTGCGGACAACGTGCTGAAGGCCGCCGCCGACATCGTCCTCAACGACCTGGAACTGAAAATGGCCGGGTGACCGGGAAAGGAGCTGACCCCCTGTGGCCAGTGGGACGGACTTCCCCTTTAACATCATGGACGTGGCTTCCCTCCTCCGCCTGAACATCAGGCGGAGGAGCGGGGGCCGGGTGGCCTACGCCGACTGCCCCGTTTGCGGCGACCGCCGGGGCAAGCTGGGCCTGTACCCGGAGATCGACACCTGGCGCTGCTACCACTGCGGCGAATGCGGCGGGATGCTGGCCCTCTACGGGAAGGCCCACGGCGTCGGCAACTCGCAGGCGTACCAGGAGATTTGCGAGGCGCTGATGGTGGGCTCGCCCGGGCGGGAGTACACGCCCAGGGCCAAACAGGAGATTCCTGACCAAAAGGATGTGCCCCAGGCCCAGCGGGCCAGCCCCCAGGAGATCCACAACACGCTGACGGCGCTGCTGGCCCTGCTGACCCTTTCCCCTGCCCATCGGGAACACCTGCGCGCCAAGCGGGGGCTGACAGACGGGCAGATCGGACAGTTTGGGTTCAAGAGTACGCCCCCCGGCTGTTTGTGCCGCACCATCGCGGCCCGGCTGGTCAAGAGCGGGTGTGTAGTGCAGGGCGTCCCCGGTTTTTACATGACCAGGGATGGGGCGTGGACGATGAAGTTTTATGACCGCACCTCTGGCATCGTCATCCCCCTCCGGGGTGTGGACGGCCTGCTGCAAGGGCTGCAGATCCGGCTGGACCACCCCATCAAGAAGGAGGGCGACCCGCCGGAGAAGCCGGGGATGAAATACCTCCCCTTCACCTCCACGGGCAAGCCCATGGGGGTCACGTCGGGGAACCCCATCCACTTTGTGGGCGATCCCAGCGCCCGGGTGGTCTATGTGACTGAGGGAGCGCTGAAAGCGGATATCACCCACGCCCTTACGGGCCGCACCTTCGCGGCCACAGTGGGGGTGAACAACACCATGGGTCTGGACGAGCTGTTTGCTTTTCTGCGCCGGAACGGCACGGAGGAGATCGTCGAGGCCGAGGACATGGACAGTGTGACTCGTTCCCTAATGAAAAGTTAGGGCACTGTTAAATTACAACGCTATTTGAGTTCTAAGTCTTTAAAGAATTCATCAAAAGTAGCTACATTGTAAATCTGCTTCAAAGCTAACAAAACGCTGATTCTGATGCTATAGCGACCCAATTCCATTTGAGATATGATTTCTCGGCTTGTCGAAAGACCCATTAAATCCAATTTCGCTGAAACGTCTTCTTGAGATAACTTGGCTTGCTTGCGCAGGAGCCTCAAATTATCACCAATAGAAATATCCTGTTTTAACTTACCTGACATGATAACGTCCTCCTAAGAATTTTGGAATGTATGCGTTACATTATTGATTTTATCCTAAGTTCCATGATAAAATTGGAATGCAGACATTCCAAAACTAAAACAGGAGGAAATAGTTATGAAGGAAAGAGAAGAACAGATAAAAAACATTGAGGAACTGATAAAGGCATTGCCGGATGAGATGCAAAAGGCAATCTGCTGGCTGATACAAAACATTGAAATAGCGGATCAGCTATCAAGAGGCGAGAGAATGGCAGACGAGCAAATCGAACAGTTCACACAAAGAGCATTGGACAGAAAAGATTATGTAATGTTAGCTCTGGTCAAATATAAGCAATCCAAAAACCAGATGGAAGCGGAAAATAAAGAACAGGAGAACTGATAGTCTGATAGGTGGAATGATGGAGTAACGACCTGAAACGCCTACCCTGATACTCCGACTGGCAATGTATGCGGAAACGCTGATTGTCAGAAGCTCGGTGAAGACGGCAGAGAGTAACCGTAAAGTGAGATATTCAAAGTTGACACATAACGAAAGCCGTTCAGAGGTGAACGGTGTTACCTACATGCCGGGGGTCTAAAAAATGCCCATGGTGAGAATGTCTACAATAGACTGACGAACTTGCGAATGTACGGGTCTAAATGTCGGCCATATAGAAATGTATGGATGCGGTAAAACGCAGTTGGTGTGGTTGAGTAAGTATTGTCCATATGAAAGACCATAGTCCAGGACGTCGTCGTAGTCGTCCCGGAGCATGGACATCTTTCCGGAGGCTTTATAGTTGCCCTTGCCATAGCCCCGGGGGCGGTTGCCCCTGCCGTAGGACTCCTCCATCTCCTGCTCGTCGTCGTAGCTGATCTCCTGGACGACGAGGTTCAAACCGGGGATTTTGACGTCGACGTCGCCCCATCCGTAGTTGATACCGTTGACCTTAATCATTCGCTTTCACTCCCTTCCGTTAAGCGGTGGGCCGACGCCGGGCGAGGTTGATGTAGACCTCGCGGATGTAGCCCCGGGACAG
>CATABD010000056.1 GCA_949494735.1 uncultured Oscillospiraceae bacterium
CCACCCCGTGGGCGCCTCCGGCGCGCGCATCATCGTCACCCTGCTCCACGAGATGGCCAAGCGGCCCGAGGCCAAGAAGGGCCTGGCCACCCTGTGCATCGGCGGCGGCATGGGCGTCGCCACCATCTTCGAGAAGTGCTAAAAGGGGCCTGACATGGACTGGCAGGCGCTTTACAAAGAGAAACTCACCACCGCCGAGGAGGCGGTGAAGGCAGTCAAATCCGGCGACTGGGTGGACTATACCTGGTGCACCAACCACCCCATCGCGCTGGACGCCGCCTTGGCGGCACGCAAGGACGAGCTGTATGACGTGAAGGTCCGGGGCGGCGTTACCATGTGGATGCCCGAGATCTGCAAGGCGGACGACGCCGGGGAGCATTTCACGTGGAACGCCTGGCACTGCTCCGGGGTGGACCGCAAGATCATCTCCAAGGGCATGGGCTATTTCTCCCCCATCCGCTATTCCGAGCTGCCCCGGTTTTACCGGGAGAACGTGGACGTGGATGTGGTGATGGTGCAGACCACCCCCATGGACGCCCACGGCAACTTCAGCTTTGCCCTGGCGGCCTCCCACCTGGCGGACATGATGGACAAGGCCAAGACCATTATTGTGGAAGTCAACCAGAACATGCCCTGGGTGTACGGCCTCACCGGCAGCGAGATCAACATTAAGGACGTGGATTTCGTGGTGGAGGGCAGCAACCCCCCCATCGCCCAGCTGGGCGGTGGGGGCGAACCCTCCGAGGTGGACCGGGCGGTGGCCAACCTCATCGTCCCCCACATCCCCAACGGGGCCTGCCTCCAGCTGGGGATCGGCGGGATGCCCAACGCAGTGGGCTCCATGATCGCCCAGTCCGATTTAAAGGACCTGGGCGTGCACACCGAGATGTATGTGGACGGCTTTGTGGATATCGCCCTGGCGGGCAAAATCACAGGTAAGCGCAAGAACCTGGACAAGGGCCGCCAGGTGTACGCCTTTGCGGCGGGCACCCAGAAGCTGTACGACTACGTCAACCGTAACCCGGAGGTGATGGCCGCCCCGGTGGACTACACCAACGACGTGCGGGTGCTGGCCCAGCTGGACAACTTCATCTCCATCAACAACGCCATCGACCTGGACCTGTTCGGGCAGGTCAACGCCGAGTCCGCCGGCCTGCGGCAGATCTCGGGTACCGGCGGCCAGCTGGATTTCGTGATGGGCGCGTACCTGTCCAACGGCGGCAAGAGCTTCATCTGCCTGTCCTCCACCGTCACCGGCAAGGACGGCACGGTGAAGAGCCGCATCGTCCCCACCCTGACCCAGGGCTCCATCGCCACCGATCCCCGGTCCTGCGTGCAGTACCTGGTCACCGAGTACGGCATGGTGAACCTGAAGGGCCTGTCCACCTGGGAGCGGGCGGCGGGCATCATCAGCATCGCCCACCCGGACTTCCGGGAGGAGCTCATCGCCAGCGCCGAAAAAATGGGCATCTGGCGCAGGAGCAGCAAGCGCTGATACATACCCAGCAGCAAAAAGCCCGCACGGCTTATGCCGTGCGGGCTTTCTCTCACCCTTTTGCCTTGGCCACGGGAATCCACACCTCAAAGCGCGTGCACTCCGGGTCCAGATAGACCTCCACATCCGGCCCTTCGGCGTACTCGTAGCCGGAGGTGGGCAGCCACTCTGTCACCACCCGCCGCTCCAGCTCCTGGATGGCGGCGGCGGTGTCCCCCTTCCCGGGGAATACCGCCCAGGTGAAGGCGGGGACGGTATACTCCTCCAGCCCCTCCCCCGCCGGGGCGGAGGAGGCCACCGCGATATAATACTTGGAGCTGTCCAGCCCGTCGCACACCCCCAGCATACCCCGGGGCTCCCCGTCCATCAGCGCCGCCAGCCGGGGGATGGTGCCGTCCGCCGCCGCCCGGCCCCAGAGCTGGGGCACGTACTGGAAGCTCTCCTCCATGTCCTTTCCCAGGGGCGCGGACACCCCCACAATGCGGAATGCGTCCCGTTTTTCAATCCGATATTCCATTTTTTCCACTCCTTGTACCGTGATGGCGAAGCGCAGGGGCGGATAGCTTTTCAGCACCGCCCCCGGCGTTTTGGCCGCCGAGGGCGGCAGGCCGTGGACAGCCTGAAAGGCCCTGTTGAAGGCGGTGGGCGAGCTGTAGCCGTATTTCACCGCCGCGTCCACAATCCGCTCCCCGCTCTGGAGGTCCGCCGCCGCCCGGGACATTTTCCGGCGGCGGAGGTACTCCGACAGCGGGACCCCCGCCAGCAGCCCGAACATCCGCTGAAAGTGGTAGGGGGAGCAGCAGGCGATTTTCGCCGCCTCCCGCGGATCAGGCTCCTCCAAATGCTCCTCCAGGTACTCCACGGCCCGGTTCAGACGCTCTATCCATTCCATGTGCCTCGCTCCTTTTCTGTTGCGCAACTGGGTATAGTATACTCCACCCCCCCGCCCTTGTCCTCTCTTTTTTGCGCCAAAATTTGAGAGCGGCGGCTGAAACCATTTTCCCCCTTACCGTGTTATGATAGGTGAAAAACGTTTTTCAAACCGCGCGGCGGCGCGCAGCTTCTTCAACGGGGCCGCGGAACCCGTCGGCGCGGCTGAGCTTGCGCCGACGCGTTTCACGTGAAACATTGGGAGGTGATCCATTGACGGAAGAACAGCTGGTGAAGGCCCTGCGCCGGGGGGAGCTGTCCGCCCTGGAGGCGCTGATGGACCGATACACGCCCTACGTGTCCTCCATCGCGTCCCGCATTCTGCCGGGCCGCCCGGCGGACGCGGAGGAGCTGACGGCGGACGTATTCCTGGCCGCCTGGGACAACCGGAACAAGCTGCGCCCCGGCCAGGTGAAGGGCTGGCTAGGAGCGGTGGCCCGCAACCGGGCGTTCAACCTCCTCCGGGCAAGCCGGGAGTCCCTGCCCCTGGAGGAGGACGCGCTGCTTTTGGAGACAGACGGCCCCGACCGGGCGCTGGACAAAAAGGAGACCGCCCGCATTATCAACCAGGCGCTGTCCCGGCTGGACAAGCCCCAGCGGGAGCTCTTTGTCCGGCACTACTACTACGGCCAGACGGTGCGGGAGGCGGCGCTGGCCATGGGGCTGAACCTGTCCACCGCCAAGACCTGGCTGCGCCGGGGGCGGGAGACGCTGAAAACCATTTTGGAACAGGAGGGCTATGGATATGAAGCGGCTGGAGATTTCCAGGCTGATGGATGAATACGAGGACAACGAGTTTTTCCCCCAGGGGGGCGAAACCGCCGACCTACAGGCGGTGAAGGCCCGGGTGCTGGCCCAGGCCGCCCCAGCGAAGCGGCGGCGGATGCCGCTGAAGATGACCCTGCTGGCGGCGGCGCTGGCGGTGGGCTGTGTGTTGTGCATCGCGGCGGCTGGACCGCTCACCCAGTTATACCGCATGGTTTCCGGCGATTCCGTGCTCATTCAAACCGACCCCACAGGCCAGTATTACCTCCACATCAGCTGGAAGGACATCAATACCCCCATTATGCTGGAGGACGGCCGGCTGTGGCTGGTGCTGGCAGATGAGCGCATCGACGTCACCGACCTCATTGACGAGGACACGCCCTATATTCTGGAGGGCGAGGACCCGGACTCCGGCTTGAAGAATTACCTGATCGTAGGCGGTACGCCGGAGGACTACGGCTGGCAGATATGGATGGAGATGCCCCTGGGCGGCTACAGCGGCGGCGGCTGGAACACCTATACAACCTACTACGACGTGGATGGGGAACTGGTTGAATACCACAAATGGAACGCGGAAAACCACTCCACAGACGGCAACCCTCTCCCTAGCGAGCTTGTCCCTGATACGGTCATCGTCAATAAGCCCTGGTACGATGCCGCCGACGCCCAGCTTGGCCTTTGGGATTGACCTCTTTCCTTTTTTCCTAACCTATGATAAAATGGACTCCCCCGCCGGGGGGAAGGCGTTCCATTTTCAAAAACAAGCAGGAGGAAAGCCGCCATGACCCACGAGGACTACATGCGCCAGGCCATCAACCTTGCCCGGGAGTGCATCCCCGACGGGGATGTTCCCGTTGGCTGCGTGGTAGTGTCCCCCGACGGCGAGATCATCGGCCGGGGCCGCAACCGCCGGGAGGCGGACAGCCGCGCCACCGCCCACGCGGAGATCGAGGCCATCAACGACGCCTGCGCCGCCCTGGGCAGCTGGCGGCTCACGGGCTGCACCCTGTACGTCACCCTGGAGCCCTGCCCCATGTGCGCCGGGGCCATCATCAATTCCCGAATTTCCCAGCTGTATTTCGGGGCAAAGGAGGAGAAATCCGGCTGCTGCGGGTCCATTTTGAACCTCTTCTGCGAGCCCTTCAACCACCATCCCCGGGTATACGGCCCCCTGCTGGAGGGGGAGTGCCGGGCCCTGCTGACGGAATTTTTCCAGAACCTGCGGAAGATTTAACAAAGCTGTAACACTTTAGCGCAAACTTCTGAAATATCTCTGCGGTATCTTAATACTTGCAAGAGATAATCCTTTCTTTTTCATTCTATCCTCCATCCTCAAGAAAACCGGGGCCGAAAGGCCTCGGTTTTCTTGTCCCCGTCCACGGCAGACGGAAGTGCCGCCCCTGGGCCGTCAGCAAAACTCAATATGCCCTGGCGTCATGGACTTGATCCGCGCCAGGGCCTCCACCCGCACCCCTTTTGCCCGGATGCGCGCCCCGCCGGGCTGGAACGCCTTTTCCACGGCGATCCCCGCCCCGGCCACCGCCGCCCCGGCCTGCCGGGCCAGATCCAGCAGCCCCTCCAGCGCCGCGCCGTTAGCCAGGAAGTCGTCGATGAGCAGCAGCCGGTCCGCCGGCCCCAAAAAACGCCTGGACACGATAACAGTGCTGCTCCCCCCGTGGGTGAAGGAGGGTACCTCAGTGCGGTACACCTCCCCGGCGATGTTTTTGGTGCGGCTCTTTTTGGCGAACACCACCGGCACGCCGAACTGCTGCGCGGCCACGCAGGCGATGCCGATGCCCGACGCCTCAATGGTCAAAATCTTGTTGACCCCCGCTCCGGCGAACAGCCGCGCCCACTCCCGCCCCATGGCCGCAAACAGCTCCACGTCCATCTGGTGGTTGAGAAAGCTGTCCACCTTGAGCACGTCCCCGTCCTCCACAATGCCGTCCCGGCGGATGCGCTCCTCCAATTCCCGCATGGTCCTCTCCCCTTTCTGTGCATAGCTCCATTCTACCAGAACCGCCGCCCCGTTTCCACCGTTTTCCCCCAAAATCCCCTTGCCCTTCCCAACATTTTCTGTTACAATAAGCGGCGGCTGCGGTTGGACGCAGCTGAATCCGCGTTTTGGCGGGGGCCGCGCGTTTCACGTGAAACGCGGCGGGGGCGGGCCCCCACCTCAAAAAACGTTCCGAAAGAAGGCTTCTGCCATGCAGCGCGTCAAGCAGACCCTGCGCCAGCTTCCCCTGCTCACCTTGGGCACCTTCCTGGTGGCCGCAGGTGTATATTTCTTCAAGTTCCCCAACCACTTCAACACCGGCGGCGTCACTGGCCTGGCGGTGATCCTCAACGCCGTGGTGCCGGCGGTGAGCCCGTCTACCTTTGCTTCCCTCATCAATATCGCCTTTATGGTGGTGGGCGTCCTCTTTGTGGACAAGAGCTTCGGGGTGAACACCATCTACTGTTCTGCGATGTTCTCCGCCATGCTGTCCGGGCTGGAGTGGCTGGTCCCCCTGTCCGCCCCCTTGACGAACCAGAAGACCCTGGAGCTGTTTTTCGCCGTCATCCTCCCCTCCCTGGGCTCCGCCATCCTGTTCAATATGCAGAGCTCCACCGGCGGCACCGACATCCTGGCCATGATCCTCAAGCGGTTTTCCAGCATGGACATCGGCAACGCCCTCTTATGCGTGGATGTGCTTATCGCCGCCTCCACCCTGTATTTTGTGAATATTGAGGCCGGGCTCTACTCTATCTTGGGCCTTGTGCTGAAATCGGTGGTGGTGGACACGGTGATCGAATCCCTCAACCGCCGCAAGAGCTTCATCGCCGTCACCTCCTGCCCGGATCAGGTGTGCGATTTCATCACCCACACCCTCAACCGCTCCGCCACCTACTGGCAGGCGGAGGGGGCCTACACCCACGAGCCCAAGTGGATTGTGCTCACCGCCCTGTCCCGTTCCCAGGCGGTGGCCCTGCGGCTGTACCTCAAGACCGCCGACCCCCACGCCTTCATCCTGGTGACCAACTCCAGCGAGATCTTTGGCAAAGGGTTTATGCGCACATGAGCGCGAGGATAGCCGCGCAGGGGAGCTTGGACCGGAGCGAGGGCAAGAGCCCGGCCGCCCGCGCAGCGGGGCGGGTCTTGCCCGAGTCGGAGGGAAAGCGACCCGGCCGCGCGGCCAATCCGAGCGTGACAAAGGGAGCGCGAGGATAGCCGCGCTTCTCCGTTTCACGTGAAACGCTCCCGACAGTCCCTTCAGGCATATGGGGTCTGTCGGGGGCGTTCTTATTTGTGCTGCCGCCTGTACTGCTGTCCTGAATGACCTGCGGTTCCCGGGGCCGCGCCTGGGCTTCCGCGCCGCCTGCTCCCAGGGGCCTGCCCGTTTCACGTGAAACGGTGGGCCGGTGCGTTTCACGTGAAACGCACTGCGGGCCCATCTCTTCTTCCCTTCGATGGAATTCGCCCCCCTGCCGGTGGTATCATAAAGCCACCTTTATAAAAGCAGGGAGGCGTTTTCATGTCCCTCTTTACAAAAGCAGCCAAACGGCAGGTGTTGAACCTGCCTGTGGCCGGCATCCGCCCCAACCCCCACCAGCCCCGCCGGGACTTTCCCCCCGGGGAGCTGTCCGAGCTGGCCCTGTCCATCTCCCAGCTGGGGGTGCTCCAGCCCCTCACCGTCCGCCGCACCCCCGGGGGGTGGGAACTGATCGCCGGGGAGCGCCGCCTCCGGGCAGCCCAGCTGGCGGGGCTTACCCAGGTGCCCTGCCTCCCCATGGAGGCGGACGGCGACACCTCCGCCCTGCTGGCCCTGGTGGAAAACCTCCAGCGCCAGGACCTCACCGTCTGGGAGGAGGCCGCCGCCCTGCGCCAGCTCATCGACCGCCACCACCTCTCCCAGGAGGAGGCCGCCCAGCAGGTGGGCAAGAGCCAATCCGCCGTGGCCAACAAGCTGCGGCTGCTCAAGCTGCCGGAGGACGTCATTGATACCCTCCGCGCCCGCCGCCTTACCGAGCGCCACGCCCGGGCCCTGCTCCGGCTGGACAGCCCGGACGCCCAGCGCGCCGCCCTGGAGGAGATTTTGAAGCGCGGACTCAACGTGGCCCAGACGGAGGCATACATAGACCATCTGGTGCAGCGCAAGGCGGCCCCCCGCCGGGCCGCGCCGGTCTACCGCATCCGGGACGTGCGGCTGTTCCTCAACACCGTGAAAAAGAGCCTGGCAATGATGCAGTCCGCCGGGGTGGACGCCCGCTGCGGCAAGGAGGAGACCGACCGGGAGATCACCCTCACCATCCGCATCCCAAAATAGGGGCCCCGCAAAGCCGCCCCCAGGCTTTGCGGGGAGAGGAGACCCAAGGGCGGCCCCGGGCAGCGCGGACTTTAGAAGCCGTACCAATCGACCTCCCAGCACACATCCTTGCGGCTGTTGATGCAGGCTTAGACCGACGCGTTTCACGTGAAACGCTTTCCCCATAAAAGGACAGGCGCCGCCTGTCCTTTTATTTTTTAAAACGGTTGAAATCACGCCCGGAACAGGATATAATAAATTTTACTGCCCCAGCGCCGGATTTTAACAAAGAGAGAGGGAATGTCCCATGGGCAAGAGCATCGCCATCGTCAATCAAAAGGGGGGCGTGGGCAAAACCACCTCCTGCGTCAACCTGGCCGCCGCCCTCACCGCCCTGGGCGTCCGGGTGCTGGTGTGCGACTTTGATCCCCAGGGCAACGCCACCTCCGGCTTCGGCCTGGACAAAAGCCGCTCCCCCAGCGTCTACGACGTGATTCTTGGGGACGCCCCCATGTCCAAGGCGGTGGTCGGCACCAAATGGGGGGACGTGGTGCCCGCCAACAAGGCCCTGTCCGGGGCCACGGTGGAGCTCATCGCCCTGGAGCGGCGGGAGTTCCGGCTGAAGGACGCCATTGAGGAGGTCAAGGGCAGCTACGACGTGATTTTCATCGACTGCCCCCCCTCCCTGGAGCTGCTCACCCTGGACGGGCTGTGCGCCGCCGACACCCTGCTGGTCCCCGTCCAGTGCGAGTACTACGCCCTGGAGGGCCTGTCCGACCTGCTGTACACCGTCCGGCTGGCCAAGCAGCGGCTCAACCCCGGCCTGGAGATCGAGGGGGTGCTGCTCACCATGTACGACGGGCGCACCAACCTGTCCCTCCAGGTGGCGGAGCAGGTCAAACGGCACTTCCCCGGCAAGGTGTACGCCTCGGTGATCCCCCGGAACGTCCGGCTGTCCGAGGCCCCCAGCCATGGCGTGCCCGTGTCCGTCTACGACCCCCTGTCCCGGGGGGCGGAGGCCTATGAGGCGCTGGCACGGGAATTTCTGAAGAAAAACCCCCTCACCATAAAAAGATAGAAAGGAATGAACCAGATGGCTATGGCCAAAGGCTTAGGAAAGGGCCTGGACGCCCTGATGGGCGATTCCGCCACCATGCAGAACCAGGAAGCCGGATCGGTCACGCTGCCCATCTCCCAGGTGGAGCCCGGCCTGAACCAGCCCCGGAAGCGGTTCGATGAGGACGCCCTGGCCGACCTGGCCGCCTCCATCCGGGAGCACGGCATCATCCAGCCCCTCACTGTCCGGCGGCTGTCCTCCGGGTACTACCAGATCATCGCCGGGGAGCGCCGCTGGCGGGCGGCCAAGCTGGCGGGCCGCCGGGAGGTGCCGGTGGTCATCATCGAGGCGGACGACCGCAAAGTGCTGGAGCTGGGCCTTATCGAAAACCTCCAGCGGGAGGACCTGAACCCGGTGGAGGAGGCGGAGGGCTACCTGGCCCTGCTCACCGACTTCGGGCTCACCAAGGAGGAGCTGGCCCAGCGCATGGGCAAGTCCCGCCCCGCCATCTCCAACGCCCTGCGGCTCACTGCCCTGCCCCCCCCGGTGCGGGAGCTGATGATCGAGGGCGTGCTGTCCGCCGGCCACGGCCGGGCGGTGCTGATGGTGGAGGGGGAACAGGCCCAGGCCGCCTTTGCCCAAAAAATCGTGGACGAAGGCTGGAGCGTCCGGCAGGCGGAGGCCAGGGCCAAAAACTTTGCCCTCCCCTCCAAGTGGGACCTGCCCCCGGAGAACACCCCCGACCCCCACGAAATTTACACCAAGGCGGTGGAACAGAGCCTGTCCCAGCGGCTGGGGAGAAAGGTCACCATCAAGAACGGGGCCAAAAAGGGGCGGCTGGAGCTGGAGTTCTACAACGTGGACGACCTCAACGACCTGCTGGACCTGCTGGAACAGCTGCGCCCCGCGGAGAAGAAGGAGGTTGAGGCATGAGCGACAAAGAACATTCCGGGGCCCCCGCTGAAACCCAGCAAAGCGGTTTCGGTGGGGAGAGGCGGGGCAGCGCAGCGGACGGGCTTTCGCCGCAGGCGGAAGCGGGCGGGCGGAATCCGTCCCCGGGCGTTTCACGTGAAACGCCCCCGGAGGGGCAGCCCAACGCCCCAACCGTTTCACGTGAAACGCCGGACGGCCCTGGGGAGGCCCTGGGGAAAAACAAGCGCTCCTCCTTCTATGTCTACCTGGTGGTGCTGTTCGGGGCGGCGTTTTTGATGCTGCTGCTGGCCTACTTCGTCCAGCGGCGCAACAATGAGACCGCCATCAGCGAGCTGCGCTCCACCATGGATCTCTCCCGGGAGGAGCTGATGGAGGAGATCAAGGGGCTGGAGAAGGAGCGGGAAGAGCTGAACGCCGCTCTCCAGGCCGCCGCCGACGCCCAGATCAAGGTAGAGGAGGAGCGGGACACAGCCATCGCCGACTATGAACACTTAAAAGACGGCTATAACAAGTACGTGGGTTATGCCTCTATTTTAGAGGGGCTGTACGCCGCCGAGGTCAAACTGTCAGACAAGGACTATGATGGCGCGGCAGCAGAACTGACCGACATCGAGTACCAATACTTTGTGGACACCATAGGGGACTACGATGCGGAGATGGGGTACTACAACCCGGAGGGGTTGTTCCTGCGGCCCCGCTTTGACGCACTGGTGGAGGAACTCATCCGGCGCGGTGCGCTGGACGAGGACTGGGCCGGATAGGAGCAAACTCCTTAGAATGGGGCCCCCACGAAAGCCCAGCTCGCGCAGCGGGCGGTTTTCGTGGGAAACGGCGGAGCAGCGAAATGAGTGAGCTTGCGTCCCCAGGCGGAAGCGAGAGATATGGAGCTTGCGACGCCGCGTTTCACGTGAAACGGAGAAAGGGGCACGCCCATGGACGAAGAAAAAAGACCGGCGGACATTTTAGACGAGATATGGAACCGCTCCAAGGAACGGCCTGCCCCCACGCCCTGTCCGCCCAAGTTTGCCCCGCCCCCGGAGGCCCCCAGCCGGGAGGCGGCCCTGCTGCCCTGGCTGTGCCTGCTGCTGGCGGTGGTGGCGGCGGCGCTGACGGCGTGCCTGTTCCAGCTCTCCGGGGTGCGGGCCCGGCTGGCGTCGCTGGAGGAGGCGGTGGGGGCCGTGACGGCTATGGATCAGCTGCGGGAGGAAAACCTGTCCCTCGTCAACGAGAGGAACCGGTTGGCCGCCTGGGCCGATCAAAAGTCTGAAGAGGTCAGACAGCTCACGGCCGCTTTGGACGATGCCCACGGCCAGCGGATCGAGCGGCGGGCCCTATATTCCCTGTGGTATCTCCAGCAGTTCATGGCCCGGGGGGACTACTTTCTGGCCGCTGCTGAGGTCGCGTTTTCCACAGAATTTTGGCGCGGCACGTGGGAGGAGCAGATTGCGCTCAACCCCGCCCTGCTGGAGCAGTACGACGCCACCCGGCAGGAGCTGATTGACCGGGGCTACCTGCAACAGCTGGACCATTTTCGGGACGGCGGCACCGATATCTACTTCACCGACCGCTGGGACCCCAGCCAGAACAGGGACGCCGCCAAGCTGTCCATCCTCTGGTGCGTGCTGGAGGCACACTTTGTCCAGGAAAACGGCCAGGCCGCCTCCCAGTACCTGTCCAACACTGTTTTGGCATCTCCTGACACCGATTTGGCACAGGCAGGCAGTTTTGCCCTGGAGCAACTCCAAAACGCGAAGGATGACCTGGTGGAAAGCAGTTGGCTGACCGTGGACAAGGACGGAAACCTGCATGAAGGGTTTGGCCCAGACGGTGCAAAACCTGATATCTTGTACAACCTGCCCTTTAAGCTGCCGGCGCAAATGATACTATACGGATAAAGGAATGATTCAATCATGTTAGACATTAAATTCATCCGGGACAATCCGGAAGCGGTCAAAGAAAACATCAAAAAGAAATTCCAGGAGGAGAAGATCCCCCTGGTGGACCAGGTGATCGAGCTGGACCGCCGCAACCGGGACGCCATGACCGAGGCCAACAGCCTCCGCGCCGCCCGGAACACCCTGTCTAAACAGGTGGGGATGCTCATGGGGCAGGCCAAGAAGGACCCCTCCAAGCTGGAGGAGGCCGAGGCCGCCAAGGCCCAGGTCAAGGCCAACGCCGACCGGCTGGCCGAGCTGGAAAAGCTGGAGGGGGAGCTGGCGGCGGAAATTCGGAAAATCATGCTCACCATCCCCAACATCATCCACCCCTCCGTCCCCATCGGCAGGGACGACAGCGAAAACGTGGAGGTGGAGCGGTTCGGCGAGCCCGCCGTCCCGGACTTCGAAATCCCCTACCACACCGACATCATGGAGCGGTTCGACGGGGTGGACATGGACGCGGCGGGCCGTGTGTCCGGCGCGGGGTTCTACTACCTGATGGGCGACATCGCCCGGCTCCACGAGGCGGTGCTGGCCTACGCCCGGGACTTCATGATCGGCAAGGGCTTCACCTTCTGCGTCCCCCCCTTCATGATCCACGGCAACGTGGTGGAGGGCGTCATGTCCCAGACCGACATGGACGCCATGATGTATAAAATCGAGGGGGAGGACCTATATTTGATTGGTACCTCCGAACACTCCATGATCGGCAAGTTCATCGACCAGATCATCCCCGAGGAAAAGCTGCCCCAGACCCTCACCTCCTACTCCCCCTGCTTCCGCAAGGAGAAGGGCTCCCACGGCATTGAGGAGCGGGGCGTGTATCGCATCCACCAGTTCGAGAAGCAGGAGATGATCGTGGTGTGCCGCCCCGAGGACTCCATGGACTGGTACGAGAAGATGTGGCGGTACAGCGTGGAGCTGTTCCGCTCCATGGATATCCCGGTGCGGCAGCTGGAGTGCTGCTCCGGCGACCTGGCCGATTTGAAGGTGAAGTCCTGCGACATTGAGGCGTGGTCCCCCCGGCAGAAGAAATATTTTGAGGTGTGCTCCTGCTCCAACCTGGGGGACGCCCAGGCCCGCCGCCTGAAAATGCGGGTGAAGGGGGAAAACGGCGCCTACCTGCCCCACACCCTGAACAACACCGTGGCCGCGCCCCCCCGTATGCTCATCGCCCTGCTGGAAAACAACCTCCAGGCCGACGGGTCGGTGAAGGTGCCCGTCGTGCTGCGGCCCTACATGGGCGGCATGGAGGCGCTGGTTCCCAAGCACTGAGCGTTTCACGTGAAACGCTCCGGGGCAAGCTGCGCTCGTTCGCTTCCCCCTTTGGGGAAAGCTCCCCCGCTCCGCTGCCCCCCCTCTCCCCACGCGACCCGCTTCGCCGGGCCCGCGCGGGACCCGGCACATCCCCCATTTTATATTAAGGAGAATTCGCTATGAAAAAGTTCTGGAAAGCCCTGGGCCTCACCGCGCTGGCCGCCGCCGTCCTCCCCTACCGCGTCGAGGGCGACAAGGATACCGGCTCCCTCACCGTACAGGCCCTGCTGTGGAAGCTCACCGAAAAGCCCAACGCCGACGGCGGAAAGGACGTGACCATCAAGTTCCTGTCCTTCGGCAAGGATGAGGAGGACGGCCTGTTCACCGACGACCCGGAGGAGGCCGTGCTCTTTGCCGACGGCGACCCGGAGGAGGCCGTCATCCAGCATGAGGCCGCTGTGGCTGAACACGAGGCTGCCGTGGCCGAGCATGAAGCCGCTGTCGCTGAGCACGAAGCCGCCGTGGCTGAGCACGAAGCCGCCGTGGCTGAGCACGAAGCCGCCCAGGAGGAGGCCGGCGAGGCGGACTTCGACCCGGAGCTGTAAGGGGACGGTGCGCCTATGAAAAAGTTTTTCGGCGAGTTCAGGCAGTTCATCGCCCGGGGAAACGTGATGGACATGGCGGTGGGCGTCATCATCGGCGGGGCGTTCAACGGCATCATCACCTCCCTCATCGACTGCATCATCAACCCCATACTGGGGATGTTCGCCGGGGACGGGACGGCCCTGGCCGCCTCCCTCTTCTTCCGCCTGCCCGGCGGGGGCGAGCTGCTGCTGGGCAGCTTCCTCACCTCCGTGCTCAACTTCCTGGTGATGGCCTTTGTGGTGTTCTGCCTGGTGAAGGGGCTGAACAAGCTCCACCGCAAAAAGGAGGAGACCCCCCCTGCCCCGCCCGCGCCCTCCAACGAGGAAAAGCTGCTGGCTGAGATCCGGGATCTGCTAAAGGAGCGGAATAATGGCTGACGAAACCAACCGGCGGGAGCACGGCGGGGCCCCTGCGCAGACCCGGCAAAGCGGTCCGCGCGGGGAGGGGGAGGACAGCCAAATGAATGGGCTTTCGCCGGAAGGCGGAAGCGAAGGATGTGGGCCTTGTCCCGACGGCACCCCTGCCTCCTTTGAAAAGCGGGCCGCCGCCTGGATGGGCGTCGTATACATGCTCATGCTGCTGTTTATCCTCAACTTCACCCTGTTCACCGGGGGGCGGCAGCTGCCCGGCACCTTCCCCTTGTTTCTAGTGCCCGTATCGGTGGCCCTGGCGGTGGTGGTGATCCACCGCATGAGGAACAAAACCGCCGCCGGGGGGACCGCAGGAGGGGTAACCGTGCTGGCCGCGTGCGCCGCCGGCGCCGTCATCGGCCTGTCGCTGGGCGTGCCCGCCCTGCTGGCCGCCCTGGGGGGATAGGTATGAAAGAGCTCATCCGCGCCGGGCTGGGGGAGCTGGGGCTGGCCGGGCGCGTCCCGGACAACGCCCCCGCCCTGCTGGCCCGGTACGGCGAAATGCTGCTGGAGAAAAACCAGGTGATGAACCTCACCGCCATCACCCAGCCCCGGGACGTGGCCACCCTCCACATGCTGGACTGCGCCGCCCTGCTGGGCTGCGCGGATTTCGCGGGCAAAACCCTCATCGACGTGGGCACCGGGGCGGGCTTCCCCGGGATGGCCCTGAAAATCCTCGTCCCCTCCCTGGGCGTCACCCTGCTGGACAGTTTGGCCAAACGGCTGGACTGGCTGGACGGGGTGGGGGCCGGGCTGGGCCTGGAGGGGCTGGAGACCGTCCACCAGCGGGCCGAGGAGGCGGGGCGCGACCCCGCCCTCCGGGAGCGGTTCGACTTCGCCGCCGCCCGGGCGGTGGCCGACCTCCGGCTCCTATGTGAGCTGTGCCTGCCCTTCGTCAAGGTTGGCGGACGCTTTTTGGCCATGAAGGGGCCGGACTGCGGCGGCGAGATCGACGCCGCCCTGCCCGCCATCCGCCTGCTGGGCGGGGAGGTTGCGGCGCGGTTTGACTACTCCGTCCCCCACACCCAGGTCACCCACCGGGTGGTGGTGGTGGAAAAGGCCGCCCCCACCCCGGAGAACTATCCGCGCCGGTGGGCTAAAATGCAAAAGGCGCCCCTTTAGGCGCCGTTTGAAAATTGGCAATATGCCCAGCGGCGAGGAATTTTTTCGCCGGGCAAGGCGATTTGGCGCAGAAATACTTTGTGTATTTCAAGGCAAATCAACGCGGCTCAGCGGAAAAAGGCCCGCCGATTGGGCGTGTTGACAATTTTCAAACAAGCCCTAGAGCCTGTTTAAAACCTCCCGTCCGGCCCGGCATTCTTCGGGATATGAAACAGGCTCTTAGAAGCTGTACCAACAGACTCAGCGCATATCTTTGCGGGCCAAGCCCCGCAGCCGGGGGCCGCGGGGTTTTTTCATTATTTTCAGATTTTTTGTTGCCATTTTCACAAATTCGTGGTATGATTTTGGAGAGTATCGGAAGGAGGCGTCCCATGGGAACCGCCGTCATGGTCACATCTGGAAAGGGCGGCACCGGCAAGACCTCCCTCACCGCGGGGGTGGGGTCCTGCCTGGCGGCTTTGGGCCGCCGGGTGCTGTGCGTGGACGTGGACATCGGCCTGCGCAACCTGGATCTGGTACTGGGCCTGTCCGACCGGGCGGTGATGGATTTCTCCGACGTGATGGACTACCGCTGCTCCCTGCTGGAGGCGGCGGCGGAACAGCCTGAGATCAAGGGGCTGTTTCTGCTCACCGCCCCCCTCTCCCCCGACGCCCTGGACCGGGAACGGTTCCGCGCCGTAGTGGACGAGGCCAAGGACTGCTTCGACTTTGTGCTCATGGACTCCCCCGCCGGGCTGGGGGACGGCTTCCAGCTGGCCCGCGCAGCCGCAGACCGGGCCATCGTGGTGTCCGCCGTGGACCCCGCCGCCCTGCGGGACGCCCAGCGGGCGGTGGCCGAGCTCCACGACCTGCCCCAGCTCCACCTGGTGATGAACCGGGTGCAGCCCAAGCTCATCCGCAAGCTGCGCACCTCCATCGACAGCGCCATGGACACCGCCGGACTGCCCCTGCTGGGGGTGGTGCCCGAGGACGCCGCCGTCACCATGGCCGCCGCCTCCGGCGTGCCCCTGGTGCTCGCCACCTACAAGGGGGCCGCCCCCGCCTACCTCAACATCTCCAAACGCCTTATGGGACAGCGGGTCCCCCTGCTGCGCATCCGCTGACCCAGCCACACCATAGAAAGGACGATCCGCATGAATATTGCCCTGATGAGCCACGACAACAAAAAAGAACTGATGGTCCAATTCTGCATCGCCTACTGCGGTATCCTGTCCAAGCATACCGTGTGCGCCACCAGCAACACCGGCAAGCAGGTGGCGGAGGCCACCGGCCTGCCCGTCCAGCTCTTCCTGGCCCATGCCCAGGGGGGCAGCCAGCAGATCGGCGCCCGCATCGCCTACGACGAGATCGACATGGTGCTGTTCTTCAACGACCCCACCAGCGACGAGCTGGACAAGGACATGAGCTATATCATCAACCTGTGCGACCAGCACAACGTCCCCATCGCCACCAACGCCGCCTCCGCCGAGATGCTCATCCACGGCCTGGCCCGGGGCGATTTGGACTGGCGGCTGATCTTAAAACCCACCGCGCCCCTGAAAGTGTAATCAAACCTGCAATTGAATACGCCGCGTTGAGGCCGGATGAGTACCGCCCACGCCGCCGGACAGAGAAAAGCGCCATGGCTGGAAGCGCTTACGGCAGGGGGACGGGAAAGACGCCGGCTGAGCGGGCCCGGAGACGGGCCGGTCCCCTTCCCGCACCAGAAGGCCAAAGGGCGGGCTGTGCCCGCCGAATGTGGGTGGCACCACGAAGTGTTTGTGAAAACGCTCTCGTCCCATAGCTGTGGGGGGAGAGCATTTTTCTGTCTGGAGGCGGTCCCATGAAAAAGATCCTGATCGGAACCACCAACCCCGCCAAGGTCAGGCGCTTTGAGGCCCTGCTGGCGGGCTATGACGTGGAGTTTTGCACCCTGAAAGACCTGGGCGTCACGGAGGAGCCGGAGGAGCGGGGCTCCACGCCGGAGGAGAACGCCATCCTCAAGGCCGCCTTTTACGGCAAATACTTCGACGCGGTGATCTGCAACGACTCCGGGCTCTACTTCGACGGCCTGCCCATGGACGACGGCCGCCAGCCGGGGCTGAACGTCCGGACCCCAAACGGGGGGCCTCGGCTGGACGACGAGGAGCTGCTCCAATATTACATCCGGCTGGTCCGCTCCCTGGGCGGAAAGGCGCTGGCCTACTACCTGGACGGGATCGCCGTCTACCACCACGGGACCATATCCTCCTACATGGAGGACGGCGAGGCCACCCGGCACAGCGCCTTTTACCTGGTGGACAGGCCCGCCCCGGAGCGGCGCGAGGGATGGCCCCTGGATTCCATCTCCCTGAACCGGAACACGCTGACCTACTTCGTCCATCAGGGGAACAACAAATACGATTCCCAGGAGGAAAACATCATGCTGGGCCAATACCGGGAGCGCCTGGTCCGCTTCCTGGCCCAGGCGCTGGCCCTCCACACACCGAAAGGAGAAATCACCATGGCAAAGCAGAAACCCCGCACCCTGTCCGGGTTCATGGAGCTGCTCCCCCCCAGACAGGCCCAGTTTGACCGAATGGTGGAGCTGCTCCGCCAGTCCTACTCCCGCTACGGCTTCACCCCCCTGGACACCCCCGTCATCGAGGCCAGCGAGGTGCTGCTGGCCAAGGCCGGCGGCGAGACGGAAAAGCAGATCTACCGCTTTTCCAAGGGGGACTCCGACCTGTCCCTGCGCTTTGACCTCACCGTGCCGCTGGCCAAGTATGTGGCCCTCCACTATGCCGAGCTGTCCTTCCCCTTCCGGCGGTTCCAGATCGGCAAGGTCTACCGGGGGGAGCGGGCCCAGCGGGGCCGGTTCCGGGAGTTCTACCAGGCGGATATCGATATCATCGGCGACGGCAAACTGGACATCGTGAACGAGGCGGAGATCCCCGCCATCATCTGCCAGACCTTCACCGCCCTGGGGCTGGAACAGTTCCAGATCCGGGTAAACAACCGCAAAATCCTCAACGGGTTCTACGCCATGCTGGGCCTCACCGAAAAGTCCGGGGACGTGATGCGCACCGTGGACAAGCTGCCCAAGATCGGCCCGGACAAGGTGCGGGACATGCTCCTTGGGGAGGGGATTTCCCTCACCGGGGAGCAGGCGGACGAGATTTTGAAGTTCATCTCTATTACGGGCAGTAATAATGAAGTCCTAAATTCCCTGGAGGCGTACCGGGGACGGCATGAGCTGTTCCACCAGGGACTGGACGAGCTGGCCACAGTGGTGAAGTACCTGGGGGCCTTCGGGGTGCCCCAGGAGAAATTCGCGGTGGACCTGACCATCGCCCGGGGGCTGGACTACTACACCGGCACCGTGTACGAAACCTTCATGACCCAGCACCCGGAGATCGGCTCTATCTGCTCCGGGGGACGGTATGACAACTTGGCGGAATATTACACGGATAAACAACTTCCCGGCGTCGGCATCTCCATCGGTTTGACCCGGCTGTTCTATGTACTGGAGGAACAGGGCCTGCTCAACGACCAGCTCATCACCGCCCCCGCCGACGTGCTCATCCTGCCCATGACGGATGACCTCTCCCCCGCCATCGCCTTTGCCACCCGGCTGCGGAGGGCCGGGGTGCGAGCCCAACTGTACACCGAGCAAAAGAAGTTCAAGCAGAAGATGTCCTATGCCGACAGGCTGGGCGTCCCTTTCACCGCATTTTTGGGTGAGGATGAGATCGTCCAGGGCAAGGTGTCGCTAAAGGACATGGCCTCCGGGGAACAGCGGCTGCTGGCCGCAGAGGAGGCGGCGGGGGTTGTGCTGGCCATCCTGGAGGCGGGGCGGAATGCGCCCCCTATCCGGGAAAAAGCGTGAGCCATGAAAAAATACAAGGGCCTTATCATCGCGGGGGTAGTCCTGGCGGCGCTGGCGGCATTTTGCCTCCGATACACCCTCGTTCCTAAAAGCTGGGCCGACATCATCGGTACAGATCAAACCGACTCATTTTCCTTTTCCGGGTCTGTGCTGTATGACGTGTCGGAGGAGGTCAAAGAATACGGCTCATACCATCTGGCGGTACCCAACAAGCACCCCGCCGCCCAGGCCATCGCCAACGCCCTGGAGGAACACGAATACCGGGCCAGCCTGTCCAATCTGAGCCCCATTGCTCGGGACCGCATCGAAGTACCCGGGGCAGACGCCCTCCAGTTCTACCTGCGTATCCAAGGCGGCCTGTTCAACCTGGTCACCATCTACAGCAATGGGCAGGTGGTTACAGGGGGGATCACCTCGAGACTGGAGGGCTGCCGATCCTATCAAACGGAAACGGACCTGTTCCAACAGGTATTTGACATTTTGCGGGAATACGGCGCGGCAGGGTGAAAACAAATTGTTGTCAAACTATAATAATATTACAAATTGGAGTTGATTATCATGGTTCAATCGCGCACACACACCTGTAACGACCTTCGCATCGAACACGCGGGGCAGCAGGTCAAACTCGTGGGCTGGATGGAGAACATCCGGGAGGTGGGCCAGAACCTGGCCTTCCTGGTGCTCCGGGACTTCTACGGCGCCACCCAGGTGGTCATCGAGACGGAGGAGATGATGGCCGCTGTCAAGGGGCTGAACAAGGAGTCCACCATCTCGGTGGAGGGCGTGGTCCGGGAGCGGGACAGCAAAAACCCCAAGCTGCCCACCGGCGACATCGAGGTCGTCCCCGCCAGGATCGAGGTGCTGGGCCGCTGCCGGCACAACGAGCTGCCCTTCCCCATCAACCGCTCCCGGGAGGCGGACGAGACCCAGCGGCTCAAGTACCGCTATTTGGACCTGCGCAACCCGGAGGTGAAAAACAACATCGTCCTGCGCTGCAACGTGGTGGCCGCCCTGCGCGCCGCCATGACCGGCGAGGGATTTTTGGAGATCACCACCCCCATCCTCACCGCCTCCTCCCCCGAGGGGGCGCGGGACTACCTCGTCCCCTCCCGCAAGCACCCCGGCAAGTTCTACGCCCTGCCCCAGGCCCCCCAGCAGTTCAAGCAGCTGCTGATGGCCT